>CAYSLH010000192.1:0-9905 GCA_964431605.1 uncultured Myxococcales bacterium
CTCTTGAGAGGTTCGGCAATACTCTTGGCGAGTTCAGGCAGGACATCCACTAACATCTGGGTAATGGCCGCCTGGTTGTATTGTTTCCAGGATTCGGCCTTTTTGGCCATGGCGATTGCCTCTGCTTCACCCTGTGCCTGGATAATCTCGGCCTTTGCCAGACCACGAGCCTTGATGGCTTCTGCATCTGCATTACCCGTGGCCTTTATGACCTCGGCTTCCGCAAAACCCTTTACCTTGTTAGCTTCAGCTCGGCCCTGGGCCTCGGCCTCGATCTTGTATCGCTCGGCCTCTGCCTGGACCTGGATCGCATAACGCCTGGCATCTGCAGGTTTGTTCACCGTTGCATCGAGTTCCTTGGTCTTTCGAAGGATTTCCTTCTCCTGCACTGTGACCCGCTGCTCTTTTTCCACGACTTCGATTTGGATCTGCTCCTTTTTGACATCCTGGGCCTTTTCGTATTTTGAAAGATCATAGGCAAGGTCTGCCTTTGCTTTCTTTTCATTTACGGTTTGTTGGTATTCTGCCAGCTTCACGTTGTAATCACGATTGGCCTCGGCTATCAGGGTCTCTTGCTCGAAACGTTTCGTCTCTCCCATTTGCTTGGCAGCAGCCGACTTTATGACAGCATCCCTGTCAGCTTCGGCCTGAGCGATGACCGCATCCCGCTTGACCTGGGCAAGACGAGGTTTACCCAAGGCATCCAGGTATCCCTCATTGTCCTTGATGTCACGAAGGGTAAAAGAGACTATCTCCAGGCCCATCTTGACAAAATCAGTTGCCGATGTCTCCTGTACCTTCTGGGCAAACATGTCACGATTCTTGTATATATCCTCCACTTCCATCTGACCCAGAATTGCACGCAGGTGACCTTCCAAGGTCTGCTTGGCAACATTCATGATCTCGTTTCGACCACGACCGAGGAACTGCTCGGAAGCCGTTCTGATGGATTGATCCGTGGAATGAACCTTGATCTGGGCAATTCCATCCACGATGATGGGTACACCTTTTTCTGTATAGACTTCAGGCGTACGCACATCGATGGTAATGACCTCGAGCGATATGAGTTCGGCCTTCTGGATTCCGGGCCAAACAAACGCTCCTCCACCCGTTACTACCTTGGGAACACCTTTGGTAAAAGCACCCGAGATAATCATGGCTTCATTTGGCCCAACCTTCATGTATCTTTTGATCAAAACCACAAACAGAAGAAAAACTACAACGAACGCGCCACCCACGGCAAAGACCACGTCTGTGCTGATTCCCTCGAACATCTGGCTACCTCCCCAAATGGTTTAGTGTTCAACTTCCGTTTTTCGGTCAACTTCGAAATACCATGTCATTGGCCTTGTTCATCCTTTTTTGCGGTCTGAGGTTCAGGTACTACGTCTCTGAGCTTCTCGTCTATGTGCTCTCTCACCCAGTACACACCACCCACCACCCGCGTTATGGTAACCAAGGCATGACGTTTGATATCCTTTTTTTCCTCGTTTCTTGCTGGGCCGGCAAGTCGTTGACCTTTTCCGGCAAAAGCGATCTGTCCCACACCATCAGCCGGGATACTCTCAACCACTTCGGCCTGTCTGCCCACCAGGCTCTTTACCTGGGTCGTGGCATTGGTCTGGACATACTTATATATCTTCATCAGAAAAAAGCCCACCAGAATTCCCATTCCAAGACCAAAACCCAGGGCCACCAGCACACTCAGGGCAGGCAATAGGAAAAAAACCTTGAGGCCCACAATGCCCCCAGCTCCGAAAAAAGCCACAAAGCTTGCTATCACCACAGGGCTGAACAAGGGAAACTGGACATCTCCAACGCCCACGTCACCACCAGAAATATCTCCATCCACATCTACATGCACACCCACATCAGCCGCGGTATCCACGTGAGCCTCAAACCCCCCCGAAAGCACAAAGGACAGCACCGCGAAAATCAAGCCTACTAACAAACAGATGACATACAGGGTCATCATGGCAACCAACCTCCTCAGGCCCCGAGGCCTTCTCGAACGAGACCAGCGATATCTTCCAATCGCTCCTTTGCCACCAGAGCCATGGTCAGACAACTGCTCCAGCCGGTCATGCGATGGCAGTCAGTTAGAAACCTTATCTTATCCCTTGCAGGCAATGGTCCGGATATCAAGTCGTTTATAACATCCAAAGTACCGGAGCCGGTATCTTTTGCCGCAAGCTGTCGAAGTAACCTCGCCAATGCTCGTTGTACGGTCCGAGTAGAACTAAACCCGCATACAGCCCCAGAGTCAGTCCTGATGCTTAGCAAAGAAGCTGCAGCAATACCCACTGTGCCGGCATGATTTTCGATGGTGGCAGCATCAATTGGCAAAGGCCCGGTAAGTCCTCCTTTGGAAAGCACAGCGCAACGGGTCATGGCCTCTTGAACCAAGAGTAATTGCTTAACATCACCATACTGCTTTCTGAACACATCACCACATGCAGCGGATATCTTTACTATGGACAAAAGCCTTCCAGCCTGTACGAAAAGCCCCTTATCGCCGAACAGCATTCGCAAAGACGAATCCAACTTGTCCAGCAACAAATCCTGCTCATGGCTACGATGTCCATTCAAAGATAAGACCATGTAGCCATCACACACCTCTGCATACCTTTCTTCCAGGTCACCCGGATCCAACGAATCCAACTCCGAGAGTAATTGATCGAACGAGATGTTGGTCAGTTGCGACACACGCTGCTCAAGTTGTAGCATGTCGAGCATCATTTTTTCACCTCGTTCTTCAAAGAATCCAACGCCTGGGCAATCTTTTTTTCCCGGTCGGCCTTTCTCTCCTGAGCTTCCAAAGACAAGACCTTCCTCTCCGTCAACTCATCTTCGAACACTTCGTATGCCTCGATGGTGCTTTCAGCCTGCGCCAACCCGTCCTCGGCAACGCTCAGGACAGCCTCATCACCATGCTGCTCCAATCTACCAAGGGTTCGTTGCAACTCGCCCCTGGCCTCTAACACCTGTCGACGGTATTGAATTTCACGCTTTTTACGCACGACCTCCGAGATACGCAATTTCAAGGCATCCAGGCTTGAATCCAGCACCTCCAAACTTTTGTTTCGATGCTCCAATTCCCGACTCAACTCTTCTAAATCAACATCCAAATCGAACTTTTTCTCCAAGGCTGAACGAGCCAAGGCCTCGTCTCCCATTCTCAGACAAGCCTTGGCCTTGTTCTCCCAGGTCTGCTGGCTGGAGACAACATCCCTGAGGCGGGCGTCGAAAGCTTGCACCTGTGCAGCCTCAACTGCACGAAGAGATTCTGCCTCGTCCATTACGGACCTGAGCTCGTCTATGTAAACATCCAGGACTGTTTCAGGATTCTTTGCTTTACGAAGCAAATCGTTCAAATCAGCCCTTACCACATGGCGAGTTCGTTCAAGGATGCCCATCACTTAGCTCCTCGACCGCATCACTGCTGACTACCGAATCAGCAGACGGTACGGTCGTTTCCATAAAAAGTCAAACAAAACCGAGGTACCCGTTACTCCCGCTCAGTTGCTATCTTCTTTTTGAGCGCGTCTAAGCGATCTTCCATTCCCAGGTCCTTTTCCATATCCGCAAACTTCGAGTCCAGGGATTCGTCTTCAATGGTGCCTGAGTTGAAAGATGCCATCTCCAACTGGGCTTCTACTTTGGACTCCAATTCAAGCACCTTGTCTTCCATCCGATCAAACGTGTCAAAGGCACGGGATTCACCCGGAAGCTTCGCCTCTTTACCCAAGGTCACCTTGGCAGTCCGTTGCCTTGCACGTGCCGCCTGTGCCCTTGCGATAAGGGCATTTTTACGCGCCTTTGCATCCTGCAAACGGTCTTCTAAAGAAGCCACACTTTGCTTCAGTGCTCCCACGTACTCCCGTTGAATCCTGATCTGAGCCTCCATGGTCTCGGCCGTTCGCATTTGCTCTTCTTTTCGAACAAGAGCCTGCCTCGCTAAATCCTCGTCTCCGGCCCTTAGGGCCAACTCGGCACGCCGTTCCCATCGCGCAGCCTTATCCAAAACAGAAATCCGCTTTTTTTCCATTAGCTTTTCAGAAGCTATGGTGTCAATTACCTGTTTTCGCGCCTTGCGCAAATGCTCCTCCATATCCAAAATTGCTTGTCTCAGCAGCTTTTCCGGATTTTCCGCCTTGGCCACCAACTCGTTCAGATTGGACCGAACAATATCATTCACTCTGCCTAAAATTCCCATGATCGACTCCTTTATCTCGATAGTCCCAAATTACTCCATTTGTATTTCACTGTAATTTTCATCACTGTCACTGGTTACAGCAACGTTCATGCCAATCAATCCGACTCTGCCAGTTGATTGAAAACAAAAGAATTTCAGTTTTCTAAATTATGTTGTTCAGGCTAAAACCGCCAGTATGGAGCAATTTTCCGGCGATTGCCGCTATTATCATGCCGTGGGTAAAAACACACCCAGGGTCTATTATCCACCAGCAAGCCTCAAATTCCCACGGAACATAGTAACATGGGTCATTTGTAACCTAATCAAACATCAGGTGGGTATTTATGGTGCAAAAAAACCGCCCAAGCACCTCTGAATTCTCATATTTCAGCAAGTAAATCAATAAATTACAAGTTGGCACCGCAATTGCTTATGTGTGGCTCATGGATTTTACCTTAAAGGAGCCTCTTTATGGAACAGCCAACAGCTCGACAAACTGACATGAAAGCAACCATGCTGATGGATCCACTTGAAAAGGAAGAAGAGAGGAAAAAAAGGGTCCTGAAAAACATGCCACTGGTCTATCGTGAGGTATATAAAATCTCCAAGAGACTGCCTGCAGGAGTGGACAAAGAAGAACTCGTGTCTGCAGGTTACGTTGGGCTGCTTTCTGCAGTGGACAGGTTCGATCCCGCGCGTGGTTTGAGCTTCGGTGCATTTGCCCATCACAGGGTAAGGGGGGCAATCCTGGACGAATTGCGAGCATTGGACACAATTTCCAGGCGGCGCAGAAAAAAACGCCGGGAGATGGATAAGATTCAACGGGAGCTTACGGCACAGTTGGGCCGGCCGCCATCTTCAGAGGAACTGGCTGAACGCATGGAAATCAGCATTGAAGATCTACACTCAGAACAAATGGAGTTGGCAAGCTCGGTGCCGATTTCGTTCGACTCCCTGGATTCAGGCTCAGGGTCCTTGTGGCTTTGGGATAAAGACAGGTACCCATTGCCGGACAGCCATCTTCAAAAAAAACAGCTAAAACAGAGGCTGGCCAAGTCTATCGAAAAACTGCCTTCAAGAGAAAAGACTATCATATCATTATATTATTATAACCATATGGCGTACCGTGAAATCGCTGACATGTTTGGAGTAACAGAATCCCGCGTTTGCCAAATACACCGTAGCGCGTGCAACAGAATCAAAAAATGGATGGAAGCAGAAGAAGAAGCATGTACCTCAAGGACACTGCACTGATGTGAATAGAAGCTTGGTACTGAGAATCAAAATCACAAGTCGTGTTTTTTCACCAGCCTTCTCATCTGATCATAGCTCAAGTCCAATGCTTTGGCCGCACTGGTCATGGTGGGGTGGGTCTCAAGCGCCTTCCTGAGGAGGTCCTTTTCGAACTTGCTCACCTGTTGCCGAAAACCCAAGTCCCCATGTTTGTCAGAGGCATCTCGTTTCGTACCTAAGGCACCAAGGGCGAGATCCGGCAACTGAATCTGCTCACCTCTACATCTGTATGCAGCCCTTTCGATAAGATTTTTCAGTTCCCTGACGTTTCCTTTGAACTCCAACTGCAAGATGGCTGACAATGCGTCCGACGATATGTCCCTGCACTGGATGCCAGCGACTTCCATGCTGAATCTCTCGATAAAATACCTGCACAGATCCTCTATATCCTGTTTTCTATGCCTAAGAGGCGGCACCTCGATAATATCAAACGCCAATCGATCATACAGATCCTTCCTGAAGGTCCCAGCTTCCATGGCAGCATACAGGTCTGCGTTGGTGGCAGCCAGGATGCGAACATCCACCGTCACCTGCGTGTCGCCACCAAGGCGTCCGAAGCTCTGGTACTCGATCACCCTCAAAATCTTCTGTTGCAAATCCATGGGCATATTTCCCACTTCATCCAAGAACAAGGTGCCTTCATGGGCCAGTTCAAACTTGCCGGTTCGGGATTTACCTGCATCGGTAAACGCGCCTTTTTCGTATCCGAACAACTCAGCCTCGGCAAGACTCCGGGGCAGCGCTGCACAATTTATGGTCACGAAAGGCCCTTTCCTGCCGCTATGTGCATGAATGACCTGGGCCACCAGTTCCTTTCCCGTGCCTCTTTCCCCGAGGATGAGCACGGGACGAGGAATAGATGCCAAAGAGCGCACCTGCTCCATGACACCGCTCAAGCCCTTTTCCTGTCCTACCATCACGGTATTGAGTCCTGCCTTTTGTCCCAAGACCTTGTTGTGGCGGCGCAATCTTCGATTGTCTTTCATTACAGAGGTCAGCCGCTCCAACTTTTCCATCTGCAGTTCCAGTCGCTGGTCCAGTCTAGGATCTTTTTCTATGAAATCAGTGGCCCCAAGGCGTAAAGCCCGCACTGCGTCATCCACTTTCGCCTTACCAGTCAGAATGACACAAGGCAAGTCAGGATATCGTTTACGCAAATCGGTCAATATGCTCAGACCATCGCGTCTGCCAGGTCCCAGGTCCAGGTCCAACACAACGAGATCCACATCCCCTTTACAGGCCCCGATAGCCACGAGAGCTTCATCGCCATCGGTGTAACCCAGGACTTTTCGATTGTCTTTACTCAACAGGTCTGAGAGGAGTTCGATAACTTCAAACTGATCGTCTACAACTATTACTTTAGAGATGTCAGTCAACTTGCCCTCCCTCAAAGCTACTGCCAAGCAATTCATCCAGTGTTCCAACCGAAGGAGCATCTAATCCCTCCAACGATGGTAATCGAATGCTGACCGTGGTCGGACCGCCTGGAGCGGAAAAAATCGTGACCTTCCCTCCATGTGCCACTATCACATTCCTGGCCACGAACAAACCGACTCCAGAGCCCCTGGCACGTGTCGTATACCCGGGAGTAAAAACCTTAGACAAGGTTGCGCTATCCATTCCTTGGCCGTAATCCATGACAGCGATCTCCACATACCTGCCTGAAGCACTGGCGCGAGCCGCAACCTGCACCCTCGTGTCCTTGGCAGATGCTTGTAAGGCATTGGCGACAATATTTGCAAGAGCGTCCACAATTTGCTGTTCATTACCCCTGACCAGGGGAAGATCCATCGGCAGGATAACATCCACCCTGTGTACATGGTCTACAACCTGCCCCAAGGCCTTTTTTACCAGGTCTTTGATCGAGAGTGGCTCCATGGAACCATTCCCGTGTCCCATGGAATCTAAAAAACGCGACCATTGGTCGTACAAAGTATCTAGTTCCTCCAATGTCTTGTCAGGGTCCAGGCCGGCGCGTACACGAGTTGCCAACACGGCTACCCGGTTTTTCATCCGGTGAGCCAGCCTTCTGACATCCAAATAGGCCTCCTGCCGTCCCTTGTCCTTCAAGTGGCCGAGGGCCTGCGACATCAACATGGGCGCACGGGTCGGCAAGCCTGAGAATAATAAAGCCAGCCACCTGCCTACGGCATCCTCATCCGTTATCACCGCCAAGGCTTCCACAAGTAATTCCATGGTCTCGTGCCGTTCCGGGTCAGACATAAGCGCCCGCAACAACCAGGGCATTGCCAGATCCGGCCTCGAACGCTTGAGGAAAATGCTCCCCAGCCCCGCCAGACCCCGAGCGTCATCGACAGAGGCATCGAGCCCCCTGTGGAAAAGCACAGAAGCCCTCTCCGGGTCAGATTCCATCTCGAGTTCCGCCAAAGAAAAGCACGCCTGAGCTTCCATCTGCCTGGGTAGATGCTCCATGGCCAGGATTGCGCCCAACTCATCCTTCGAACGTTGAAAAGCTCTTGGATCCACATCCTTTCTCGACAAAAGGTGTTGTGCGAATGCGAGGCGCAATGATGCGTGGCCGGGAAACAATCGCAGATATGATTCGAATATTTCATCTACTGCTTGGGGACTCAACCCGGACAGAACCGCGCAACGGGCATGAAGCCTCGCGTGAACGGGAGTCGCCTTTTGTTTGGGAATGAGCTCCATGTCCTTTAGGGCCTTTTTTGCCAGCCCTTGATCCATGAGCACACTCGCCCTCAGGATCCTGGCCAAGATATTTTCCGAATCCATATCCAGCAATATATTGACCTCATCGAGAGCTTTTTGGGTTTGACCGTCTGCCAGTAACGCCGAAGCGCCGCGAAGATGCGCCTGAGTCAT
Organism: uncultured Myxococcales bacterium; assembly: GCA_964431605.1. GTDB lineage: Bacteria > Myxococcota > B64-G9 > B64-G9 > B64-G9 > JALVPF01. The sequence goes on from CAYSLH010000192.1 coordinate 8,333, forward strand.
GCCTGGTTGCAGTTCCAACGCCCTGGCGAAAAGCTCGGCGGCCCGGGCATGCTTACCGAGGTCTGAAAAAACACATCCCCGTAAAAATTGAGCTCGGGGTTCTTCATCGAGGTTGTCGGTCCAGTCCAGCGCCTCCTGGAACAACCCCACGGTATAAAACGCCCTTCCGAGTAGCAGCCGAACCTCGGAACTCGAAGGGTCCCGAACAACTGCAAAAATCGCAGCTTCCAGTGCCGCGTCTGCCTGTCCCGCTCGTGTATGGGCCTTGACCAGCTTCAGCAAACCTGCAGCCTTGGCCCGATCCCGTACACAGGGCTTGCGAGTTCTCAACACCGGCGAACGGTATTCCCGCCTCTTTTTTTCCTTACCCAATAAATGACATCCTTTGCCCACGTCGCTTTATTCATTCAAGAGATGTTCTGCGAAACACGATCATAATCTGAGACCATTACCCATATGCCCCAAAGTATCCCAAGCAGGATGAGAATGATCGCCCAGTCTCCACGGAAATCAATTTTTACTATAACAACACCTGCCGCCAAAATCCTCCCTGACTTGATCAATGGGAAACATGAGGCAGTGTTCGTTTTGAATGGGACAACTATAGAGTCTCTTTATAATATCATCCGCATCATCAGCGCCAAAATCCAGGTTCGAACATTCTTGTTTATCGAACGACTCATTGTAATAGCAAGTATATCTGCTATAGCTCCAACCTCCCACGAAACCTATTCCAGGGTCCGGGCCGTCTTTTGCGATCCACTCGGCGAGATTGCCGCTCATGTCAAAAGTATCTCCCCTGGCAGTGCATCCACCGTATGAACCGGTTGGTACAACATGTCCCACACCTCCCTTGCAATCATTACAGGTGCCGGGATCGAATATTATACTGTCATAAGGGAAAAGCGACACGGAACTGGAACACGAGTTTACATACTCCTCATCGGTGCACAAACGTTTACCCTGAGACGCGCAGGCAAGTTGCGCCCTGAAACGACTCATGTAACCTGATGGAACAATCCCTGGCAGAGAGCAGGCGTACAAGGTGACTGTGACGTTCTGGCCATCTGCAGGAAAGCCAACAGGATAATCGTCGGGACTCTCTCCGTAACGATTGCCAGAACAATCCTGATGTTCGAAGACAGTAGTCTCGTATGCGTCTATCCACGCCCCATCCACCTGGTGTACAGGCACCATGACCCCACCCTTTTCGTCCACCAGGCCATTGCAGTTATTATCTATGCCGTCTGATGACTTGTCTCCGTCTTCAGCCTCGAGCAAAAAAGGCGCGTCTTCGTCCGTCTCTCCATCACAGTCATCGTCTCGCTGATTACATGTCTCTTCCGACGACTGGTCTTCGCTTCCCCCTGGCATGGTGGAGCATACGGTGGAGTCCGGCGTTGCACACTCGACTACCCCCTGGCCGCACTCGCCCTTCCCATCACATTCATCTCCCACACCGAATCCCTCGTCGGTTTGCCCATCGCAATTGTCATCCACACCGTTGCAAAGTTCTTTTGCGTCTGGATATATCGCCGGATCCATATCATCACAGTCTCGTCCACCACGGGCG
>CAYSLH010000193.1:0-9866 GCA_964431605.1 uncultured Myxococcales bacterium
TTGTTCCTGCTCGGTTTGTTCCTGCTCGGTTTGTTCCTGGTCAGTCTGATCTCTTTCTTCGAAATTCAGATCGGATTCTTGCACATCCTGCAAGTCATCCACATCCCCATGCTCCTCGATAGGGTCCGGATCAGAAAGGTCAGGTGCTTTTTCGCCCATCAACTCATAAGCCTTGAGGCGAAACTCCTCCATATCGAACGGAATGGTGAAATACTCGTCAGCAGCATACTTGCCTTCACGGTGACGCGCGATTGCTTCATCCGTCGCCTCGGACGACATGAAGATAATTGGTACGCTGCCCAACGCATCGTGCTTTCTCAATCTTGTACAAAAGTTGTACACCGACATGCCTGGCGTCTCAGCCCTTAGGATGACCAAGTCCGGGTGCATCTCTTTAGCCTCACGCATGGCCCTTTTGCTTCGGTCCACGGTTGAGAAACGATGTTCCGCGTCACCCTGGTTCAACACCGCCGCCAAAGAAAGAGCGAACTCCTTGTCATGCTCCACGATTAGAATCTTCTTGGGTGCCATTTATTCAAGAAACCTCGTTCTGCGGACAAGTACCCTCTGCATCAGAATCAGGGAAAGAAAACCAGTATCTGAAAAGGGTTCCAGCCCGTGATCAAGATAAGACTTCGTTATAAAACAACACGATAGAAATACAATGGAATTCCCGATCGCTGGATTGAACGACTTTCATATCAACGATCTTACAGTTGGGATTCCGCTGCAGCCACTGTGTAACCTTCTCTCCCAGTTCCTCCCGATTCCGGGCCAGGGTGGCTGAAAAAACTTTTACGCCATTGAACTGCTCCATCGCCCGTCTCCTCCCTTACTGTTTGCGACCAAACGGCTCGAACCTCCAATGCCGAATCGTTTTTCCAGGAACTCGACATGCTCAATCACACAAAAATCGAAGGTTTCCCGGTCGGTTTACTGCAAGTCAATGTACTCGGGAATTATTGGGCTAGTCAAGCCATAATGAGCAATAAATCACCACTATGGGTTTCTAGTCTCAGCCAATAAAATCTTATTCGAACATGAAAAAAATGTTATCTTCATGGAATAGTAGTTTTGAAATTGGATATTTTCAGTCGCTGCGTCCAAGACCGGATGGGTTGGAGACTCCGGGAAGGACCTGTATCATGAACTTTCCCTTGTGGAGTTCATTCAGCCTGGTGGACGCCCGTTGCTTTTGTGTACCAGAAGCTCCTGCTTCCAAGGCCTTAGCGTACCCGCGGATGGCCTCCAAGCGATTTCTTACATAAAAGGCCACATCTCCCAGTTCCATCCATGCCCGAGCCTCGTTCGGTTTTATGGAAGTCGCCCTTCTCAGAGCCCTTATGGACAAATCCCAATGACGTAACTTCCTGTATAACGTGCCCATTTCAAAATAGCACTCATAACAATGAGGGTCTTTTTCCACCGCGATGTGGTATTCGTTGGCTGCCATGATGGTGTTTCCAAGTTTTCTGTAATTACGAGCAAGCTCTAAGTGGATGGAGGCATCCGCTGGAACCTTTCTGCTGGATTCTTTCAAGACCTGTACATCTTTTTCCACGGCTTTGACCTCATCTACCACCAGGGAAGGATAACGATGCAGATAACCCCTTAGCACGGGCCCACCTGCTTTTTCCATGCCTCTCATGGTAAGGCGCACCGCCATGTCATGGGAGTACCAACTGACAACAAGATTGCCGGATGACTCGTCTTTTTTCGAGAAAACCATTTGCTTTTCAAACTTCACAGGCACCCCGGAGTTCCCAAACATACCAACCTTGTAAGGCTCTACCTCCACTTTGGTCATGGCCCCGGATGGGTCCAGGTACTTCGCCCGGCAACCTTTCTCACCATCTTTTGCAGGGCCTATGGATTGAAGTGAAAAACGCCCCAAGTCCCCATCTATACACCACTTGGCGCCAGGAGTACGTGAACAGCCCGTCCACAAAAACAAATACAGCAACGCCGCCAGAGTCCGGCCATGGTTCCGAAGACGATAGTTTCGCAAAGACGTCGAAAAAAAATTTCTCTTATTATCCATTGACGCACACATCCGGGTTTGGTACTAGACAACATCTGTTCGCAGGTGTTTCCGCCTGTCGAATATGTTCAACCTAACACCTGCCCGGTAAAAGGATCAACAGCTAGCGGAGTTGGTTTCGCCAGGGCATCCAAGAAGGAGCTTACATCATGAGTCTCAAAGGAAAACATCTGTTGTGTACCCAGGACTGGACCAAGGAGGAACTCATCCAGGTGCTGGAGCTTGCCGAAGACATGAAAAAGGAACGATGGAGCGAAAAATATGCGCATGTATTGGATCGAAGGACATTCTTCATGTTCTTCTACAACCCATCGGTTCGCACACGCCAAAGCTTCGAGGCCGCAGCCACAGAGTTGGGCGGTCACGCCCAATTCCTGGAGCCCAAATCCATGCGTCTCAAGACCGCAAAAACAGCTGGCGAGACCATCGAGGATGCGGCCAACGTCATGAGCAGATATGCTTGTGGCATTGGTATCAGAATCCTGGAAGACAAGATCCCGGCATATGGAGAAGGTCAAAAACTCTGCGAACAATACGCCAAGTATTCCAAGGTCCCTATCGTTTCCATGGCTCACGATACATTCCATCCATGCCAGGGACTGGCGGACATGCAGGGCCTGTGGCAACACCTGGGCCGTGAAAACATCAAGGGCAAAAAGCTCTTACAGGTCTGGGGACACGGCGCCCTGGCTCGCTCCTGGTGTTCGGTGCAGGAAAGCCTGCTCATTTCGTCCAGATTCGGCATGGATGTTACATTGGCCTATCCCGAGGGTTACGACCTGGATCCCGAGGTGATCGAAATGACCAAGAAAAACTGCAAGGACAACGGCGCCAACTTCGAAATTTCCCACGATCCCATAAAATCCTATGATGGTGCACACGTAGTGTACTCTCGCAACTGGATGCGTGCCGACGCATACCACGACGGCGAGCTACACAAGGCTGAAGAGATCGAACGGGCATTAAAATACACTGATTGGATTTGCGACGAGGAAAGGATGAAGCGGACCGACAACGCTCTTTTCACCCATCCCATGCCCATCGACCGGGGACACGAAGTTACTGACGGCGTTGCATCCGGGCCCAGATCGATCATCTATGACGTTGCAGAAAATCGCCTTCACGTACAAAAGGCTCTCATGGCTTTGACCATGGGAGACATCTAGGAGACCCCTCACCATGACCGGCAAAAGAAAGCTTGCAGTCCTTGCCATCAGTGGCAACTCCCTTATCAAGGACAAGGACCATCAACGTGTTACAGATCAGTTCGCAGTCACCAGGGAGACGTGCAATCACATCCGGGAAATGATCGAAGACGGCTGGAACGTAGTGGTTACCCATGGCAATGGACCACAGGTTGGCTTCATTTTGCGAAGGACTGAGTTGAGCCTGAAGGAGTTACATCCGGTGCCATTGGACAGCATCGGTGCCGATACCCAAGGTTCCATCGGCTACATGATTCAACAATCCCTGAGGAACGAATTTTCTCGGACCGGCCTGAGTAACCAAGTTGCCACCCTCGTGACCCAGGTCCTCGTGGACCCGGAAGATCAGGCATTCCAGAACCCATCCAAGCCCATAGGATCTTTCATGGACGAACAAACCGCCAAGAAAATGGCGGAGCAAGAAGGCTGGGACGTAAAAGAAGATGCGGGCCGGGGATGGCGTAGAGTCGTGGCATCTCCACTCCCGAAAGAAATCGTGGAGAGAGACGCCATAGGAGCCCTGGTGGACTCGGGGTTCGTGGTCATTGCCGTGGGAGGCGGAGGTATTCCAGTGGTACGCCATGCCAACGGAGACCTAGAAGGTGTTGCGGCCGTTATCGACAAGGACTATGCTTCGGCGCTGCTGGCTTCGCGCCTGAGTGCTGAAAAATTCATTATATCCACTGCTGTCGACAAAGTTTACCTGGACTTCAACAAACCCTCCCAAAAGGCGCTGGACCGACTCACTGTCAGTGAAGCAAAAAAGCATCTGGAGCAAGGACAGTTCCCGGCAGGGTCGATGGGACCTAAGATGCAGGCATGCATCAATTTCCTTGTTGGCGGAGGAGAGCAGGCCATCATTACTTCACCTGAAAACCTCGCGCCTGCCATGAGGGGTGAGGCTGGAACCATCATAGATAGAGACTAGAACCGGTGGTAATCCAATGAGGTATCTATAGATTGGGAGATAGATTAGATACCTTGAGGTGCGGGCACGCCAGCCTGTTCCGGGACATCGGATGGCGGCTGGTCCTGAGACGGGGCCCCCATGTCCTTTTCCGGTAAAGGTCTCGGGCTCGGCTCATGGAGCAGATTTGGATTTGGCGTTTGTGTAACTGCAGGCAAAACACCAGCCTTGGTTGCCCGAATGATTTCCAACAATTTCTCCACCTTGGCTATCCACTTGGGTGCATCAGCAAATCGGCCGGTCCCATAAGTCTCGGCCTGCTTGAATTTCTTAAGGGCTTTTTCCAGGGTCATCTCGACTCCCTGGTATGAGCGCTTAGCCTCTATGTAATCCACATCTGCGTTCAGGGCCATTATCAACTTGACCTGTTCCGGTTTCAGCCCTTCGAGTTCCCCCAATCGCCTCAAGTAACCGATCCCCTTCTTGTAATCAGCCTCTTTGTCGGAAAAAATCAGCTTCTTGGATTCACCAATGAGCACCGTTGCAAATGAATGGTTCAACTCGGACAAAGAGTCGAAGACCTTCTGCTCGGTCCCAAACCCAGCGGGAAGATCGATGGGAGAATAAATCCAATCATCTTCCGAATTGGGTGGTACGTAAGGCTCGTTACCGGAAAGAAACAATATTCCTTTCTTTACCACCAGCTTGTTCGCTTCAGGAACCAGGAAAAACTTCATGGAATTGATGACACTGAAATGATAGATCACAAACCCTACCAGTGCCAGTATTACGAGCAGCATGAATAAAAACCTGAAACCGCCTCCCTTGCGCTTTTGCTTGGAAGGAGTCGACAAAACCTCGCCTGTCGTCTCAGCCATGGGATTCTCCCTTGCTACTGATATTCATACTATAACTGTATACTTCAGACCGGACGAGGAATCAAAATTACTGCTGATTTTCCGGTCCTTCTTCTTTTACTCCAATGAAACGCAAGTTACGGTAACGATTCTGCAAATCCAGCCCATAACCGATGACGAACACGTCATCGATGGAAAAGCCCAAGTAATCTATCTGGGTTGGAATCATCTGTCGAGCCGGTTTATGCAACAAGGTACATACCTTGAGGCTCCTTGGTCTCCGGGTCGATAGATTTTCCAGGAGGTAATTCATGGTCAAGCCCGTATCCACTATATCCTCCACAACCAGAACGTCTTTCCCCTCGATGGGGCGGGTCAGATCAGACGTGATTCTTATGACCCCGGAGGTGGTCATCCTGTCGCCGTACGATGATACACCAAGAAAGTCACAGGAAAGGGGTAAGGAAATATTCCGACAGAGATCAGCCATGAACAAAAAACAACCCTTCAACACACCCACCAAGACCAGATCCTTGCCTTTGTAATCGGAAGTGATTTCCCTTCCCAACTGGGCAACCCTGTCTAAAATCATCTTTTCCGAGATGAGTTCTTTTACTCCCTGCAACCCAAAGGTGTCCATGATCCTGCTCCTCACCTTTCCGCGTTGTTCAGATACTCGCCAAGACCACCAAGACCAGGGATGACATAACCTTTTTCGTTGAGCCCGGATTCCTGTTTGGGAAAGGTCCCGGGAAGAGAAGCCAAGGCCTTCGGGGTACTCCTTCCTCGGTCCAGCCTGGCCGCATACACAACGGTCTGTGGATGATCCGCAATCATCCGTCTTACGAACTCGGGGGTAATGACCAACATCAACAAGATAAGTTTTCTGATCTTCTTGCCACCCGCACGCCTCCTTACGAATCGTATGGCCAGGTCCAACGATCCACCGGTTGCACCCATGGGATCAGGAAAAATGACCACCCTGTTTTCGTAAGAGCCACCGACCTTGGCACCAAAGGCATCGGCACCCAGGACTTTGCCCGTCCTGGAGATCTTTCGCTCCACCATTAAAAAATCCTGCCTTACATTTTCCGGCTTCAACAAGGTTCCCATTTCCTCATAACAAATTTGGGACGAAATCAGTCCCGCCCTCGCCAAGGCGACACTCACCGCCTTGGTGTCAGGGTCTATCACCTCCCCCGCCCAAACTCCATCCGCTTCCACCGCTCCCATCCTGGTCTGTCTCGACACCTTGCAACGAGGAAACTCCGCTGCCATGGTGACCCGAATCAGGTCCCTGTATACTGAGCGCAATAGCAAGCTGCCCTGCACTGCGGCAGTGGAGGGAAGGGAGAGCTTCAACACTCTCGATACCAATACCGGATCGCTCAGAACGTGAATATTGGGGCCATACCGATGTTTGATTTCGTTGGGACGATAGCTGAGCCTGCTGTAAGCACGATCACTCATCTCTCTCTCCTGAAGGCAGGTCCGGCTCCGGCTTCCAGCAATGCCTGCACCTGGCTTCATAGGAATCAGCAGCTCCCACCAAGAGCTTTTCCTCCGACTCGGCTATGCGTTGGGAACGGTTGGCCGGGGCCCCGCATACGACACAAATAGCCAGGTTTTTCGTTATGTACTCCGCCACTGCCAATAGCTGCGGAATTGGAGAAAAGGGGTTACCTCTGAAGTCCTGGTCCAGACCTGCAACAATCACCCTGACACCGGAATTGGCGAGGCGTTCACACACACCCACCAGATCCTCATTAAAAAACTGTGCCTCGTCTATACCAACCACGTCCACATCATCAGCCACCATCTCCATAATTTGGTTTGCGTCACTTACCGGTATGGATTCCATGCGCTGATCACTGTGGCTTACGATCTGCTGCTGGTTGTAACGAACATCCATGGCAGGCTTGAAAATCAGCACCTTCTGGCGAGCAATTTCAGCACGCCTGAGCCTTCGGATTAGTTCCTCGGTCTTTCCGGAAAACATGGACCCACATACTACCTCGATCCATCCAGTTCGAGTGGGGTGAATGAGCACGTTGTCACCTCCAGTTTTCTATTTCAACGTCAAAGACCCAGATACGATCAGGACATTGTTCTCAAAAGAGGCGTTCGCCACCAGCATATCCAATTTTCCCACCCCTGCCAGGGTCATCATGATTATGTTTTTTATCATCGCACCGGATGCATTATTATCAGAAGGATTATAGGCTTCTATGTCCTTGCGCAGTTGTGAAAGATCAATACCCCAGACCTGCTGATTAGGAGAATCAATGTACTCGGGCCACCGTGCATCAGGTTCGTGCGGGTTGGTCAAACGATCTAGACAAGCCCTTGCTTCAGCTTCGGAGGTGGCGACCACGGCCATACTGTTTGCCTGCATGAGGACCAGTCCCAAATCCTTTGGGCCGATGCTCCATAACCTTGGTCCTTTTGTTTTCACAGGACGAATATTATCACCAATCCCTTCGACATGGCTCAAGGCATCCACCGCAGTAAAAAACCGTTTCGAATCTCTCAGTTGCACCAACATGCTAGCTCCGAGGTAGTTACCGAGGGACTCTTTCTTTTCTCCTTGTCCAGCGAGTCCAAACAATCCACCAATGTTGAATTTTCCGCCTACCATCACACTGTCGCCCAGGTTGTCCAGAATGTCTTTTTTTGCATCGATGCCCGTGGTTGTCTTGAATCGGTTCATGGCGGCCAAGGCTTGGTTCCACTCGTCCTTTTCGCCGGAAATATCCGCCAGGTCTTGCATGAGTCCAGGCAGATCCAAGGACCACTTGAGGGCCATATGGTCACCGGAAGCCATGGTCGTCCTGAATGCAGGAACGTCATTTCGCGCCCGCATCACTGACTCCAAGCGAGTTGCCTGTTTTCCCACGAACCCCATGCGGACATCCGCCTTGACTGCATCGGGCAAAAGATCCAGGTCCATCCTCACAAAGCGCAACTTTTCGATTATTGCTTCATTCTCCGCCTTCTCTTCCGGGCTGGAGAGTTCTTCGTCGTTGGAAAGCCGGATAAACTCTTTTGACATGAACAGCTGCACTGACCCGGGCTCCTTGCGAGAAGCCACGGCAGCTGCGAACCAATCCTTGTTATCGCTCATGCCCTGTTGAAGCCCGGCCCGCCGCAGCTCAGTAAGCACTTGAACCGGACCCTTGTGGGGAGAGTCTGGTTTAGGGTTTTGTTCTTTACTTTCAAATGCCACCCACAGGTGGCCACGAAAATCCATGTATGCGAATTCAGCATCTTTGGAATCGCCCTTGCGGACCAAGGTAATAAAAGGAGCATCATCTGCCGGGCTTTCCTTCATCTGTTCTTCCCGAAGGAAAACATGTCGCAGTGTTTGCCTGGCCTTGTCCCCCGGGAGCAAAGCTGCAACCATTACAAGGTCTGTTCCCCCATCGAGGGCTGCCAATGCGACACCACTCGTAGGATCCAAACCAGCATCCCGCCACCCATCGGAGGAGAAAGGATCGAACCCCAGCATTTCCCTTATGTTGGCCAGCGTCGAGTTGACCTGGGAGCTCCTCGAAAACATGTTTTCGAGGAGTAGAGGCACATTCTTGAGTTTTTCTCCAGGAGTGTTCAATAGCAACACAAAGCCGGCACTCGCGGGAACCACATCCAACAACGCCGGCCTGGAGACTTCGACAGTGGAAGAGTCTGTTCGTTTTTTTCCATCGGGATCCGTAACCGTCACGACCACCTGGAATTTCCCAGGCCGGTGCCAGGCATGACGTATCTGGGCGCCTGTGTAACGTGATCCATCACCCATGCTCCATACCACGCTGCCACCTTCAGGAACTTTTTCGGGAGAACCAAAAGTCATCTCGTGACCTGCCACCACCTTCTTGTCCCCACCAGCTACCGCGGGCAAGCGTTTTACGCATCCTTGCGCAAGCAACAACGAGACCACCGAAAATAGTGGAACAAATTTTTTTAACATGGAATCACCTCAGCGATAAAAGTTTCTAGTGACGCACAAGCTAACGGTCACAAGGCTCCAAGTCAACCTGAAAGACTTTTTCAATGTTCACGTCTGGAGAAAACCTATTCTAGGTTAAAATATGGTGTGGCAAGCGAACCAGCTTTTATGGAAACAACTCTTGTCGTACCTTTTCCTGTTTTTTTATTTTCAACTCTGAGCACATGGTGTCCCTCGAATAGTGGGATCGGCTTCAGTAAAGGCGTCACCCCTATGAACTTCTTGTCGACATACAGCTTAGTGTTTGGCACTACTATCGGGAACAGCGTGCCAAAAGCAAATTTCTCTTTGATTGTTATAGTCTTGCCAGGCAAAATTTTTATACTGATTTTTTTTTTCAAATTCGTTTTGTCATCATTCAGCAACAGATGATGTTTACCAGGCAAAAGTTTTATAGACTTGACGGGTGATACACCACGGGGTATGCCATCTATACTGATATCGAGTCCATCCGCTGTGTCAATAACGAGATTGCCTTTTATTTTTTCCATATCCAGCTTTGTAACTAAAGGACGGCTTACCGCAATATTTTTTTTCAACTCATGGCTTACTTTCCTCAGCCCCTTTCTTTTTCTTTTGGTTGAGTTGGGCTTGGCCTTTTTCGTCTTTTTCGTCTTTTTCGTCTTCGTGACATCCTTTACATTATCATAATCATCGTTTGAGTTATCAAAAGTATATCTATTACCTTTCAATGAGTCGGGATTTGATGAACTTTCCTCGGAGGATAAGTCCCGGGCGGGGATGATCGGCTCAGGTTTTATCTCGATTTTTTGATCCGGAGCAGGATTTGCTGAAATATAGATTATTAAAGCTATCATCAATAACATCGGCACGGCAATATAAACAGCCT
>CAYSLH010000194.1:0-9753 GCA_964431605.1 uncultured Myxococcales bacterium
CCGTGTTGCACCCGAGAAAAGAATCGAACAAACCTACACTGAGACCCAAGAAAGAAAAGAAAAAGAAAAAGCCCACACTGAGGCCCAAGGACTGAGCAGGCCATATTCCATGCAGGATTCCACGTAGGACCAAGTTGCTACCTCGTCGACTATCTCTATATCGAGTTATGAGGTGATGCTTTTTTGCCATTGACTAACATAGCGATTCTAGAGGATATTTAGAGAAGTTTACTGGGAGCGTTATGTCAAGCATGCCCAGTAGGGGAGGCGCCTTTGGGGGGCGCAAGCATAAAAATACTGTTGGCAGGACAACATCCTCCAGGTTTGGTTGATTTCACCCATCGGTTGGAACGGCTGGGTTATTCCGTCGAACTCGTCCGTGAAGTATCCACGCCAGGCGAGGCCGAGCTGGTTCTGTTCTTTTCCGAACCGGATCTGGATATCATCCGAACAGCCAACTCCAATCGTAAACAGACCGGCAACTGGATCACTCTCATCGGCATGCTAGGTCCCAGCCAACCGGCAGAACCTCTCCTGAAGGCCGGTTGTGACATGGTCCTGCCGATGGACATAACAGACAGTCATCTAAAGGCCCAATTGGATGCATGCACGAGGGCCTGTCGGGAAATACGGGGCCCATTGGATGACCACGAGGATTACTTTCGTATATTCCAGAGCATTCGCCATCCCATCCTGGTGCTGTCACCAGAACAAACAATTTTGGCGGCAAACCGTGAAGCGGAACGACTAGCCGGGATGAGTGCGTCAGAAATCGAGGGACACACGTGTTACAAACTATTTCACGGAACCGACTCACCTCCAAGGGGATGTCCCTTGGTGAACTTGCTTGAAAGTGAAAACAGCGACCCGGTTGACATGATCATGGAGACTCTACACAAAAGCCATATGGTTTCCGTCACGCCTATCCGTGATAAAACAGGCAAGTTGGAACGAATCATTCACATTGGCACAGATGTTACAGAGAGGCTAAAGGCGGAACGTGAATTAGCCCGCAGGGAAAAAGATTACCGCCTGCTGGCCGACACCACCGATGACCTGATATTCGTTTATGCATCCGACGGCAGCGTCACATATCTAAATCGAGCAGGCCTCGATTTTTTCGGCATTTCAGAGGACCAGGTCAAAGGCACTTCGATCAGTGATTATATAGATCCCAAATACCATGAACTGCTCATCAGTAAAATCCAGGAAAAAATTTCCGATTCCAAAATGAGCAGCGCCTTTGACCTAGAGGCGTGGGATCGGTTGGGGCAGATGATTACTCTGGAGGCGAAGACAGCCCCAATTATTCAACATGGCGAACTAAAAGGCATTCTTTTGACTGCCAGGAACAACAGTGAACGCCGAAAGATGCAATTACAACTGCTACAGGCGCAGAAGATGGAGGCAGTGGGAAGGTTGGCTGCAGGTGTGGCTCATGACTTCAACAACTTGCTAACCGCCATCCTTGGTAATTGCGATCTACTCCAGGTCGGCATCGAAATGGGAGAAGATCCAAGAGAAGGACTTGATGAAATACGCTCAGCATCGGAAAAGGCATCTGCCCTGACCCAGAGGCTTCTTGCTTTCAGCAGGAAACAACCGAGCATGGTTCGCGTGATAGATCTCGGCGCTGCAGTCAGAGACATGGAAAAAATGCTTCGACGCATGATAGGCGAAGACATAGAGTTAGCTGTGACAGCACCTGCGGAACCTCTCAATATCAAAACCGACTATGGCCATTTCGAGCAGGTAATCCTCAACCTGGCAATAAACGCACGAGACGCCATGCCTAACGGAGGTAAGCTTTCATTCAGGCTACGCACTGTCGACCTGGATGACGAAAGCGCACAAGCTCACCCAGGAATAAAAGCCGGAAGATTTCACGAACTGGCGGTGTCCGATACCGGCTCGGGAATGACAGAGGAAGTTAGAAAAAAAGTATTCGAACCGTTTTTCACCACCAAGAAAGAAGGCCGAGGAACGGGATTGGGCCTTTCCACCGTTAGAGACATTCTTCTCGAGGCAGGCGGGCAGGTCCTGGTATATTCCGAACCAGGAAAAGGCACCACCTTTCGCTTGTTTTGGCCCCCTACCGATCAGCCTGCAGATCACACAATCGATGTTCTTTCTCAGCCACCCCACGGCAAGCATGAGACCATATTGCTGCTTGAAGATGAAAGCATTGTGCGCGGCATGGTCAAGACAGCGCTGGAAAGATGGGGTTACAAAGTCATAGAGGCCATAGACGGCAAACAAGCCATAAACAAGGCCATGGCGCAAGATGGACCGATCCACCTCCTTCTGGCTGATGTGATACTTCCAGGCGACATGAATGGCCCGGCAGTGGCGAAGCAACTCAGGAAGAGTCATGCAGGAATTAAGACGATTCACATGTCCGGCTACTCGGGCGATATCATCTTCGACAAAGAAATCGAAATATCACCAAACCTGCTTCAAAAACCATTTAGTCTGAATGAATTGTTATCCACGGTGAGACGGGTTTTGGATTCCTGATAACCCCTGTCTCATTCTTCCAGTGGATCGGAACCAGACTCTGTATCCTTAGAAGCCCCGTCTGTCTGCTCATGCCGCTTGACAAAGGCCATAGGTTTGAAGCTATCGGGAAGAACCTTGAACACCAGGGGCAACAACACTGCTCCTCCCGGCAATGTAAAAATCGCCAGGGATGGTATGGAACGCAATACATCTACCAGTTGGGTGCGGACTTCTTTCCATTGTGCGGGATCCAGCTTTTCGCCACTGCTCGCTCTCAGCAATAATTCGGCCAAGTCCCCTTTGGTTCGAATTTCATCCACGATTAGTTCCAGGTTTTGAGATATGGCCCGCTGGACCCTCTCCAACATGCGCTGTCGATACTTGAGTACGGCAGAACCCACTGTAAACATGTCCAGATAATCCTGGTGCTGTTCGTAAAAAGCCACCACTCTTGCCTCCACTTCGGCAAGTTCGGTGACAGGCACACCCAACCATCCGGCCAAATCCTCTATGTAAGTCCACTCGTTTTTACTCAAATGCCCGTCCAGCATAGCCCCCAACAGCACCTGCTCCAGCAAAAAGTCTCTTGTGCGATCATCCTGTACGGCTGCGGCTACTGCCAAGGACGAAGGGGGTTGATGAAGCATGTTCAACAACTCCCGCCTGGCCTCTCGGGGGAGATTGGCTGATTTTATCTGCTCCATCATAACCTTTCGAGAATCTACCCCAACATGCCTGTCGGCTACGGTCAATCCCACCAGCGCCTGTAGTAATAGCTTTCGTTCGTTATCATGAAACTCCCAAACCTTCTCGATGGACTTTCTGTCATCCAACCCACGCTCGAAGTAAACCACTGCCAACCTGCAAAAGGTCTTGGCATCTCCGTATGCGAACGAATTGTGCATGGGCAAACCGAGAAGGGGGTTTCCAGCCATGTAAGCACGCTTGCGAACCCTGCGACCGATCCTTCGGCCCATACGAATGATGTCTGAAGGAAGTGGGCCTTGCGCCGGCACCTCTGCCAAACGCTGGTTCAGAATAGAAGCCGTATGAACATCCCTGCAAAACAAGGCATGGCATACCAGAAGCTCCAATATCCTGACATTTGCCTCAGTACAATGAGCTATGGTGCAACCAACTTCCATGGCGAGTTCAGCTTGAACTTCCTGCAACGCCAGAAACACCGCAGATCGTCCCACTGCCCCCTTGACCTCTTCGCGTGTTACCCTAAGACTCTCCGCCAGGGGTGTTCCATAGACCACACCCAACTGCCTCAAACGATGGTCTACGTACCTGCGCACAAACTCATTGCCATCGAGGCCCTGGTTGTCTGAGCGAAACTGTTCTATGCGAATATTAGCGGCATCGCTTGAAAAGCCACGGGAGGTATCGTAGAGCAAATTTATCAGCCAGTCATTTTTCACAATACTCCATGCCTACACGTAGTATTGTCCAGGGTCAAGCATTCAGGCCGGAGATTTACTCCATCCGGGAATAATGACTGCTCCTCGAGTTGTTCTTATACAAGAAAACAAAGATGCTCCGGATAAACTATTTTCCGGTTACACTTGACACAGGGGCTCATTCCGTTCAAGTTTTGCCTTCGAACATCGCTCAGGAGGTTGCACATGAAAATCGCTTCAGCCGCTATTATCGTGTTGGCTGCATTCGTCGCTACGAGTTGTACGGCCAAGCGCATACCAGGAATAGGTATCAGCCTTGCCGACACCCCTGACAACAGGGCCGTTGTAAAGCTTATGGATGAATATAGGGATGCGGTGGAACACAAAGACATAGACAGGTTGTTGGCCATGGCCTCAAAAAAGTTTTACGAGGACTCCGGGACTCCTGAGACGGATGACGACTATGGTTACGATGGTCTCAAGGAGCATTTTACCAAGCATTTCAAACAGATCAAGAAGCTGCAATTGAACATACAACTCAAAAAGGTAAACATCAAAGACTCCAAGGCGAAAGTGGATTATCGTTACGTAACCCGTTACCTCATGGACCTTCCTTCAGGACAAAAATGGCAGGTTACAGATGAACTCAACCGCCTGGAGTTGGTCAAAGAACAGGGCAAGTGGAAAGTGCTCAGCGGGTTCTGATCTTTCGTCCACATGCAGCCGCAAGCGTCAGCAGGCCGAGCAACAGACCAAGTAACGTCCCTTTGCCGGATGAAGAACAAGACAGGCTCTCAGAGACAATGATCGTTTTTGTGTCCGACGAGTATGCACCATGAGAATCCATGGCCGTCAGCCTGACAGTGTATGTCCCGGGTCGATTGAACGAATGACTAACCCTTTTTCCTCTTTGATCGTTTCCGTCACCAAAATCCCATTTGTAAGATATGATAACGTCACCGTCTGGATCGGATGTAGCTGAAGCATCAAACTCAATATCCCGGTCTGCAGCGAAACTACTACCGGAAGTGGAAAACTCTGTCTCTGGAACACTGTTGTTCCATACCCTTCTGGCTGAAATGCGAAGTACAGATTCGGCATCCTCGGATGGAGGAAAGTTTTTTCCCGCACAGCCTGAAACCGCCGTACGCAGGTAATAAATATTGCGCCCATTGTTACCGATTCCAACATCCCGCAACTCCACCTTACCAGGACCTTTCGTATCAAAAGACCATCCATACACGGATGCCGGCAAATAGGCTCTGAGCATACCGGACACAGGTCCAGGCAATCCGTTGTGTACGACATAGAGCGATTTTTCAGAAGTCCCGGATCCGGCTATCCAAAGATTACCTGCCGGAATCGAAGCCAAGCCGTTTTTAGGTTGCCAATTCAATCCCGTAATGGTCTCTCTGGAAATCTCCACCAACCTGTATCCCCAGTAGCCATCCGGGTCTCCGGGATGGGCCGAGGCGGTGGTAACCTTCGTAAAACGGATAGTCCTTGCGGCCCGAATTCCGGATCCCTTTACCATTTCCTGTCCCGGTTCGAAAACCTTGTCCCTGTCCACATGAGCATGTCCCATGAGTACCAAATCGACTCCCTCGGCTATGAGTTTTAGAAGACGCACAGCACTGTTGTCTGTCTGTGTCTCCCCCTCGACGCCATCATCCGGGTCCGAATCCCATTGCGGATTGCTCTCGATGTTCCACTCCTGAAATTTCCTCAAGCCAAGGGGTTCGGTGGGAAAAGGCAGATTGGGATGATAGGCGCTTGCCCAAGGGCTTTGCTCGTTACCACGCGGATCGTGGTGCAGAAAAAGCACTACACGTTGATCTTTGCGTCTTGCTTTTTCGATCTCACTTGCCAACCATTCAAGTACGGGTGGTGTTAGGAACCCTCCATAATTATCAACAGCGGTTCCAAGGTCCAGCTTCAGCCCGAACGCGCCGAACCTGAAGGCAAAAGCATGTCTTCGATGGGCTGAACCAGAGTAAGAATTCAAACCGATGAACCTCGTATGTCCCAAACTCACAGAATAGTTCTTTGGACCCAGATACTTTTGCCAAAAGACCAAACCGTCCTGGTCCAGGTGTTCGAACAACATCTTCTTCAAATCTCCGTAAAGACAGGCCAACAAGGAAAACACTCCGTATACGTCTATATCCCCGGCCATCAGCTTGTTTGCACATTTCAGAGAGTGTATGGCATCCTCATACCAGCCATCTCTCAGGCCAAGACGGTAAAGAGCCATTCCGTCATGGTTTCCAGGCACCATAAAAGCGGCCAGAGGTTTTTTCCACCACAGATGTAGAGTGTGGGGAAACTCTGATTTGTAGTCCGTTCCGTACACGAGGTCACCCAGGTGAATTACGAAATCAGGATCGAAGAAGCTCAGCTCATACACCTCCTGAATAAACATGCTTTCCGGATCATCTTTGCCCAGATGAGGATAGGAGCCGTTGTTCAGATCTCCTCCACCGAGTGCGACCGAGGGATCCTTGAGTTGGTGGTCTGCAATAACGGCAATTCTCAAAGGAGCCTTTTTCTCAGCACCAAGTATGCGAACGGAGTTTACAAATCCCAGCCTCAGTCCCATGGGGCCCACTATCTGCAGGTTGTACGTTTCCCTTGGTGCTGAATATCCAGCCTCCACCGACAATCTGATCGTGTCTTTGCAGTGGCCGCTTCGCAAACGCAAAACTTTCAGGTGAAAACTTGCACCTACCGGCTGACCCACTGACACTCCAAATGGACCTTTGATTCTGGTGCTCAACCAAACGTCCCAATCATCCGGACTTCCAAGAGAATGAAGGTTATGGGGCCTGCTGATGACTATATCGAAGACTCCGCCCCAGTATACTACTGACGGGCTGGCAGGACGTGGAACCATCGATGTCGAACAGTCAGGTCCGGGCAACGGGGTGGCACACATCGCACGGCTAGGTATCATGCACAAAAGACACATGAGAACGAAGCAAGGCAACTTCGCCACGTCGATACTTACCGAACGCGGTAACAAGTCTTGCCCCTCATAGTTTCTATTTCTTCAGCCATTTTTCCACAGAAGCCATATCCGCGTTCATGCCAATGGGTCGCGAGTCCACAGCGCTTATGGCAGTCGTGACATCTTTGAGTCCATTTCCGGTAACCAGGCAGACCACCCTTTCGTCATCACCCACGAGGCCGGCAGAAACCGCCTTTACAAGCCCTGCGAACCCAGTGGCTCCGGCAGGCTCTGCAAAAACCCCTCCCTGCCTGGCTAGAGTACGCATGGCTTGGAGTATCTGCTCATCCTTGACACATAGCATCGAACCTCCGGACTCCCTCACGGCCCTTAGTGCTTTTATGTGATCCCTGGGTTTACCGACGCAAATGGAATCCGCAACAGTCTCGGCCGGTTCAGGTGTGGCGATTGTATCCCCTCGCTCGAATGCGTGCACCAATGGTGCAGAACCTTCGGCCTGGACACCGTAAATTCTGGGTTTTCGACTAATCCAGCCCAACTGATATGCATCACAGAATCCTTTCCACAAGGATCCAATGATGCAACCATCTCCCACGCTCACGAACACAGCCTCCGGTACATCCCAACCGAGTTGCTCACATATCTCAAGTGCCGCGGTTTTTTTCCCCTCACCCAGGTAGGGATTGACCGCAGTGTTCCTGCAGTACCAGTTTTGGCTCAATGCAGTATCCAGACACAAATCAAATGCTTGGTCATAGGTTCCCCTGACCGCCAGGACCTCTGCCCCGAACATGAGCAACTGCGCCACCTTTGCTTCTGGTGCTGTTTCAGGGACGAATATGACCGCGCGAATTCCAGCGCACGCGGCAAAGAGGGACAAGCTCGAAGCCGCGTTACCGGTGGAGGCTGCAGTTATGACTTTCCTTCCATGTTCCATGGCATGAGCCACCCCCACTGAAGAGGCCCTGTCCTTGAAAGAAGCCGAAGGGTTCAATCCATCGTCCTTGATCCACAGCCTGCCCACCCCAATTGACTTTGCCAGTTTTTGCAGATCATACAAAGGAGTCCATCCAACCCGTGGATGGAGGGCGGCAGGACGGCTTTCTATGGGCAAAATTTCCAGGTATCGCCAATGCGATTGTTCACGCCTCGAATCCAGTACGTCCTTGGTCAGCACTTTGGCAACAGCATCGTAATCATAATGGACGGTCAAAGTGCCCAGGTCAGGACCACAGTCAGGACAAGTCAAGTCCACTTCGCCTGGTTTGAATTTTCTGGAGCAAGTATCACAGGAAAGGTAATCTAAGCTACTGGACATAAAAATCCTCCAAGTTCAGTTGATCCAATACATTTCGCTCAAGGCACTTTATGGCGATCCAGATGTTAGTATATTTCTCAAACCGGTTCTGGTTCAAACAGGATCACCCGAATACATCTAGTCTTGTTGTTGCCATGAGTTTCGGTTTATCCCTCGTTGAGCATCTCGCCTGCGAAAATCTCGCCGTTTCGAACGAACACTGTCGAGGCAAAACCGCTGGCTAATGA
Source organism: uncultured Myxococcales bacterium (assembly GCA_964431605.1). Taxonomy (GTDB): domain Bacteria; phylum Myxococcota; class B64-G9; order B64-G9; family B64-G9; genus JALVPF01. Next base: position 8,416 of record CAYSLH010000194.1, read on the forward strand.
CTCTAAGCTCTTCGCGTAATCCAATTCAGCCCCCACTTCCGGAACCTTGAGTCCCAGAAAAACCATGTCCGCATCCCGACTGGCTTCGTGCATGACTTGCTGAAAAGACATTCCATCAGACTGCACCAATACCTCCGGATCTGCCTGGATCCGGACCTCGTCCATCAGGATCTTTAGGCGATTCAATCCATCTTCCTGCTCTGTTTTGTCTTTGACGATGCTGCGCACACGAAGCCTAGCACGCATCCAGTCAGGGTTCAGCCTGAGCAGATGAGCGAGCATAAGCATCAAATCACCATTCTTGTGAAGTCCACCCCACCATATATCAATAATCTTTCGTCGCTTAGGCCCGGCCGGGTCTGGAAGACGGACCAACAAGGTGGAAAGCCTGATATGTGACATCAGCCGCACCAGACGCAACTGCCTGGCCAAGCCTTCTGGCTGGTCGGCCCAGCCGAAAAGCGCTGTATTGGATCTCAGGCCAGCGATGCCGTTTGCCTGTGCAATGCCGAGAATACCAGTCTCCAGATCCGGCACCACGTGCGCCTCGCTGAACACCACCAATCCCGCCTCATTCAGGGTACGATCCATCTCGGCCTCGTACTCACGGACCTCTGGAAGCATTTTCTCCGGGTCTCCCTGAACTACCCTGCAAACCGTCACCACCCCCCGGTTCTGACTGAACCAGTTAGCCAATCTCACCAGGCCCATGCGCTGAGCTGGATTGTGGGTAAACACCAGGATCTTGGGTCTCCAGTTCCTAGCGCGTGCCTCGTGCTTGCGAAGCTGCAAAAGAGAAAACCTCACCAAGGCTGTAAACACTCCGGCCCTTACGTCACCCCATCGCTGCTCCAGCACGCGGCTTCGCAACCCGAGGTATAAAACAAATTCCAGCACGACAGCGGCGATACAAGCGAATGGACTGATAAGAAACATCACCACAATGGCACCGGCAGAACCAAGCAAGGCAACCGCCCACGGAACACGAATGGTCGGCCGGTAGGATGGGTCACCCACCAAAGACTCCAAGGCCGACGAGATGTTGATTGTCACGTAAAGGGTCAAGAAAAAGATGGTCACCCAGCGTCCAACTTCGTTCAAGTTACCAAGTGCAACTGCGACCAGAGACAAAGCGCCGGTAACCCAGGTTGCGATAGTCGGCTGACCGGTCCTTGATGTTGCAGCAAGGACCCGAGGCGCAAGGCCATCCATGGCCAGGGCCTGAAGCACTCGTGGACCACTCAAAGCACTTCCAAAGGCGGAGGATAAAATCGCGCCGAACATACCTGGAAAAACAAGGATAGATCCGAACAACGCTATACGAGTCCAGACAGGGGG
>CAYSLH010000195.1:0-9753 GCA_964431605.1 uncultured Myxococcales bacterium
TCCCTTACCCTCTGAAAAGGTTCTACCACTTCTGGTTGAAATGCGACCCATGCGTCAATTACGCCATAGACATAAAGTCCGAGAAAAATTCCCAACGATGCATACTGGGTCATTCTCAAGCCCTGGGCGATGGAGGGGTCGGTATATCCACCGTCTTTTTCCTCTAGTGCCCAGCGCAAGGACCATGAAACAATATTGGTCAAAAGCGCCAAACCCTCCGTAGCAGCCAGGGTTATGCCAAGTGTAGTCTCTCCGTTTTCGAACTGACCCATACCAAAAGGAACAAACACCAGCACAAAGGATTTATGGGTAATGGTACGCTCCAGGTAAATCTTTTTGACGACCGAAGGATGTTTGCGTTTTTTCTCAGCAGCTCGCTCTGCCGCTATCCGCTCTCGCTCAATCTGATCGAGACGATCTTTCATCTTAGGGTCTTTCCAGATGTCGTCATAGAACCTGACAGCGGGAGGAGGCACCAGGAACGTATCCAGCCTGTGCTTGGGCCTGAGGTACAGCAAGGCGGTAAATTCCTCACGTGCCTTATCCTTGCGTCCGGTGTAGAAATACGCAAGCCCAAGCATCTCTCGTGCTTTGACGATGTCCTGCTCACTGCTCAGCTGGACCTGTGGATACAACAAGGAATCCAACAACTCGATGGCCTTTGAAAAATTCTTATACTCGAACTGTAATCGAGCAGAAGAAAACCTCTCGGCAACCGAATCCGCCATGGCGGTAGCAGACACCAGCATCTTCAGAAAAATCAATACACAAAAGAACCTGGATGTGCTCGTTTTCAACGGATGCCTCCATCGACGGTCGGCATGCCATGCTCGAACTCACTACGCTCCACCGACCTGGTGGTGAGCCTTCCAGCAGTTACTCTGAGTTTGGTTCGCACCTCCCCGGCCTTTGGATGACGAAGCCTAAGTCTCACCTCGGGTCTCGGGTTTCTGCCTTCTATGGGTATGACGATGGGGTTGGCCTTAGTCTCCGAGACAGTGCCCTTGAACTTTCCATCCACAAACACCAATGCATTGGGATAAGAACAGTCCACCACCAGCGTCGCGGGCTTGAATTTCAGCCGTTTCCTGAATTTCACCACTTCATGGGGCGCTATATCTTTGGGTACCAGGGCAGTGAACTCCAACGTCTGGCATGTGTCGTTTTTCACTACCACTAGATGAGGCCCCGGCCCCAGGTGCGCGTTTGCCACAAGCCCGTTGTTCTTTTCATCCAGTACGGCAACCTGTTTTCCGTCGATGGATACACTCTGAAAGTAAGGTTGCACCACTATCTGCACTGGCACTGAGTCAACCTTGAGTTTGTCCGCATGCTGGAGCATGGATAGTCGCTTGCCGGATTTACGCGCACTGGATATGGACATCCTTGTCCTGTTTGAATCCGATGGGTGTTTCAGAAGCTCATGCGCACTTTCGTCCCCTTTAGCGGAGGAAAGTGCTGTATCAGATTCCGAACTCCTCTCCCCGTCCTGTGCAACTTCGCCCTGTTGAGTTGCCACGATCCCTGCATCCACATGATCGCCCTTATCGGTTCCGTCTATGAAGCTGGTTCCAAAAGAATCAGTGGCCTTCCCATTCGAAGCAGGGTTTTCTGACATCCGAAGGTACACGGCCCACATTGCCCAAGACACAATCACAATTGCACAAAGCGCCGCGATCACACCAGCCGATATCAGGCCCATCTTCAGGAGCCTCTTTTTTCTCTCCAGGCCATTGACCAGGGAGATTGCTTCAGTATGATTTGGAACCATAGCCAACAAGCGGTCCAAGTCCTCCAGCGCAGGCCTGTAATCCTTTCCAGCAATGGCTCTCTTCGCTCTTGCAAGCAGTCGCACTTCAACCCTGGGACGCAGATTTTTCTCATAGGCTTCAGGGTCGGAAAAAAACTTCTCCAGTTCCTGCTGCGCAGAGCCCAGATCCAAAAACTCCAGTTGCGACAACAGTGCATGGCGCAACTCGTCGGCGGAAGCGTAACGGTCCTCAGGATTGTTGGCCAGGGTACGTTTTATGATCCTGCAAAGGTCAGCGCCTAACTCGGGATTGACCATCTGGGGATCGGGAAACTGCCCCTCGATGATTCCACGCAAAACCTGATGAGGATTTGTCCCAGTGAAAGGTAACCGCCCCGTTGACATCCAGTAAAGGATGGTTCCCAGAGAAAACAGGTCGCTTCGCGCATCGAGCTTCTTTCCCTCCAACATCTCGGGAGCCATGTGAGCAGGAGAGCCCAGTATGGAGCCTGTTACGGTCATTTGCTCATGCTGGTCCACCACCTTGGCGATACCGAAATCCATGAGCTTCAACCTTCCATCTTTAGTGATCATGATGTTTTCCGGCTTGAGATCACGGTGGATCACCCCTGCATCATGGGCATGGGAAATGGCATCACATATCTCTACGGCGACCAATGACGCGATTTCCGGAAAAAAACATTTGCTTTGTTCCAAAAACGCTTTGAGGGTAAGCCCCTCTATGAACTCGGTGACTATGTACGAGATGCCGCCCTCTGAGGATCCATCATCATAATCGAAAATCTCTATAATGTTCCTGTGCCGCAGTTTGGCTACAGCGCGGGCTTCCTGTCGAAACCTGGCGCGGGCCTCCGGAGTCGAAGCAAGATGGGGGTGGAGCACCTTTATGGCCACTTCGCGCTCCAGGGTACGGTCTTGGCCACGGTAAACTACTGCCATGCCACCGCGACCCACTTCCTCGATGACCTGGTAGCGTTCGAGATGCTCCAGGTTGGGATCCAATTCAAACTCCCGTCAAAAGCCCTACCGTGTCGGCATTGTCATACCACACGACCGTGGCTATTAGAGCACAAGCAGGATCAAAACAAAAGCGATCTCTCCTGCCGGACTGGAGAATTCAAAAAAAAACTCCTGGCAGGTATGATCCTAAAGGCACCTGTTGAAAATTGGACGAGAATGAGTTGATAAAAGATCTAAGAGCCCACCAGTTCGAACGGAGCCCAGTAGAACGGGTGGGAAAATTCAGGTCTCGACTTTAGTGCCCGTTGTGCCCTGCTCAAAGCAGCGCGTGGAGTAAGTCCCTTATGGATGGCTCCGTAAAACTTCTCCACGAACTGAACTGATGCTGAATCCGATATGGACCACAAGCTCGCCACAAGAGCAGGCGTTCCGGCATGTAAAAATGCCCTGCTAAAGCCTTCCATTTCTTCCCCATCCGCCACCCGAACTTTGCCGGACGAGCAAGCAGACAGGACCACCAGTTTGGCCCGGGACAGGTCCATGCCCAATATGTCCAATGCGCTTAGTCTCTCGGTATGTTCATGGGCTCCGGCCAAAGCCAGGTAAGAGTCCATGGGCCGTCGGGATAAGAACACTCCGTGAGACGCCAGGTGAATGATGGACGAACCTATTGCCTCGGTGAGCACAGACTCTTTAGTGGCTCTCTTTTCAGTCCTCACCACCGCGTCGCTGAACAGTCTCCCCACCAGTCGAGCCTCACGACCGGCTGCAGGCAGGGGTGCGAAATCTGTGGTGGGATTGCCCAGTGCGAACACACGCTGACCGGCAATCTTATTCAATTCTGTCTCGTTAGACCTTATCATCACCAACGCCGAGGCAGATGGACTTACCGCGATCTCCCACCGGTCCACCGCGTAACGCTTTCCATCATACAACGTCTGAAACGGGATATAGTGAAGCGGACCCCATGGAACGATGACGAGGCTATGGAGCTTGTCCAGTTGACCGGAGATGGAGCCGAGGGTAAGGTCCCACAGTCGTTTTGCCTTCTTGCGAACCTTTGATTCACCTGGGTCAGGACGCCTTAGCTTACGAAGCAGATCCTCTGTACGCCTTGTCAACACTTCGCCAGTCACGTCCACCGAGGTTGTAAAAAATCCATCAGCTGTGATGAGAAATACCTCCAAGCTCTTTCCATCATGAAAAAATGACACCAAGCCTTCTTTTGGTTTTAGCACCTGCTGAACATCGCTCACACTGGCAGGGTTTACGCTTACCAGAGACAACCATCCCTTCCGAGGATCAGGCTTTAGAGTCGTGGTCTTACTATGGACCGAACGGCTCCTAGTATATTGTTTACCGAAGAGAGCTTCTGCAGAATCCTGAAACTCATAGTCCACTGGTGGCAGAGTCGAGATCATATGAGCGCGTGCAGTGCGAACTTTATTGTTTAGGACCTGATTTCCAAGTTTTATTTGTCTCTGTCCAAGCATGTCCAGAAAAGCACGACCTCTTGCCCTTTCGGTTAAAAAAAATGCCCTCCTCGCCATTGGTGCCGAAGTCAAAGCCCTTATGGCATTTGCGTAGAGACGCTTCTTGGCTGCGGCAAATGATCTTTTAGAACCCTGTGCTCCAACCCTGGAGCGTAGCCGCTCCACCAGGTTCATGGACTGCTCGAATGCCTTGGCGGCTTCCATTATTCGGCCAAGACCATGAAGGGCCCTGGCTTTTTCGCAAAGCGCCTGCCAGGTGGCATCAGCCTGGGAAGCAGGGTCCAAAAGTTTCAGCGCCCTTTGGGACAACGACAAGGCTTTGGAAAACTCACTGGAGTCATTCATGATTTCAGCAAGGTTGGTATATGCTATGGAAGAAATTTTCCTGGACCATTTGCTCTGAGATGCCCCTTTTTTCGCAACCTGCTCGAAGACCTCCACGGCTCGGTCTTTTTTACCAATTGTAAGCAGGTACAGTGCACGTTCCAACTCGAGATTTGCAACCAATGCAACCTGAGCATCTGTCTTGGCCTGGCCGACCAATCGCCTGGCCTCATCCAATAACTCTTCTACATGGTCTGGTTTGCCAGCGAAGAGCTGTGAATGGACAATACCGGCCAATGCCTTTGCCCTGAGTAAAGCAAAGCCATCGAACAATTCTGCAGCAACGGCAAATTGTTTGGCCGCGCGTTGGTACTGCCCGAGGTAGAACCAGGCCTGGGCACTGTTTGCCACAGCGATCCCACGTATGCGCAACGAGCCATCGAAAGCCTTCAAAACATCGGCAGATTCGTTCAGAAGACTCGCAGCAGACCAAAAATCACCTTCTTGCATGGCATCCAGGCCTAACAGCCCCCTTGCTCTACCGGCCATCCAGGGGTCTGTCACCGTGAGGGTCTCTAAAATCTGACTAAGGGGTCGAGCAGCCCCCGGTTGTTGCAACACAACTCCCACATAAGACGCCAAGTACGTAAAAAGGACAGAAGCTCGCGACCGGAGACCGGCTCTTTGGGCCAGAGAGTAAAGCTGCCCTTTTGCTGCAGCAAGATCTGCTTTGAATTGCAAAGCAGATTGGGCCAGGGGAAAATCCAAGTCTGGAGCGGCAAGGCGCTTTGTGTCGAACCTTTTGCATTGTTCAACCAGGCGCGAAAAAGATTCATCCTGGGTCCTACCAAGAATCTTCATGGTGTCTCTCGTAGCCCTGAGCACACCAGCCAATGATTTCATTGTCCCATCATCCATAGAATGGCTCTTTTCTGACGCGACCATGGAAGATAAGATCAACCCAGTCTTCACCATAGAATCCTGATCCAACATCCTGCTCGCCAAGTCGAATGCCTTGAGAAAATCATCGATGGACGAGGCATTGGAGAGTATCTTTTCAAATTCGGGCCTTAGCCTAGCGTCCAGGCTTTTCCTGGCTGAATCAGCCTGGATTCTTATGATATCGGCCAGAGCCTCGGAAGCGATGGACGGATCTTGGCCCCAGTGCTTGGAGTTTTTATGAAGTTCTTTTAAGAACTGCACAGTTGCAGGGAAAGAGGCATCCCGGAGCGATTTGCCTGGTTCCAGTGGTCCAAAATATGGACCCAGGGGGCGTTTGGACTCTCTGGAAGCATCCAGGCAGGCTTGTACGTCATAACCCAATAGGCAAACTACGTCTGCTATTTGACGCAGGATCAATCTACGTGCGGGATCTGTCCCTTGTCTCTCCCCCATGGCCAGCCCATATTGTTCGACAGCTTGTTCGTATAGAGCCCGGCTGTATTCAGAGGAATTTTGTCCCCCATTGGCTGCCCGGCAAAAAGCCACTATCACGAAAAGCGAAAAAAACCATGTAAGATTTTTCTTGTTCATCAAATAGATGGTACGGAAAAATCGAGAAAAATCCCAGATGATAATTAATTCGAATGGCTCTTGCTGATCCAGTTACCGATTATGGTCAATAATGTATCCGGCTCTATGGGCTTTGCAATAAAATCGTCCATTCCCGCCTCGAAACACTTTCTTTTCTCCTCATCCAGGGCATGAGCTGTCAGAGCGAGAATGGGTATACGCTCATTGCCCGAACTTCGCCGTCTTATGATTCTCGTAGCCTCCATACCATCCATGCCAGGCATCTGGATGTCCATCAACACCAGGTCGTATTCTGAACATTCCAACTCATCCACAGCTTCTTGACCGTTGGATACCACACAGACCTCGTAGTCGGAATTACCCAAAAGAGTCTTCAATAACTCCTGGCCGATCCTATCATCCTCGGCCGCAAGCACTCGGTACTTGCGACCGGATTTAGGCCTGGACACTTTTGGAGCCGGGATCGTGACTGCAAACACAGAACCCTCACCAGGGGTGCTGGACAAGTGGATCTGGCCATTCATCAAAGTCACCAGTTCCTTGCAAAGAGCAAGCCCAAGGCCGGATCCGTTCGTCTGGCGTGAAAGCAAAAGCTCCGGTTTGGAAAAAGGCCTGAAGATCTGCTGCTGGATACTTGGTGAAATACCGATACCTGTATCGGCAACCTCAATTCTGAGCAGTCCATCTTGCCAAAACACTGCCAGTTTCACAGAGCCATTTTCGGTAAATTTGAAGGCGTTATCTACCAAGTTTGTAACGACCTGCCTGATACGAAGAGAGTCTCCCATGATGTCTTCAGGCAACCCATGATCCAGCGCAACCTGGAAATCGAAAGGAAAGTCTTCGGCTCTTTGGACAAATGGGTTAATCAAATCAGCAAAGAGTTCTGTGGGGCTAAACGGCTCCTGCCTTATGCTCATACTGCCAGACTCGATACAGGAGATATCCAAGACATCTTCCACTAGCAAGAGCAACTGCTTTGCGCTGGCCTTGACCGCCTCTAGGTTCTTTCTCTGTTTGTATTCCAACTCGTCCCCTAGGGTCATTTCAGTAAGACCGATCACCGCATTGAGCGGGGTTCGCAACTCATGACTCATGTTGGCGAGAAAACGGCTTTTGGCCTTGCTCGCCACCTCTGCAATCTCTTTCGCCTCAAGTATCTCCTTCTCGGACTTAATACGTGCCCTTTCATAGAAATAAGCAATGGTGGAAATCAGCACAATGGATGAAAACATGGTCAGTGATGAATCCAGCCATAGATCTACCGAGGGGATGACCTGCGGAAATTCGTAGCCCGTATTTGCAAGAGCGAAAAAAACTGAAATATCCAAAACACATACACAGACCCATACGAGTCCCCAAGTTCCCAAGAGGAACAACGAAAGAAAGGGTATAACCACGAACGCCACGTCGTTAGAACCCCCAAGCCCCCCGGTAAAGAAATTGGAAATTGTCACCCCCACGAGCAATAATCCCAATAGTAACTGCCCAGAAAACAAAAGGCTTCTTTTACGCAAAAAGTAAAAATAAATAATGGCATATGATACAGCTAATGAGACTAGCACCAATCCTATGGCGGGTTTTCCTCCAAGAAAAAAAGTAAATGTCCACAAAATTGAAAAAAGGATGGTGACTACCGAGACCACGTCCATGGTCTTGGTGCTAACGATAAGACTCGTTTTCGATGGCTGAGAGTTTTCGGGTCTCATGAGAGTTTCTAATTTGTATTGCACCTCACTCAACCCTTTCGAGCCAGAGTGAAAAATACTCGTCCCTATTATCCCCTCCGTCCCCTTTATCCCCTTCACGGTTCATAATGGCAAGTAAAAAAACCACCTGGAATTTCCAACCTCGGCAACAATCTTACTATCTTGATACCATAAAAGGCCGAATTTTTGTGGTTAAGATATTCACAACTACCACTTGCGCTTTGCAAGCTCGTCCTTGAGTCCCTCCCGTATCAAAACAGAGCCCATGACAAACTTTTTATTCGCCAGGGTGTAATATACGTACCTTCCATCCCTTCGGGCCACGACGGCCCCAAGATCACGCATGATTCGCAAATGCTGAGAGACATTGCTCATGGAAAGGGAAAACTGCTTGGCAATCTCACCGACGGACCTTTCTACATTCATAAGACACCATAAAATCCTCAGCCTCTTTGGATCGGAAAAAATCCTGCAAAACCGAGACTGGACCTCGATCAGTTCGCTCTCTTCCTCATCCAACTCACAACCATTCTCTAGTACCTTTTCCACTACGGCAACCTGACTTTCCCATCCTTGCTGCCCGACTGTCTCCTCCATCTCGATTTCTCCTCTGACCTTTTGTCATTAGTGTCATTGGGGATGAATACAATGGTTTCACAGTTGCATCATGTCGCAAATAGCTAAAATATTCAAGAGCTATTATTAGTTTGATGCATCTTTTAACTGCTCGATTTTATTCTATTTAGGTACTTATGAAGTATATTGTTGCCACATTGGGAAAGATTATCAGCACCCTATCAGACGTGAGATGACGATTCGCTGGACCTCGCTGGTGCCTTCACCGATTTCCAGTAATTTGGAGTCTCGGTAGAAGCGTTCAACATCATATTCTTTCATGAGACCGTAACCACCGTGAATCTGAACAGCTTGGTGCGACACCCGCCTTGATACCTCTGAGCAATACAACTTTGCCATTGCTGCTTCCTTGCTGAATGGTCGCTTGTTGTCTTTTAGCCAACAGGCTTTGTACATCAGATTACGCGCCAGTTCGATCTCCATGGCCATATCTGCAAGTTTAAATGCGTTTGCCTGGAACTTGCTGATGGGCTTGCCGAACTGGGATCGCTCCTTGGCGTAACTCAAGGCCGCCTCGTAAGCACCCTGGGCACACCCAAGTCCCATGGCGCCGATGGAAAGCCGACCTCCATCGAGGGTCGACAGCATTTGATGAAAACCCTCACCTCGTTTGCCGAGAATATTTTCTTTCGGAACCCTGCAATCTTCGAAAAAGAGTTCAGCGGTATTGGAAGAACGCCACATGTATTTTCCATGCATCTCCTTGGCTTCAAACCCTTTTGTCCCGTGTTCTACCAAGATGCATGAGATCTCCTTGCGTCCATCATCCCTGGTGCCTGTTACGGCTTGAACCGTAACGCCTAAGCTAAGGGGATTGGCTGCGTTGGTAATGAAAATTTTCGAACCGTTGATTACCCACTCGTTGCCATCCAAAACCGCCTTGGTCTTGGATGCTCCAGCGTCGGAACCAGCGTTCGGTTCGGTGAGACCAAAGCCCCAGAGGCCCTCTGCTCCACAGAGCTTTGGCAGGTACTTTCGTTTCTGAGCTTCTGAACCAAAGTAGTAAAGAGGCCCTATGCCCAATGAGTTGCCGGCTGCAACGGTTGCGGCATGGGAACCATCCACTCGGGCCAATTCCTCGGTTGCGATAATATAAGAGACATAGTCCAGTCCCTGCCCCCCATACTCCGGAGACACAAACATCCCAAACAGTCCCATGTCACCCATCTTCTTAAAATTTTCCAGATGAAACTCTTCCTTTTCATCCAATTCACGCGCTACAGGTTTAATCTCCTTTTCTGAAAACCTACGAACACTGTCTCTCAGGATCTGCTGCTCCTCGGTCAAGTCGAAATTCAATGCCATCGATGGGCCTCCGCATTTGAGT
>CAYSLH010000196.1:0-9724 GCA_964431605.1 uncultured Myxococcales bacterium
TCTCCGCATGCACCACCTGAACTGGTCGCCATCGCCGAGTGCGCTCTTAGTAGGGACAAAAGACAAAGATATGAAAATGCCTCGAAGCTCAGTGAAGATCTCACAGCGTTCATGAGCGGCGCACGTGTTGGTGTTTATGAGTATTCATCATGGGAACTTTTCAAAAGGTTCGCCGCTAAAAACCGTGCCGCCTTATTGGCTGCATCAATTGTACTCATGATTGTTCTGGTCAGTCTGGTTGTCGTTTCTTTTTCCTATAAACGTGAGTCTCTCTCCCGGAGACAGGAACACATCCAGGGTCTATTGGCAAATCAACATCTATCTCAAGCATATTCCATGGAGGCAAAACGACTTCTTCGTAACAAAATGCCTCTGTCTGCAAGCATATTTACCGCAGCATCCCTTGTATTCAATCCAGCAAACCCCAACGGTGAATTTTATGACAAACAATTTACCAAAGACCATCCAAAAGCATTGAGTATCAAAGCAGAGACAGACTCTCAGCTTTATAAGAGCCGATTTCGATTCATTGACTCGATGGTTTGGAAAGAAAGACTGGATTCTCCAGTATTTTGCATGTCTGTCTCACCTGATGGAAAACTGATTGCTCTCGGTGACTACAAGGGCCGGATAACGTTGCTGGATACGAAAACCGGTGAAAAAAAATATGAGATATTGGCACATTCCGAAAGCATCATGGGTATTGCATTTGATCATTCAGGGAAAAAAATTGTTACGGGCAGCACGGATCAAACAGTCAAGATCTGGAAGGTGGGGGATAAAAAGGCTCTAGTGGTCATGGGAACCGATTCTCCCGTAATGGCTGTGGCAATCAGCCCTGATGACACCAAAATTGCAGCAGGTATGTCAAATGGGTTCATATTTGCTTGGAACTCTGATGGCGATCCATTGTTCAAACTTGGACCCCACTCTGGAAAAGCTAGAGGCCTCGCCTTTTCTCCAGACAGCAGTATGCTTGCCTGCGCCAGTTGGGATAAGACTGCTAGCCTATGGGATATCTCGAAAAGAAGAAAATTGCAGCTGCTAAAGGGTCATGGAGATGCGTTATATTCGGTAGCATTTTCGGCAGATGGAAACAACCTTGCAACTTCCTCTTATGATCGCAGTGTCAGAATCTGGAATACACAAGATGGACATCTGTTGAGGGTTCTTCCAAATCACACCGACGCTGTGGAGACTTTAGCTTATTCTCCTGATGCAAAAACATTGGCCACTGGAACCAATGACGGTATCGTTCACTTGTGGGATCTGGAAAACAGACGACTGAAAATTGCCTTTGTGGCACATCAAGGGATCGTCTCTTCCATTGGCTACACTCCTGATGGAAAATATTTGGCCACTGCCAGTTATGAAAAAACCGTGAAATTATGGAAAGTACGTGCAACAGACGGACTTCGTAGGTTTTTTCATAATGACTGGATCTACGGTATCGACTATTCTCCAGACGGCAAGTTGTTGGTGACAGGTGTATGGGATGGCTCCATCAACCTCTGGTCCGTTGACAGTAAAAAACTTTTATGGAGCAACAAAAAGTATAAAGACCCCTTGTTTACTTGTATTTTTTCACCAGATGCAACGATGATTGCCTGTGGTGGGACATCGGGAAAAATAAGAATCCTTGATTCCAAAACTGGGAACCTAATTCGAGAAATCAAAGGGCATCAGGACCGGGTCGGAGACATGGATTTTTCTCCTGACGGACACATCTTAGCTAGCGCCAGCCACGACAAGACCGTACGCTTGTGGAATGTAACGACTGGCAAATGCGAGAAAGTATTGGGGGATTATCTGGATAGGGCTTTCAATGTACGCTATTCAGCCAACGGCAAATATCTGGCAACCAGCGCCAATAACTTTGTCTTTATCTATGATGCAAATGATCTTCATTTGATTACCAAGTTGTTCGAACATACCGACTGGGTCTCCGGAATTGACTTTTCTCCTGACGGACGTCTTTTTGCCTCTTGCGGAAAAGACAAAAGCATCATCATCTGGAAGGTAGGCTCTTGGAAAAAGATAAAAACCCTCAGGGGTCATACTATTTGGGTGAACAAAGTCGTTTTTTCCCCTGATTCAAAACTCTTGGCTTCAGCAGGAGACGATGAGTTGGTCATTGTTTGGGACCTTGAATCTTTCGCACCGATATTGAAATTGAGAACAAACGGAAGCGCCATGCGGTCGGTATTTGATCCGCGAGGAAAAACAATTGCTGTTGAAGACCATGACCAGGTTGTATTTTATCCCCTTGAACTAAGAGATCGAAAACGCAATCCAACAATACTATTGAAAGAGGCCGAAAAAAGAGCCGGTCTAAAATTGAAAAGTTTCGAATTGCAGACCAACTAGAAGAACTTGTGAAAAACCGAAAAGCCACTCAAGCGGCCGCTAACCAACCTGGATCGTCTTTACAATTGTCATACGATTTGTTCAGGGGTGCTATACGTGCCACTGCAGGAGGATCAGGCTCTGGATCGTTGCAGGGAAAAAGCGGGATGACAGTACAAAGTTTGGTCATGATATGTGTAGCGGACCTGGTTTTTCTTCTTTTTGTCAATTGGATCATGAGCGTTCCTCCCGAGTGACCTGATACCGGGATGGCCCGGTTTTTTACCGGACCAACCCGGATGATTTGTCTACTGACTTACTGGAGCAGTGTCAGTGCTACCTGGGGAACCGCGTTTGCCTGAGCCAGAACACTCGTGCCTGCCTGGAGCAATATCTGGGCCTTGGTCATGGTGGAGGTCTCGGATGCCACATCCACATCCCTTATCCTTGAATTGGCGGCAGAGAGGTTTTCCGATGCAACCGAGAGATTTGCAATTGTCGAGTTCAGCCTATTACCCAAAGCTCCCAAACCGGCCCTGACCGTGCTTACTGCCTGGATCGCGCTATCGATGGTGTCCAAGGCTGCCTGTGCGGCAGCGGCTGTGGCGATGGTCAGAGAGCCTGAATCAATGCCAAGGGCCGAGGTTGTGGCAGAACCGATGGTCACAGAGACCCTGTCATTTGAGGTATTCCTGATGCCGACCTGGAATTCCAAAGCGTTTGCAGTCGATGCCAGGGAACCATTCAGCAATTTTTTTCCGTTGAACTCGGTAGTCTGAGAAATCCTGTCAATTTCTTCCACAAGCGCATCCAACTCTGTCTCGAGATATCCCCGCTCGGTATCTCCAAGACCATCAGAGGCGCTTTGCATGGACAACTCTCTCATCCTGATGAGGATGGAAGAGACTTCGTTCAACGCTCCCTCTGCAGTCTGAATTACACTGACTCCATCAAAGGCATTTCTCTGGGCTTGGTTTGCTGACCGAATCTGGGCTTTGAGATTTTCAGAAATCCCCAAGCCAGCTGCATCATCCCCGGCTTTGGTGATTCGGTAGCCGCTGGATAACTTTGCCAAAGATCCATCGAGCATGAGCATGGTTTGTTGCAGATTGCGTTGAGCGGTTAGAGCAGAGACATTGGTTCGGATAGACATCGGCATGGCTTCCCTCCTTGGAATCCAGTGTTCACGGGCATCCTTGCCCTTTTTTGATTTTGCGAGCAACATCGGCAGGTCACATCCTTGCAACCCTTGGATGTCTATGCTCGCGCCACCGATGTCATCGACGCAGTTTCCGCAAGATTAAATCCTGAGTGCATTTTTTTAAATTTACATACTGCCAAATCAAGTTGCGGATTTCTCTCGTACTTGCGAAAGGTGCCATACTTGACATGAAGTCTTCATGAAAATAACCTGAGACAATCGATAGTTGACTTGAACATCGGACATTTTCATGAGATCAGAGGCTGGCACTCTCCTATTGGAGAGCGGAATCATAGACGAGTCTCAGCTGCAAAAAGCCCTTTCGGCTTCTGTTGCAAGTGGACGAACTTTCGTTCAGACCTTGATTTACCTCGGCTATGTGAACGACAAGGAACTGGCATCGTTTTTTGCATCGAGGCTACATATCCCCCTCGCGGAGAAATCTCTTTTCCTTCGTTTGCCTGAATTTATCACACGCCTCATTCCCCTGGACATAGTTCTTACCCATCGCACCATTCCAGTAATGCTTCATCAAGGTGTGCTTCACATGGCCATGTCGGATCCCACAAATAGGGAAGCCATCGAAGAGATTTCTTTCATCACAGGCTACAGTGCTTCACCTGTTGCGGCACCGGAAGGCTTACTCGAACAGGCCATGGAAGAGTATTACGGCATCCCACCCGACAATACCTTAGAGGAGATTCAACAGATATCAAAAAATGCCCAACCTACTCTGCCTTCTGAGATACCTATCTTGTCCCAAATAGCTAAGACCAAAAACAACTCCGCATCCCATTTTGAAACACTGCCAAGGCCCTTTGAACCTGCTTCCACCCCAAAGGAAAACGACACTGGACCCGTTACCGGATTACCCACCCAGCAGCCGAACAATATTGATCAGCCAATGGTAATAGAGCCAGCATCCGGTGAACTGGCGGAACTTTTCGGAATGGCTTCAAAAGATGATGAAATCATTCATCTTACAAAGGCTAAAAATCCAAGTGTCACTTCCATTAATGCCGCTATTGTCAAAAAGGTACAAAGCGTCCTTCGCCAGAATATTGAAAAGGAATCATCAGCATCGGCTATCCCTTCGAACCAATCTATCCCATCGAATTCAAAAATAGAAAAGGCTGGTACCCCGAATCCACCTGATGCGGATGAGCCGGCAAACATTGAATTTCCTCCAATCAAAGATGCCGCAGAGGCAAAGTATCTTGTGGAAAATGCTTCTGAAAGAGATGAAATTGCTTCGACACTAATACAGTTTTCACGTACCTTCATGGAAAGGGTTGTGATTTTCATAATCAAAAAGGACATGCTGGTGGGATGGATGGGAACTGGTCCTGGAATCAGAAAGAATCAGATAAAAGGTATCATTCTTCCCCTCTCCTCCCCTTCGGTTTTCAGAACGACCAAAGAGACACAGACAGATTATTTTGGTTCCATGCCTAGAACATCCACCAATGATATGTTTTTAGCCGCCCTTGGAGAGGTCAGACCAAGGCAGGTTCTTCTCATTCCCATAACCGTCAGACAGAAGGCCATCTGCATTCTGTACGGAGATTGCGGTGGCCAACCTGGGTTCAGAAAAGACTTGGGCAGTGTCCACCTTCTCGCCCTTGACGCATCCCTTGCATTCGAACGAATCATCATCGAAAAGAAGATAAACAGGCTTGTAAAAAAATAACCTCATTTTATCCACAAGTTTTCCACATCCTTTTTTCTTTCGCCCTGTTAAAACATCACTTCAACAACTCTTCTTACCATAAGCAATAATCGTGCTATTGATTTATTCTTTTTTTTCAGTTAGTTATAAATATCTAGGTAAAATCGGCAGAACCCTTCAAAACAAAAGGAAAAAGCTGGTTTACAGTATATTTTGTGGATAACTTGGCTTGTCTTTCTAAGAAAACTACTCCAGAAGAAGTTTTTCCAGCTTCTCGGGAGTGTTCAGGGACGGATCATCCAGAACCTTCTGAAGGAGTATTTCTAGTGCCTGGCCTATTTCAGGTCCTTGTGGTTTTCCTAGTATCCTCATTACATCTTTGCCCGTTATTGCTAAGTCAGTGATCTTGAGTGCTGAGTCTTTTTGAAGAACAATTTCTATTCTGTGTCGCAATTCATCCAATGCCGCCAGGGTCTGCTCCACTCCTACACCCCCTCCAAGGGCGTCTGCCCTTCTCATTTCCCAAAGATCGTCTAGCAGTTCCATGCTTACCCGTCGAATGAAACGTCTCACAGCTCCATCGGTCCAATCCGGCTCATAATGAAACATGTGATTTTCGATCAAACGAACAACCCTCTGGCGTTCCTTGTTCGAAAAACGCAGTCTGGCCATGATATAATCAGCTTGCCTGGCTGATTCTTTTTCATGCCCATAAAAAGTGTATTCTCCTTCATTACCTGCCGAGCAGGCAGGTTTTCCAATGTCGTGAAGTAAAATAGCCAGTTTCAGCACTGGATCTCCATGGGCATTTTCCAGTGAGGCAAGGCAATGTCGGTAAACATCATGCAGGTGATATTTGTTCTGCTCGTGTCCAACCCCCCCGGTCAACCCGGGAAGAACATGGTCCAGCATGCCGGCGTTTCTCAAAAGCTCGATTCCTTTGACTGGATCTTTTCCCGCCAACAATTTGACCAGCTCTTGGCGAATACGCTCCATGGCAACTGTCTTGAAAATTTCAATGGACTTTCCAATGGCTTCTTGGGTGTCTCGTTCCAATTGAAAGTTTAGGACCGCAGCAAACCTGATGGCTCTCATAGGCCTTAGGCCATCCTCGGAAAACCTTTCGATGGCATTACCAACCGCACGGATCAAAGCATTCTCCAGGTCTGCCATGCCACAGAATGGATCGATAATTTTTTTATGACGAACATCCAGGGCCATGGCATTCATAGTGAAATCACGACGTTTCAGGTCTTCGTCCAAGTTTCGCACGAATTTGACCTGGTCCGGGTGTCTCCCATCAGAATAAGAGGTTTCCGTTCTAAAGGTCGTAACTTCAACAGGTAAGGACTGTTGCACAACAGTGACAGTCCCATGAGCCATACCTGTAGGGATGACCTTCGGGAATAATTTCATCACCTGCTCTGGCAGAGCATCCGTTGTAATATCCCAGTCTGTAACGGATTTGTCCATCAGCAAGTCTCTGACGCATCCTCCCACGGGAAAGGCGTCAAATCCTGCTTTGAAAATTTGGTTAAGGATTTCAAAAACCGGCACCGGAACCTTGGACAGGATCTCGTCAGCATTACTGGAGCCAAAGAAATCCAATTTATATTCCCCTTGCGGACAATCCAACTTTTTCGATCAAAAGCTTTCTATTGGAGGATCTCCGGAAGCTCGTCATCCACCACGTATCTATCCAAGAAACCAAAATAGAGGTGGACAAGGATGTCCCTTGCTGCTGGGTCCAGACTGTTTATAAAATCTCTGCGCATCTCCAAATCGTCAATCTGAACCAAGTCGGCGAGAATCGGCTCCAGCCACTCGGAAACGGATTCCAACTCTTGTTCTGAGAAAGTTTCCTGCCGTACAAAGGCATCACGGATGACATTATTGGAAAAAAGTAGATGGGTGCCTTTGGAACTTGCGTAAAAAAGTTGATCCAGCGATTCCAGGGCCTCGTGAGGAATCTCTATGATGGCCGGCTTGTTGGTCAACCAAACACCTCCGGGAGTCAAAAAAAGCGCCCCCGACCCGATTCGAACAGGTGGCCTGCTGCTTAGGAGGCAGCCGCTCTATCCTACTGAGCTACGGGGGCTCAATTTCGACTGGTATGTGTAACCAGCCTCGAAGCAGATGTCAAGCTTGGTGGAAGAATTAGACTTCAACTGGACATTTTTCAACGGGTTAGAGAAAGAAAATCGTAAAACAAAATAAAAAAGTGTATTCAGGGAACCCTTTGGTAAACGCTGGAACGATCTCTGGTCTCTATCCATCTGGAGAGAATGGCTTTCGTGCCAGGATCTCTGAGTTTCAAAAACAGGTAATCCAGCATTCCCATCTGGACTTTACAACGGTCGTTGCTTGGCATCGTAGCCACCAGATCTCCGTGAACAACGTAGTTGTACACAGGACAAACGCCGCAGTATGGGGCGTAGGCGCATTGTGAACAACCTGGCAGGCACTCGATACAGGACGACACACACAAAGAGCGCACTGCAGGATTATGAATGATATCGGTATATGAATCTTTTGCAACGTCGCCAACCATGAAGATATCATCTCCCATGGCTCCCACCATACGACCCTCATCACATGTATATACCTTGCCGTCATGGTTGTAAGCGAGTTGCCCGATTCCAGCACCACAGGGTGAGCGTAGATCCATGTAGTTTGGATTCTTATCGGATAGTATCCTGGTGAGCATGATAGATGCCATCTTTTCCATGATCTCCACACCTGTTTCATTCAGTTGGATCATGTAGTCCATGGCAGCTTTCCAGAAATCAAGAAACTCTTGAGCTGTGTACCCTTGTTTTGACCAAATCTTTTTCCCCATCCCAAAAGGATTCAATGGTCTGAGGTGAACCACTTTTTGCCCCTGGCTTATGTACTCATCAACAATCTCTTTAGGCATTGATAGAGAAGTTCTGGATATTGTTGCTAAAACGTTAACGTATGCCAAGGAAGAATCATAAGATTGTTTTTCGTATTCCCTTCTGAACGAACCAATACCTTCCATGGTTGAGTCAAAGGAACTTCCTTTTCCAAAAGGTCTGTTGCTATCATGTAGATACTTAGGCCCATCGAGGGATGAACAGACCATCACTCCATTGTCCACCAGGAACTTCACTTTATCCTCGGAGAGGATGCTCAAGTTGCTGACAAGGCTGAAATATAGAGTTTTGCCAGACTTCTCTGATCTTTTGTATCCTTGCTCAACCATATATCTCATCACTTCAAAGTTGAGGGTGGGTTCTCCGCCCTGGAATTCGATGGTAAGCTCCTGCGCCGGACTTTCGAAGATAACATCCAAAGTCTTTTCAGCCGTCTCCATGCTCATATCATAGCCCTTTGCATCTTTGGGCTTTCTGTTGGCATGACAGTAAACGCAGTTTTGATTACACCTCAAGGTCAGGATAACGATATGCAAGCTAGTGCCTTCGAAAAGATGACCTGACCTTCGGCTGATCTTGTCCATTACCGATAACTCAACTTTTTCGTCTCTGACCATGTGGGCAGCACGCAATTTTTCCATGGCCTGTCCGTGGGGGTCCAGTTTCTGAGCAACAAAGTCTCCAAACTCTTCCTTGCTCAACCAAACGTAATAGCCAGCATCGTTGGTCAGCAACACTTGTTCACCGAACAAACGATAGTTGAACGGCATGAGATCGGGGTTTTGAACCTTTGGAAGAATCAGGGGTCTCATGTCTCCACCACCAAACAACTCAAAGCATAATTTGCAAATTCGTCAGCGATGACTGGCATGTCTTGTGCTCGTACAGATTTGAAAGTCACCTTGCGATATTTTCCTTCCCGTTGGATCTCTATTGTCACCAGTTCCGAAAAGGCCTTTGCACTACGCTTCAACACGGCATTACTGTATAAAGTTGCGTCGAAATATTCCGTAATGTTCCCTGTGCGGCTGGATCCCAGCTTCATTCGATGCCCGGAGTTTTTTTTTCGTCCTT
This sequence comes from uncultured Myxococcales bacterium, assembly GCA_964431605.1. Lineage (GTDB taxonomy): Bacteria > Myxococcota > B64-G9 > B64-G9 > B64-G9 > JALVPF01. The sequence continues at coordinate 9,188 of CAYSLH010000196.1, forward strand.
CAGTGGACTTATTTTTCCTTGTCATGGGTGGTTCCGTCCTCATCCATTTCATTGTCACCGTATTTTTCTTCCCAGGGTATGGCGATACCCAGCGGATCGTCTAAATAGTCCAGATCTTCATCCCTAGACGACTCTGCCTCCTGAGTCTCTGCAGACAACAGGGCTCTTCCAACTATGACTTCCCGCAAACCGGCTGTCTGCTCAGAAATCATACTCCGCATTAGCTGTTGAAGTAGTTCGTTTTCGAGATCTTCGGCAAGAGATACGAGTCCGCTTTTTGCAAGGCGCTTTTTACCCTTGAGACCAATAGAAAGCTTGCCCCTGCCTGTCCTCTCAAGCTTTATATAACACCTATCAATGAAGCGATATGCGGCTGCTATGGACACGGGTCTTGGAAACACCTTCTCGTCCACCACGATCTCGACATAGTTTTTCTTGGCGTTTACTATTGGTTCCTTCACTAGGCTATCCCTCCGGTTTATTGGTGACTGATTTTGTATCTATTCAGGACGAAACGAAACCTATTTTTTCAACTCA
>CAYSLH010000197.1:0-9697 GCA_964431605.1 uncultured Myxococcales bacterium
TCACATTTATGACTTCGTCAAAGAAGAAGGAACCTTCAGGATGGTCATGGAGTTTGTCGAAGGTATCGACCTGTTCGACCTCCTGGAAAAAGTCGAGCGCATCCCTCCCACCGTTGGTGCGATCATTGCTCTCGGCATAAGCAATGCCCTCGAATACGCGCATTACCGAGGAATAATCCATCGTGACATAAAACCGTCAAACATTATTCTCTCCCGCAAGGGAGAGGTGAAACTCATGGATTTTGGAATAGCAAGGGACGAAAACCTCGGAGACCTCACCAGACCTGGAACCTCTCTTGGAACACCGGCATACATGTCTCCTGAACAGATAATGGGGGTGAAGATAAATTTCAGCTCGGATCTCTTCTCCTTTGGTATCGTGCTGTACCAGATGCTCACCGGGGTCAAGCCTTTCAGTGAAGGAGGCGGCAAGAGCATCATGCATAAAATTCTCAACGCACAGTTCATTCGGCCTCGAAAAATCAACCCGGATATTCCGAGGTCCCTGGAACGAATCATTTTGCGTTGCCTTGCTAAAGAGCCCTTGGACAGATGGAAGTCCACCGCAGATCTGCGCAGGGCACTGGAGACCTTTGTAGCACCCAGGGTCAACATGCATTATTCCGGCCGGCTGTTGACCTATCTCTATCACACAAAAATCATCACCGCGCAGGAGACTGAGACATTCGTTCCAAAGGACGCACTGACTGACAAGCAGCTACAGAGAGAAGATGCAGGCATGCCTCCTCCACTGAAAATGGCTACGATCCTCAAAGTGCAGGGAGCTTTGGGGATAGCCATGCTCCTGTGGATACTTGCGGTTCATCTTCTGTCATCGATGGCAGGCGCGCCAAGTGCCCAAGCAGCAGCCATGGGCCCGCCTGGTGCATTGAAGGTGGTCGCATGGCCATGGGCTAAAATTTATATCGATGGTGCTTACATGGATACGACACCAGTGGCAAGAGCCTTTTCACTCAGCCCCGGCCCGCACGAGGTGACTTTGAAAAACCCATACTTCATCACGGAGACACGAAAGATTCTCATCGAACCGGCAACTCCCACTAAATTGAAAGTAGAGCTGCGACGAAAACGCCGGTAGAATATACAGGAGCCGAAAGATGCCAATAACTTGGCTATCGAAAAGTTCTGCACCACTTGTTATGTTAGCTTTATTATTGTCTGTGCTCGCTGTATCCGAAAACGCACAGGCACTCAGGTACAAACCCAAACAGGACGAGACCCTGGATCATATCGCCAGGATACACTATGGCAAGAGCAAGAAAAAAATTTACATCATTCCCACCAATCGCATCAGCGATCCCGCAAAGATTCAAAAACGAAAGTCGCTATGGATTCCCACCGTCTGGAAATACCGGGTCAAGCGGGGCGATGGATTATCGAAAATTGCCAAGAAGTTTTTGAAAAACACCCAAAGAGCCGATTTTTTAATGTGGCTGAACCATATAGATAATCCCAAGAACATCAAGGCAGGAACCCTGATCACTATGCCTTTCATCATCAGGCATAGGGTTCAGGAAGGCCAAAACATGGTCGATCTTGCCAAACGTTATTACTTCAGATCTAAGCCGGCAGGACTGCTTCGCAAGTTCAACGCAAAGAGGACCAACGCCCTGAAACCGGGTGAGATAATACTAGTCCCCATCTACGATCCCGAAGCTGCCACGGAAAAGGTACGCCAAAGGTTGAAACACTTCAAGGAAGTTGAAGCCAAGGCAGCAGAAGAAGCCATCAAACGGGCCAAGCGAATGGCAGAAGAACGAGCAAAAGAACGTTTGGAAAAAAAGAACCGCGACCATGCCATTGCATCGACCATCGGAGGTCCAGACCCGCTACCCTTGCCGGCGACAAATATGGATTCAGCTTCTTTGCTGGAAAAGAATAAACCAGGTCTTCCTAAAACCAGTTCCCCCAAAGATAAAAGTCTGGTCCAGCAAGCGTACAAGTTGTTTCGTGATGGTGAATATGAACTCGCTCGGGCAAATCTGAGCCGTGTTCTGGAGTCAGGAAACCTGGCAAAACCTGACGAGGCGGAAGCCAGGGAGATACTGGCATACTGTCTCGTGGCACTGGGAAAGGTAAAAGAAGCAGAGCACGAGTTTGTGCGGTTGCTCATGGTCAGCCCGGACAGAACCCTTGATCCAGTCACAACTTCTCCCAAGGTGATGGAGGTTTTCAACAAAGCCAAGGGCAATAAATAGAGACCTGGAAACCTTGTAACTTCAATCTGCAGGCTATTTGAATTTCCGACACCTAGACACCTATAATGCCTCGTAAACCTTGACGGAATTTCACCTTCACAAATATACTAAGTCGGTTTAACAATCGGGCTCGGCTATGGACAATTTCACCAAGGGTACTTCATGATTCCCGCAAACAGCGATCCACAAACCCATCAGGCCCTTGCACAAAGACCACAACTCAGCATCAGGACCAGAGTAGTAATTGCATTCCTGGTTCTATTTGCACTTCAGTGCGCCATGACGATTGCTGCCATATTATTCATGCTTAGCATCGAAGCTAAAATAGAATTCCTTGAAAAGGTGGGTAATTACTCCTTTGAAATCCAACAGGCTCGAAGGTTTGAAAAGAATTATTTCCTATACAAGACCAATCTTGCCGACGCCCTTATCAACACCAACAACGCACGCAACCTGCTGAAGCGAAACATCAACCAGATAAAAAAAATCATCGGGGATACCAAGTACGCTGAAATGACCAAAAATCTGGACCGTTATGAAGGATTGCTCGAAAAACTGCTCAAGGGTGTAGATTCCAAAACACAACCCTTAACGGATCTAAACGGAGTTGAAGTTCAGCTTAGAAAATTCGGTGGACAAATCCTTAACGATGCTCACGACATGATCGACCAGGAACGCCTTTCGGTTCGCTCCATGTTGAGCACATCCCTATTGGCCGTGGTGTCTTTTTTGGGTTTGATGTTCTTCGTCATGTTCTATGCCGGTGGTCTCATTATCCGGTCGGTGCTCAGTCCTCTGAAACGATTCTTGAAATACACGGCTCGTATAGGTTCCGGTGACTACACCCCCATTACTCCCACAAGAAAATACAGGGATGAATTTTCAACCCTTGCCATTGCAATAAATGAGATGCTTCACGAAATATCCACCAGGCAAGAGCAACTCATGCAGTCAGGCAAGATGACGGCTGTGGGAACTTTGACCTCTGGAATCGCTCACGAGCTCAACAATCCCCTTAACAACATTGGACTGACAGTTGAAGCGCTCCTAGATTCCTTTGAAGACTACTCTGACGAAGAAAAGCAGAAAATGCTAAGGCAGGTCTATACCCAGGTGGAAAGAGCCAGCGGAACAATTAGAAACCTCCTGGACTTCACTCGAAAGGAACAACCGTCGTTTACCTCGGTGAACATGAACGATGCCATCGAATCCACCTTGCGGTTGATTGCAAACGAGTTAAAAATTCAAGGGGTCGGGTTGGAGGTCCAAGTCCCTGGTGATTTGCCAAGAGTCCGGGGCAACCCGCGAAACATCCAGCAAGTTCTTCTCAATCTCTTCCTCAACAGTATTCAGGCGATGGACGCTGGAGGCAAACTCACAGTGGTCGCCGAGGTTGAGGGGAATGAATTTGTCAGAGTAGACGTTATCGACACGGGCAAAGGGATCAGCCCTGAAAACATCAAGAATATTTTCGATCCTTTTTTTACCACAAAAGATCCTGGACAAGGGACCGGTCTGGGGTTGTCGGTCAGCAAGAGTATAGTGGACAAACACGGAGGAAAAATCACAGTCTCCAGCGAAGAAGGCGTCGGAACAACTTTCTCAACATTCTGGCTATTGGACAAAAAGAATTAGTATTTAGTATTTAAGGAGAAACGATGGATTTCTCAATTTATCTACCGGTCGCGGGGGTTGCGGTAAATGGATTCATCCTCATGGGTCTTGGAACCCTGGTGGGATTTTTGTCAGGACTGTTCGGAGTGGGAGGTGGATTTCTAATGACACCGCTGCTGATAATGATCGGTGTCCCTCCAACAGTGGCGGCGGCTTCCGATTCCAATCAGATCGTCGCGGCTTCATCCTCCGGGACCTATGCACATGCAAAGGCTGGTTCCGTGGATTTTAAAATGGGTTTTTTGTTGCTCATTGGTGGTTTTGTGGGTGGAACAGTAGGCGTGTGGTTCATCAAGTTATTACGAATGATGGGAAACGCGGATTTCGTTATAACCATAACATACGTACTCATGCTCGGCGGTGTTGGAACTTATATGTTCTTCGAGAGCCTCGGCAGCCTCAGGGGCAAGCAGCCAGCGAGAAAAGACAAGAGCAAACCATCGGTATATGCCAAGATCGTGGAGAGCCTGCCATGGAAGGTTCATTTCAAACGCTCCAACGTGACCCTGTCCGTGTTGATGCCTCTTGTTCTGGGAATATTTGTGGGAATACTAGCCGCGATAATGGGTGTTGGCGGTGGCTTCATTATGGTACCAGTGATGGTCTATCTGCTCAGGATGCCCATGCACGTGGTTGTAGGAACCAGTCTTTTCCAGATACTATTTACCTGCCTGAACGTAACGATACTGCAGGCAACGATAAACCACACGGTGGATTTCGTGCTTGCCCTTGTTCTTCTCATCGGTTCGGTGGTCGGTGCCCAACTTGGCGCAATGGTAAGCAAACGTCTCAAGGGAGAACAACTGAAAATCCTCATGGCCATAATTGTTCTGGTAGTGACCGTAAAGATGCTATTAGGTTTACTGATGACTCCGGAAATCCTTGTCAGCTACAAAGGGGGTCACTGATGATTTTTCGTACCATTAGGCCACCTGTCTTCACATTTATTTTTGCATTGATGATCATTGAGGGCCAACAGGCTTTCGCGCAAAATAAGCAACTCAACAAACTACACCTAAGTCCTAACGTCGTTCAAATCGAGATGCTTTATTCAGGAACCAACATAAAGGTCAGTTCAGAGATTCCAACAGGATATGATGCTGTAATCACTTGCAGGGGAAAAGAATCTCCCATCGAACTCAAGCGCAAAGGCAAAGCGCTGGGCTTGCTGTGGATGAATGTAGGTGATGTAAAATTCGAACATGTCCCTGTGCTGTATCTATTGAAATCATCTAAGCCATTGAAGGAGTTGGCGCCCAAAGAACAATTAGAAAAAAACGGAATCGGATTCAACGCACTCGCCTTCAAGACTTCTTCGAAAGAGCAAGACCTGGACGAAGACTCTTTATTTACTGAACTGGTAAAACTAAAAAAAAGTGAAGGGCTGTTCGGTATGGAGGAAGGTGGAGTTACATTGTCGGATGAAAACAATGGCATGTCCAAAGTTGAAGCCGAATTTCACTTGTCTGCCAAGACCGCACCTGGGACCTACGAGTTCAACTTGTTTATTTTCAAACAGGGTCATGGAGAATTGTTTCAAACCGCCGAATTGGAGGTTATGCAGGTTGGAACTTCCGAGTTCATTTCATCACTTGCCCACGAACATGGATTGCTATACGGAATACTGGCAGCTATAATCGCTATCATTGTGGGCCTTTTGACAGGTGTTGCCTTCAGTCTGGGATCCAAATCCGGACACTGAGATGGAAGGTCAGTGAATCTCTTATCCAAGATCTTCAGCGGAAGCAAAGCAAGCACTGTAGAAAAGCTCCGCGTCAGGCTGTATCACTTCCGTGATCTGGTACAAAAAAACAATGCTGTCCTGCAACTCATGGCCGATGCCAGCGAAAAGCTTGGTGGTGAGTATGTTTTCGATAGTCAGTATCTGAAAAACTTGGCGATCCAGTTAAAAAGCTCCACACGAGATGTTGTGGCCGATCTCAATGCAATTACTTCAAACCAATATCCAGAGTTGGTTACAGCATGCAACCGCATTGGAAGGGACATGGATGCCATCCTTCAAGGACGCCCGGTTGCACCTCGTGGGCCGAATATAATCAGCATAGACGATACGGACTGTGAACTATCCAATGTCGTAGGTTACAAGATGGCTCGACTTGGCGAGATCCATCAAAGGCTTGGCTGCAGGGTACCAAGGGGTTTTACAATCACCGCCCATGCATGCCAAATCATACTGGGCCTGGCAGGGATCGATGAGTTCGCCGAGCAACGACTTGCCGACAACAGCATTGAACCGGAAGAGATACAGCAAAAAATCCTTCGTACATCCATACCCGGCAAGCTCAAGAGAGAAATCAAGAAAGCTGTAGGAAAAATCACGAGAGAAAAATCATGTTCCAGCCTATCGTTGAGAAGCAGCGCTCTTGGTGAGGATGGCCCCGAAAGTTTTGCAGGACAATACACCACCAAGCTCGGAGTCTCACCATCCGATGTCATAAAGGCATATCTACAAGTGATTGCCAGCCTGTTTTCTCCAAAGGCCTTGGAATACAGGAAAGCCAGAGGACTACCTCTGGCGGCCGGGATGATGGCGGTTGGGTGTCTTTGCATGGTAAGAGCCAAGACCAGTGGAGTAATCTACACACTCGATCCCACTTCTCCCAACGCAAAAACTATGATTATATCGCAAGCTCATGGTCTTGGCAGAACGGTTGTGGATGGTCGTGAGACAGTCAATAGCTACGAGTTGTCCAGGCAACATCCGTTCAAGATAATATCGAAAAGCCCTGGCTCTCAACAAAGCATGTTCCAAGTCTCCCATGATGGCTCTGTTCAACAGGTTCCCGTCCCAGGGCACTTGCAAGACAAGCCCATACTTTCGAACCTACAGCTGGAAGAACTTGCCACAACAGCACTTCGTATAGAAAAATACATGAAATGCGCACAGGATATTGAATGGGCAATCGACGAGGATGACCTTCTATATATATTACAGACCCGTCCATTACTGATTGACAGAACATCCGCTGACCATCATGACGTGAGCATTGTTACGGGAAAATACAATATACTACTCAAGTCCAGTGGTGAAATAGCTTGCCGTGGAATCGGTTGCGGGCGAGTAAAAATCGTGGATTCCAACGATAACACAGAAGACTTAGATCCAGACACGGTCATTGTTACCAGAACATCTACTCCGAGATTGGCCGCACTGTTGGCCAAAGCCAGCGCGGTAATTACCGATGTGGGAACAGCAACCGGACACCTTGCTGCGGTGGCTCGTGAATTCAGGGTCCCTACCATAGTGGACACAGGCAATGCCACCAAGATTCTCAAAGACGGTCAGGAAGTCACAGTAGATGCCGAGGAGTGTATCGTTTACGAAGGACGAGTAGAAGAACTCATGCATTACCAACTGCTAAGGACCTCAGCCTATGAGGACAGCGCAGAATTTCGAACCTTGCGTCAGATGCTGTCTCGTATTACTCCCTTGAACCTGAAAAATCCCCGTGACAGTAATTTCTCACCAGCCAACTGTAACACTTACCATGACATAATACGGTTTGCCCACGAAAAGGCCGTATCGCGATTGACCGACGGATCTCTGGTCCGTCCCACAAAGGGAAACGTCCTTGTTAGAAGGCTCACTTTGCCAATTCCCTTGGACCTACTACTATTGGATCTCGGAGATGGTTTTTCCTCAAATCAAAACGATAAAGAGGTCACCATCAAAGACATCAACTCTCGTCCGCTCATTCCCCTGCTCGAAGAGCTGACATCGGAAGGGGTTTGGGAGACCAGCCCGGCAGACATGGATCTTGATGGTTTCATGTCCAGCGCAACTCGTTCCATGTCTCTAGCCGGACACATGACCCGGAGTCCAGAGCAGAACTTGGCCCTCATCTCAAACAACTACTTACACTTGAGCCTTAAACTTGGCTACCACTTCAGCATTGTAGACAGCTATTTCACCGACACCAGAAATGATAACTACATATATTTTCGCTTTGCTGGAGGAGCCACCGAACTAACCCGCCGCTCGAGGAGAGCTCTGCTATTGAAAAAGATACTCGAAGGGTTCGATTTCATGGTAGAAGCAAAGGGTGGACTAGTGATTGCAAGAAGAAAGAAACTTCCGGTAGATCAAATGGAAATATGCCTCCGCATTTTGGGTAGATTGACGGGATTTACCCGTCAGCTTGATATCTACTTGCGAAATGACGAATTGATCGACAAATGCGTTGATGCTTTCATGTCCGGAGAGACTAATCCGTTCGGCTGTTGAGGGTCTGCTGTAATACAAGGGAGATTGAAATGAAAAACTCGAAAGTACTCGTTTTGGACGACGAACAAATAGTCTGTGAGAGGCTGGAAGAGCATCTCACAAAGCTGGGATTTACGGTGATTACTTTCACCGATAGCCAAAAGGCTCTTAATCACTTGTCCAATAACACTTTCGACGTGGTAGTGACTGACCTGAAGATGTCCGGACCAACCGGTCTGGACGTCTTGCACTATGTACACGAAAACAGTCCCGGCACCCAGGTGATTATAATTACTGGTTATGCATCCATGGACGCGGTACGAGAAGCCGAATACACGGGGGTTTTTGAATTCATAACCAAACCGTTCAATCTTCCTAAAATTGGTGCCTTGGTAAAAAAAGCATCGGACAAGGCATTACGGCATACGGGAAAGGCTGAAAAATGAGTAACGCTAAAAAGGTCATTCTCGTCGATGATGAGCCCATAGTCTGCGAACGGCTCAGACCTGCTCTTGAAAAAGTGGGGTTCTACGTGGAGACATACACAGAAAGCCAGAAAGCAATCGATAGAACCATGGAAGAAAAATTCGATGTTCTGGTCACTGACCTGAAAATGCAAAAGCCGGATGGACTGGATGTAATGAACTTCGTCAAGGAACACTCACCAGGAACCAAGGTGGTCATCATCACAGGCTTTGCCACTGTGGACACGGCCAAAGATGCCCTAAAGGCCGGAGCTGTGGATTTCATCGCCAAGCCTTTCAAGATAAGCCAGCTTAGAGACTTGATCGTCAGTATAACCAACGACGAGTAAGGACGACACAGCTGTTCACACACACAATAATAACTGAATAGCCATAGCTATCTATACGAGGGTAAAGTTCAGATGGAAAGATTAGACTATATATTCAGGAGCGTCCAGGTTGTCCCTGTCTATTTTTTCCACCCCATTTACGTTACCGACGACCTCGAGAACCAAGTCCACCATTTTGAGAGAGTGTAGTTTTCCTTTCAACCTGACCAAACCCCTTGATGCATCCACCTCCACCTCTGCCGACAAGGTTTTTTCATCTGCAGCCAGCGCAGCACGCACCTTGCTTGCAAGCAAAAGATCAGCCATGGCCTGTCGACTCTCCTCGGTTGGCTGAAATTTATCATTACTCAAAGCTGCAATAGCGATGTCGACGGCTCCAGGAATCTCGATTGTCCTAAGGTTTATAGTCAAGTCGTATAGATGAGGATCAAGACAGTCTTCCCCGTATAAGAATTGCGTCCACTTTTGTCTTTGTTCATCCACCTTGTTGATATAAGCGATGGCCTGTTCTTTGCTCATATTCCTCCGCTTCTGTAGTACCCCAATCCGGTATGACATGGGAGCAATAAGCCTTATACTAGCTACGTGAGATACCCCACGAAGCAGCAAGTGACCGGCGTTTCCGTGATAGACGATATTTTTCGTTTGTGCATGCTCACACAAGGCAAGTTGAACGAAAGCCAAAAAACGTCGCCTGTCATGATGGATGCGGTCCCAAAACCTTGGCGCTTGAACCAATGCCTCTTTCAGCTTCTCTTCAGCCAC
>CAYSLH010000198.1:0-4430 GCA_964431605.1 uncultured Myxococcales bacterium
GGATTTACTAGGTTGCGCAATAGCTCCCGCTGTTTGCGTATATGGAGGATACGTTCCGGTGATTGGTCCATGGTGGGCAGGAGTCCTTGCCTCCGTCCCCGTGGTATTTGGCACTATCAGACATGCACGTGCATGCGCCAATCCGGTAAAGGTTACGAACCTCTGGGTCGGCCTTCCCAGATCATACTCCGGGCTGGGGATGGCCGGTCTTGTGGGATCTCATTTTTTCATCCATCCATGGTTTCAATACATGGGCATAATCTACGTCCTGCTTATACCTGCTTTGGGAATAACCACCATTGGATGGCAAGGTCGCCATCACGCCGGTCTGAAATGGCACCAGGCAATGTTCATGCTCCTGACCTTTGCGTCTTTCCTGTTTGGACTAGTAATGATGACGCTCGGCTACGGTGTATTTTTCATCATGGACGCCTTGTTCATGTGGATGACCGGGTATATCGTTTTCGGATGGTGGCTTGCCATACCGCCGGATGAAAAAAAAGCCTATCAGCGCTACATCGAAGAATGGAAAAGGGGGTTTTAACTACTTCAGGCTCTCCAGCCTAGTGATCTTTATATCATTGATTATCACCCCAACGAACACAGGTACCGTTCCGATCCCCATGGTGATGAATGCCACGAGGGGGAGTTGAACCGCAGCCAGGGTCGCTATGATCAACACGAATGTGTCACGCTTTACCAATTGCCGCAGGGTGTCGAATACTCTATTGTTTCCACTCCCCCCCCCTCCCACGAGTACCGGAACGGCCAGAAGATCCCCTGTGCCCATAATCAGCATCCTACGATACATTATTCCGCTGGAGATCAATTGCATCAGCAACACAGCACCCCCCGCGAAATAGAGCCACGTCCAACCATGTATCCTTGCCTGCCCTACTGCAAGCCCAAAACAAAAAACATAGTTGGTAAAATCATCCCCGATGGTATCGAGCCACTGGCCAAGGTGGGAAAACCTATATGTCAGCCTCGCCACCTCACCGTCACACCCGTCAAAAATGGACTGGCCTTGAAACAACACTCCTGCCAGTACGAGCACCCACCAGGGCTGCGCCACCGCGGCCAATATCCCGGACAGTAACCCCATGGCCATGATGGCAACGGTCAGTTGGTTCGGCTTTATACCGAGTCGAACCAATCTACGGGTAAAGAACAACGAGACATACCTGTTGATATTTCTGGCCACCAGACCATCGATGGGTTTTCTTAGGCTCAACAAAAGGGCCCTTTGAGCTGCCCTGGCAGAAGCGTCATCCGTAACCCTAAGGGCAAAACCCCGCCCTGACACCGCGTGTCCATGGCCCAGTTGCCGGAGAAAATCATCCGGATTCGTCATCACATCTTCGAAAGATCCAGGTGCCAGCTTACGGATTGGTATACTCTCGGCAAGGTTGTTTGGATCCTTGAGCAGAGTGCGATCGAATACCAGGTCAGAACAAAGCACCAAAAAGCCATCGGCCAGGTCCTCATCCCTGAGCTTGGCGCTGGACGTCACCTTTACAGGAGCCCTGCTGCTCTGCGGCCTGGGGCCCATTCCCGCAAAGACAACTCGTTGCACCCCTGCATGTCCAAGGGCTAACAGCAACCTTTCTCCCACGCTAAGGCCAAGAATCTCCCTGTGGATGTTTTCGCCATCATCTCCGGGTGGACATATGACCACAGCGGTCTGAATCACCACTTGTAACCTCCATTCTCCAGACATGGATGGATACCTTATCCTCGCCGGATGTGCAAACGGCAACTGGTCAAAATACCAACCCCTAATTTATTTTTCAGGCTCACAATGCTAATTATATTACCATGATGTACAATTATTGGCTCCACTGACATTCAAAGGATGAAAAAGAATTGCCATGGAGGTGAAAACGATGAAGAAAATGATTATGAAGACAAAGCTTCAAACTTTGTTGCAACGCAAAACAACTACACCAGGATTTATTAGTCTCATCCACCTGTTGTTATTAATCAGCTACACTTCAGGATGTAATCCGTCAGTGAAAAATGAAATACCCGACGCATCCGCCGATTCGCAGAAGGAAGACGCATGGAATCCGGATGGGGACATGGGCTATGGTGACCAACATCAAGGCGATGACAATCTGACGTTGGACGGAGACCAACAAGTGGACGGTAGCGGAGAAGGAGACTCCACTCCAAACGATGGAGGATTCGACGATGGTGATGCCAATGATGGTGACGGCCAACAACCTCCTGTCATAACCCACTCATACGACATAGTCGTAGTGGGCGCGGGAACCGGTGGCTTTGGTGCCGCAATACAGTCAGCGAGGCTTGGAATGAGAGTTGCAATAATAGAAGAGACAGACTGGGTTGGTGGCCAAGCGACTGCAGCCGGAGTAAGTACCATGGATGCACCAGAAAACTGGGGATTGTATTTGGAATTCATAGATCGCGTCCGGCAACATTATGACGATCTGGGTAAATCCATGGATACCTGCTACTACTGGAATGATGTCTCTCAATGCTTCGAACCGTCCGTTGGACGAAGCATCATGGAACAGATGCTTTCCGAAGAAGGTATAGATGTTTATTACAGGATGCAGTTGGACTCAGCAAAACGCCAGACAGTGGATGGACATCCACGAGTTGTCTCCCTTATGACGAAAGATCAAGCCGACGGTAGATTACATGACTTTTCGGCAGCCTTGTTCGTGGATGCCACCGAGTATGGAGATTTGTTACCTCTTGCAGGCGCGAAATACCGTGTGGGCAAACATACCAGCGATAATATCGACCCAACAGACTGTGTACAGGATATCACCTATACCGCAATTATCCGACATTATGAAGGAGCACTACCTGCCGGTTTCGCTATTGCTACTCCCCCACCCGGATATGGTGCAATTCGAGACGTGTTCGCATCTATAATCTCTGCCAACGGCACAGAATGGGTTGACGCCAACGGCCAGCCCACAGGAGATATAAATTACCCAGCAGGGTGGCGTACCTTTATCGTTTATCGCGGCACTCCGGATTCATCCAGTGCAGGTAGTTATACGAAAGACACACCGGATCTCATAACCAAAACAGGAGTCAACTGGTCCAATGACTATCCATATACAGTGGCAGCTCTGGAAAGTCTTGACACCCGTCGTACGGCAAACTGCCAAGCCAAGTTGCGAACATTACAATTTATCCACTACATGCAAACCGAATTGGGAAAACCCGACTGGTCCATAGCACACGAAGAGGGCTATGATGGTGAATACAATATCGAGGACAACGAATGTCCAATGATTCCCACAGAACTAAAGGAGTTGGAGCACAACATGCCGGTTGTACCTTACATACGGGAATCGCGAAGAATCATCGGACTTCATACCCTGACAGCAGGCGAAATTAAACGAGTTGCCAAACCTGGTGGATACAGATCGGTTACCAATTTCAAAACAGCCCTTTGCCTTGGACTACATCCTGTCGACCTACACAATTGTCTATCAAACGAAGATCTAGAACTAGACCTGGAAAGCATGCAGGACTGGACCAACGCAATTGGACCTTTTCAAATACCATTTGAATCCTTTATTCCTGAGGAGGTGGACGGATTACTACCGGCTGAGAAAAATCTCTCAGTATCTCGGTTGGTCAATGGTGCAATTCGACTCCAACCCTCGACCATGCTCTCGGGCCAAGCAGTGGGGGTTCTTGCAGCACTGGCCGTCATTCGGAGACAGCAACCAAGACAGGTACCTCCCATTCAGGTCCAAGACAAATTAGTCGATCTTGGACAAAGACTCACTCTCATATCGTACTTGGACGTGCCCCCTGGAGATCCCAACTGGGGGGATATTCAAATAGCAGCGGTGCGGGAAATCATGCAGGGAGATGGGGCATCTAGCTTTCATCCGGATGACAACCTCCTGAGAGGCCAGGCTGCTATGGTTCTTGCCAAGTTGTTTTCACTGGATTTATCCAACCCACCTGCAGAACCGACATTCTCTGACGTACCCTTATCGAATCCATTTTATGCCGCCATCGAGGCAATTCACAGCGCTGGGATTAGCAATGGATGTGGAGGCTCACCTCTTCGCTATTGTCCAGATGAATATGCAACAAGAGACCAGATGACAGTCATGCTAGTAAATGCCCTTGGAATCGATCCAGGAACCGCACCCACAAACCCTTTGTTCAACGATGTTCCACCAGGACATTGGGCTTTTGCACAAATACAGATAGCCGCATCGAATAACCTTCTTGCAGGTTGCGGAGACGATCTTTTTTGCCCATCAGAACCAATGTTGAGAAAACATGCGGCCGCCATGTGCCGCCGGACTCTAATCTACCAACACCCTTGAGCCACGATCAAAGATATGAATCCCAACCTCCACCAGGCAATGATCAATACTGGATCAATACTGCAACCAATATTCACCATCATTCTCTCCGCTTAT
>CAYSLH010000198.1:4530-9654 GCA_964431605.1 uncultured Myxococcales bacterium
GATCAATACTGGATCAATACTGCAACCAATATTCACCATCATTCTCTCCGCTTATCCTTAAAAAATAAGTCTTTTCAGGATCGAGGTTACACCAAAATGTTTGCCCGTTTTCCACATACCATATTGCCTTGCCTTCCGAATTATCCACATTAAGGGTGCATGCTTCGTATGGCGAATCAACGGCGTAACTGTCACTCATGGAAAAAGTTAATGGCAGCCCTGTAAGGTAACTGATTATTACGTGCGCTTGTACTTTTTGCCTGTATCCGGGAGGAATTGTCCAAACTTGAGTCACACCTCCTCTTCTCGATATGTAGCGAATTTCACCCGTTGTCGATATATCTAAGTCAGGTGTTTTGCATTCTATTGTGGGTGACGGAATGCATTCATCAGGAGTTTGAGTTTTGTATACCGACACGGTCATGGTTGCGGTTGCCATATTATCAGGGCTTTGACTCGAATCCGTAACGGAGAATGAAAAGCTATCCATGGTTCCGTCTGAAGGGACCGTTCCCGCAGGAGGGGCATGATATGTAATTGTACTGCCATCGACCGATACAGATGCTCCAGACAAAATGGGTGTTCCAACAGAAACCGTAAACGGCAGCAGGACCACGATGCCATTGGAAATATCCATAGAAACGGTATCTTGTTCCATTACTGTTCCCATGTCCAGATCTCTTACTCCTGCAGGAGTAACCATCTTGGAACAATCATCGTTAGTACATCTGCCGTCCTTGCATACCGTGGCTTGTGCGTCAAGGCAGTCCTGGTTTGTAAAACATCCCAGGGCCGGCAGGCAGATGTGAGCATCTCCACAGGTATAACCTTTCGGGCAATCCATTTGAGTGCCGCACATACCATGCCTAGTCTCGCATGTTTCGTTTTGAAGATCGTATACTTGCCACGTACTGCATTTTGAAAAATCACAATTATTATCGTTCGAGTCATCTCCAACAGGATCGTTACAAGAAAATAGAAACACGATGACGAACGAAGTAAAAAAATACCGCCCCAAACTTATCTCAAACGACTGCTTCAATTCTCTTCTCCCCAAGATTGCGGATCCCACTTAAGAAATAATGCTACGTGATACCCAAGCCATAACCAAAATCAGTGTATGCAGCTATTGGTGAGATTTTCATACTCCGCACATTTAAATGTTTTTTATTGCCCTCAAGTCATACTACACATATTATGCCCTCTGGATTCAAATATATCGAATCATCTTTATGCCGGACTCTTTCAGCCGCTGGTACATGGAAGACTCCGAAGCCTTTTACGCAGGAGGAATATCATGGCGAAAATGAAATTCAACAACTTGGTAGACATGCAAAAAAATGCCGTCAAGCAACACGCTCAACGAGATTTCTTCGGCACTAAAATCAACGGGATATGGAAATGGATCACTTACAAAGATTTTGGTGAAATGGTTGACGGTTTTCGTGGAGGACTGGCAAAGGCAGGTATAAAAAAAGATGATGCAGTCGCCATCATAGCAGGCAACCGGGTCGAGTGGGCTGTAGCCGCATATGCATCCTATGGCCTTGGAGCCAGGTTCGTCCCCATGTATGAACACCAGTTGGCAGAAGACTGGAAATACATTCTCAGGGATTCCAACACCAAGTTGGTGATTACGACAACTGCTGAAATTTATGACAAGATCAAAAGCTTTGCCGGTGAAATGGACAACCTCCAAACCATAGTTGGTATGCACCTCGATGCCGACGATCCCAACAGCTTCGAGGGGATGATAAGAACCGGCAAAGAAAATCCCGTAGAGACCATCGACCCGGATCCAGATTCCATATGTGGATTCATCTACACTTCCGGAACCACAGGGAAGCCCAAGGGCGTTTTATTGACCCATGGAAATTTCGTACACCAGGTCAATGCAGCTCACGTAGCTTTTCCCCTCGAACCGGAAGACTGTTCTTTGTCGTTCCTTCCATGGGCTCATTCGTTTGGTCAGACAGTTGAGCTGCATGTAATGATGAGCATGGGTGCTCATGTCGCCTTTGCCGAGTCGGTCCAAAAGCTCATAGACAATTTTTCGGAAGTTAGGCCAACGGTCCTTGTTAGCGTTCCAAGGATTTTCAACAAGATCTACGACGGGTTAAAAAAGAAAATGGACGAAGCCGGAGGACTCAAACTCAAACTATTCAATGCAGCCATGGCCAACGAAGCGATTCGAAAGGAACTCCAAGCGCAAGGAAAATCGTCCTGGTGGGTTGAATTCAAACATGGAATATTCGATAAGATCATTTTTTCCAAGGTTCGTGAAAGATTCGGAGGACGTCTCAAGTATGCCATATCAGGAGGAGCTGCCCTTTCTCCGGACGTGGCAAGATTCATAGACAATATCGGAATAATGGTCTATGAAGGATATGGACTCACCGAGACATCCCCTGTGGCAGCAGCCAACGTCCCTGGTACAAGAAAAATAGGCACTGTGGGAAAACCATTCCCGGAAGTCAAGATCGTGATCGACACCTCGGTGGTGGATGATGACTCTGGAGACGGAGAGATAATCGTTTACGGTCCCAACGTCATGAAGGGATACCACAATCTGCCGGAAGAGACGGCAAAAGTTTTGACGGAAGATGGTGGTTTCAGAACGGGCGATCGCGGACGCTTCGATGAAGACGGATTCGTAAAGATAACCGGTCGCATCAAAGAGCAATACAAGCTGGAAAATGGCAAATACGTGGTTCCTGCTCCCCTGGAAGAACAACTTCAACTCAGCCCTTATATTATTCAGGTGTATATCGATGGAGCCAACAAACTCTACAATGCCGCTCTTATCGTCCCAGACCAAGTCTCCATAGAAAAGTGGGCTAAACAAAAAGGTATCAACGGGTCTTATGAAGAGATTTTGAAAAATAAAGCCACCATTAGCCTCATAGAGGAACAACTCGCTGAATTCAGCAAGGACTTCAAGGGGTATGAGAGGATCAAGCGTTTTGCACTCATTCCTGAAGAATTTACGACCGAAAACGGTTTGCTCACTCCATCTCTGAAACTCAAGAGACGCAAAGTCATTGAACGCTACAAGGATATCATCGATACCCTTTGGGACTGACTTTTATATTTGCTCCTCCCCTGTCTCAATTATTTCAATAGTGCTTCAATTCAGGTCGAAAACTTGACCAAGCGTTTGTATTCCAATATCCTACATGTAATACTTATTCTTACCTGGAGGGTGTCATGTACGGATTGGAACGCAGAAGAAACCGGAGAGCCACAGTGGAGCTATTCATCAGCGAGACTAGTGGTGGAAAGCTTTTCATGCCCATGATGGCTGATATCTCTGCAGAGGGACTGCTCGTCGAGAGTCCTTCAGGCCTGGAAATACCTCGTAATCACGCACCTGTCGTAGAACTCATGCTGCCTGGCGTACCGGAAATCATTTTCGCAAGATGCAAGGTGGTAAGAGAAAGCAAGCATGGTTTTTTCACCAAGCGGGCACTGAAGTTCGTAAATATTTCTGCAGTTCACAGAAAATTGGTGGATCTTTATATACAGAAGGTGTGCAACCGGAACTAGTCTGGATTTCTCACCCGGATGATCCTGTTTTTACTTTTCTGAACATTCCAGGGCTATGGAGCCGGAAGAACCTCGCGATGATTTCCATGCCACATGATCCGAGCCATCGAAGTCCAATGTTACGGTAACGTTCCTGATACCTCCCACGAACTCTATCTTCCCACCTGACTTGGGACACTCATTTTCGCACCGTTCCCAGTTGGTGACGGTGGTAGTCCAGGATTTGTTGTCCACCCTTGTTTCCCATCCGCCATCCAGACTCAGACAACCTGAATCCCAATCCCAGGACAATTGGTATGTCCCATCCCTCTCTACCTCGTTTCCCCTCGGGCCAACACCCTTGGTGTGAGTTGTAATAGCCCGATTTTTCTTGGTCCCATCCATGGTAACTTCCACGCTTGTATCAAGGTCCATGATAGCTTTATTGAACTGGACACCTGTGCCGGTGTAATGGACTTTTATACCGTCTGTAATGGAAGAATACTGAGCGTTGATAGTCCCGGTAATCGTCACGAAACCATATGGGCCCGTGCAGTGATCCAGTTCCCAGGTGACCTTGCTCGGATCTTCGTTATCGATGGTTCCCACGGCGCAGCCGGCGGGGGTATAATATACACCCAAGTTTTCCACCGACTTTTCTGCTGCCTGTCCAGGGGTCGTGTTCTGATCGATGCCGTCCATGGTGGTAGTAGAAAGGCTGCTTTCATTTTGAGCCAGGTCCACCGAATCAGCAGCCTGCATGGCCAGAAATTCATCCACAATAGCGCAGTCACTCCACGTAACAACAGACAATGAAACAATCATCAACCCATAAAAGATCCTGTTTCTCATTTTCCGCCTCCCAACTTTGAAATGAAACAAAACAACATTTATTTGACACCATGATTTGAATTTTTAGCAATTGTTTTTTTCTAGTCCATTCATATCATAACCTTTTATGCTATTCGACGCCTCATTTTCTGAAAACGTTCATTTTTCCATATGCAAAAAATTGTTCCAGCCTCTATCAAGCAACGACTCGAGCGAGGATAACTTTCAGATAGTCACCCTCCGGGAAAGCTGCGAGGCGGGGATGATCGGCCGGAGCAGCCCAACGCTCTAAAATTTGAACCGCTTTTCCATCACGCTTGCTAACGCTCAACAACGTACTTTCGAAGGCATCGAGGTTGACATGACTAGAACAGGATGCCGCAAGATAGAGGCCCCCCGGCTTTACCCGGCCCATCGCTGCTTGGTGCAGGGCCCGGTATGCGTTGAGAGCGGTTCTGACTTTCTTTTCGCTTGGGGCAAAACTAGGCGGATCACAAACAACGATATCCCATCTCTGTTTTCTAGTTGCTGCTTGTTCGCAAAAAACCTGAACAGGAGTAATATGCACCTTGTGCATCGAAGGGTCCAGGTCGTTTTTTATCCAAGACTGTCTCGCCAATTCACCCGCTGAGCCATCCCTGTCCACCGTATCAGCCCTGGTTGCGCCGCCAAGCCCTGCGGACACAGAAAACCCTCCCGTATATCCAAACAAGTTCAATACAGACTTTCCCTTGGAAAGCCCACGCACCCTGTATCGTGATTCCCGAT
>CAYSLH010000199.1:0-9592 GCA_964431605.1 uncultured Myxococcales bacterium
CATGTCCAATTGCCTTGGCAACCACGATGTCTTTCCCGCATTGTCACACGCTGCAGGAGACATCGCTGACATGTGGGGTAACGGCTCAAAGGAACAAGGTTGGTCCAACCCTCCCCCTTTACCGGTCTCTGAAGAGCCCTACCAGCGACTAAGGCTGGCCTGGACCTTCCTCATGACCATTCCCGGAATTCCACTAATATATTACGGTGACGAGTTCGGAATGGAGGGTGCTGGAGATCCGGACAACAGAAAGTTTATGAGATTTGGAGACCAGCTCAATCAGTACCAGCAAGACACCTTGGCACAGGTACAAAAACTAACTGCGGCAAGAAGCATGCACCCATGCATGAGGCATGGGACTCGCAACCAACTTTTCATGGATACCGACGGGTTGGTGTGGTCGTATTCACTTCAAGATGGACTTGACAAGGCTATCGTGGTTTTCAACAAACGCGCAGATGCCCAGTCTGTAACAATACCCATTGGGCCTCTTGGCATACCGAACGGCACTACGCTCCGAGACGTGATTACCGACACCACCGTAACCACCAATGCAGACAGCGTTGAGCTTACCCTGCCAGGACACGGTTCTGCCGTGTTGGTCGAGGACTGAACCGTGACCATACCAATATTCAGAACTGCCTTACTTGCCCTCGCGGTCGTTGGGTTTGCGGGCTGCCAAACATCTACGGACCCATGTGCGGATATCGACTGCTCTTTCCACGGCACGTGTGCCGTCTTAGACGATGGGCCGATCTGCCGGTGCGACCCTGGATTCGTTACTTCGGGCCTGGTTTGCCACAGGGATTGGTGTGCACAACTTTTTTGCCGACATGGCACGTGCACTCAAAACGCACAGAAGGGATCTTGCCAATGCATGGCAGGTTGGAGCGGCACTCTATGCGATTCGTGTGATGAAGGATACCACATTGATAACAATCAATGTCTGCCTGACCAACCGTGCGATTCGGACCCGTGCATTCATGGAACCTGCCTGGTGATAGATGGTTTAGAGACGTGCGACTGCGACGCAGGGTACTCGGGAGACCAGTGTGACCAGTGTGACCAGGGATACCATCCTGACGGCTTGGTATGTGTTGCCGACGAGATCAATCCATGCAACCCCAACCCATGCGACCAATCACATCGCGGCCAATGCAGTGTATCGGGAGATTCTTACGTGTGTAGTTGCGATCCGGGATTTCACGACGAAACAGGCACCTGCGTACCGGACCAACAAGACGCATGTAGCCCCAACCCATGTACTGAAAAACACAGGACCCAATGCAGCGTTTCAGGAGATTCTTTCATGTGTAACTGTGACACGGGTTACAACGACGACTCGGGAGCATGCCTTCCCGATTGTTCATCCGACCAGGATACCTGCAATTCAGCCCACCCATCGTATTTCAAGATGGTATCGGCCAACGGCCATGGCGTGGTGGGTTATGATCTCAACGGGGCCAAGGTGACATCTTTTCTCGAACACGTCTATCGAAACTGGGACGAGGGTGTAACGACCCGCAACCTGTTGTACGATTCCTACCTTGGAATCAGAACACAAGATTTGAGCATATGGCTGGACCAGGTAGACGTCCGACGCGCCGAATACCTCTCTGAAACAGGCATAATCCACATCGTCCAACATGTATCCACCTTTGTAATAGACACTTATGTCTACGCACCGTGGAACCTTGATAGGACTGCCATGGTCCTGACAGGAAAAGTGACCAACAAAGGCACTGAACCTGCCGACGTGTCCATCTACACCATTCATAACTATCACCTGGGCTCCACCTCTGAATCCGACCCTGCCAACCCCGGATTCGATGGAGAACGAATAGTCTACAACTCAACAAATGGAATCCTGCTGGAAAGCGGTCCAGGAGGACTGATGGTTCACTGGCCGCTCGACGCCCCCAGCCATCATGGATTTACTCCCAACAATCCCTGGCATGCGTTGCATGAAGGTTTAGACCTGTCCGACGACATAGACAGCAGCACTGGGGACGACAGGGTGGCGGGCTTTCAAAAGGACTTCACCCTGGATCCGGGCCAGGCAGGTTGGTTCGGTGTAGTAAGCGCTTTTGACCCGTTCAAACACGAAAGCGATCTCATCGATGACGTTCGACAGGCATACGCAGGACTGACTTCCCAAACCGCATTAGGAAATGAACTGGACTCATGGGATGCGTGGCGAACCAGTCCCCCGGATGGACTTTCTCCTGACGAGTTATTTGTATGGCGTCAATCGGAAGCTATCCTTCGGCAGGGACAAGTGTGGGAATCAACCGACCTGTCATTTGGACAGATAGTAGCCAGCCTGCCACCCGGCGCATGGAACATCTGTTGGGTGAGGGACATGGCTTACGCTGTGTTAGCCCTTGTAAAAACAGGCCATATGACAGAGGCCAGGGCTGCGCTGGATTTCGTCCTGTCGGCGGATTCCGGGAACTTCGTGGACTATACCGGCGTACCTTACAAGGTTAGCATAACCCGGTACTATGGTCGTGGTAAGGAAGAGACGGATTTGAACACGGATGGTCCAAACATCGAGTTCGACGGTTTCGGTCTTTTCCTGTGGGCCCTGGGTGAATACACAAAGGAGAGTGGAGACACGAGTCTCGTAAACCAAAACTGGCCCATAATCAGGGATGATATCGCAAACGCACTATTGTCACTGCTTGATTCAGATACGGGTATGATATCCGCCGATTCGTCCATCTGGGAAGTGCACTGGAACGGAAAGCAAAAGCGTTACAGTTTTACATCCCTAGCGGCGTCCAAAGGTCTGGAGCAAGCTTCAGTCATGGCCACGATTCAAGGCGACGAGTCACTGGCGGATACGTATAGCCTGGCTGCACTAAGCATCAGGGACGCACTCGAAGCCAATTGCACCGATGGTGAACAGGTACTTGCCAGTTCATATGAAGAGCTAACGAATAACAGCGGATATTTCGATATGGCAGTTGCAGAAGCACTGAACTGGATGCTCTTCGATCCATTTGGCGACACTGCAACAGCCACGTTGGAAATGTTTGGCACCAATCTGAAGGTACCGAGCGGACGGGGATTTTTCCGCAACGACGATGGAGGATGGTACGACAATCAGGAGTGGGTATTTACGGATCTAAGAGCATCTTGCGCTTTTAGGCTGGCAGGCCGCAGCACAATCGCTGACAAGCTTCTGGGCTGGGTCACCTCCCAGGCGCTTTTCAATCACGGTATGATCGCCGAACTCTACCACCCGGATACCGGAGACTACGAGGGAGAGACTCCCATGGTGGGATTTGGAGCCGGAGCATACATCCTGGCCCTAATGGATCGATCATCGCCTCCTGAACTAAAGCCTGCCGTCGGCTCATGGGAGACTAGATGACACGATGTTTGACAATGACGATGGGGGTGCTATTGGCAACCGCCTGCTCTCAAACCTCCTTGCAAAATGGCTTCAGTCGAACCTGCCAGGCCGTTATTTTCTGGGAACCGGACCAGGAATCAGGCCAGGCATGGGTCGTGGGGGACTTCAATTCGTGGACACCTGGCAGATTGGCCCTAACAGACTACGATGGTGACGGGACATACTCAGCATCTCTTGTGGCATCACCAGGTCTTCACCAATACAGGATACAGGTCGGTGAAAAAACTTACTTGGATAAGTTCAACCCCCTGACTCTGTATGATTCCAGCGGTCGCGAAAATTCTGCTGTCGACATACCTGACTGTACCAATCCCGCCCTGGAGCTAAAAAAACTTCATACCAATCGTTGGGGAGATATAGAAATTGAAGCGCATTTTTTACGCGCTGATTCCGGAATCCCTCTCGACATTGGTTCCATCCGGGTGACCACTCAGGAAGGAACCCTGCTCGACGTTACGGCAGATACCAGCCCCGGCAATATCCACGCCTCTGCCAGCGGTCTGTCCGGGGGCAAGCATAGGTTGACCATCGAGGCCATGGACCAATCGGGCGCACAAGCAGCTCCAATCACAGTCCCTTTCTGGACACAGGACAAGCCTTTCGACTGGCACGACGCTCTTATTTACCAGGTATTGGTCGATCGATTCCGCAGAGCGGATGGTCGGATGGATCAACAGGCAAGTATTTCAGACTATCACGGTGGAGATCTGGAAGGAGTGCGCAAGGCCATACTGGACGGATATTTCGAAAGCCTCGGGGTGAACGTTCTTTGGCTATCTCCCTTGTATGAAAATCCGGATGGCGAATTTATCGGTCGAGACGGCTACCCTTCTCAGGCCTACCACGGCTACTGGCCCTGTTTGCCTCGCAAGGTCGAAAGTCGATTCGGTGGCTCACGAGCACTGGACCGACTTGTGTCCACTGCTCATTCTCACAACATCAGAATACTGGCGGATGTGGTGCCCAATCATGTGCATCTCCAACACCCGTACTGGACAAAGCATAGGTCAGATGGCTGGTTCAACGACCCGATGGGTAATTGTATCTGCGGCACCACGTGTTCGTGGACGACGTCCATGGAGGAATGTTGGTTTACTTCTTTTCTGCCTGACGTATCTTTTTCAAAACCCAGATTGGTACATCAGATCGTGGAGGACATGACCTTCTGGCTGGACAGGTTTGACATGGATGGTCTTCGTATAGATGCCGTGCCCATGATGCCACGCATGGTAATCAGGCATTTGCGAGCCTCATTGAACAAAGGCCTCGGTTCAGGTCCGTCACCCATCTACCTGCTTGGAGAGACCTATACCGATCGGGCGGGGCAAGCATACATTCGCTACTACCTTGGTGAGCACAGTCTCTCGGGACAATTCGATTTTCCTGTCATGTGGGCATTGAGGGACGCCCTGGCAGGGCGAATATCCATGCGGGAACTTGACCGGGAAGTCGATGACTCCCAACAGGCATGGCAAGGCTCGGGTGCCATCATGGCCCCAATCCTTGGCAACCACGACGTGCCGAGGTTCGTATCGGACGTAAATGGTGACGAACTTTGGCAACCGAGACGACATCCGGCACCCTCGCCAAAGACAGAAAAGCCTTACGATCTTTTGAAAATCGCCTGGACTTTCTTGCTGACCCAACCTGGTGCACCTGTCATTTACTATGGAGACGAGATCGGGCTTGTAGGAGCAAGCGATCCGGACAACAGGCGAGATATGCGTTTCGGCGACGAACTGAACTCCAAAGAGAGCAGTGTCTTAGAACACGTACGCCGCCTGGGCAGGGCAAGGGCTTGTGCAAATGCATTGAGGCAAGGCACCAGGAGGACTCTTGTGGTGAACGAAAATCTGTATATTTACATTCGTGACGCCGATGACGGTTTTCCATGTGTCGTGGTACTTTCCAGGGCTACAGTGGGCCGCGACCTATCCATAAGTATTCCCGAAGACATAAAGCTTGCCGGGGATGTGCGGTTTGTGGACGTGCTGGGTGCATATTCTGCAACAGTGGGTAGAACCATCGAGCTTGTCCTGCCACCTCGCACCTCGGCATTACTGCTGTCAAGGCAAGATTGTCTGGAGAACAATCCATGAAAGCATGCTTCGTGATCGTTTTTTCAAGTATCCTGCTCATCGCTGCATGTGGCGATCTCTCCACCTCAAACCCTGATGCAGGATTCTATGAAGACGCGGACTTCACCCCTCCAGACTTCTGGGATCCTGGGGATAAACCATCCCCATGCACAGAGGGATACTCGGACGGCTGCGCGGGTTCGGTCATCAGTTGCGAAGACGACCCATGTATTCACGGCACCTGCATCGAGGCACAGCAGGGAACCGATAGTTGCCTTTGCCATCAAGGTTACAGCGGACAGCTATGTGACTCGTGCGCCGATGGCTATATGTCCCAGGGGTTGATTTGCGTACCTGCTCAGGATCCTTGCAAGGATGCGCCCTGCCTATATGGCACCTGCCGAGCGCAAGGAGATGATTTTATCTGCGATTGTCAACAGGGTTATTCGGGAAAACTTTGTGACAGGTGTGCACAGGGCTATCACCCGGTAGAACTACACTGCGAACCTGATTGAAATAGCTACGAGCGTCAAAAAGGAGACAACGTGAGGCAATCAATAACACTTTTACTAACCATCACGGCTTTGCTTGTGATGAATTCACCGACATTGGCCGGGGAACAGGAGCAGGAAGAATCCGGCCAGAGACAGGATTCAGCTTCATCGAGTGACCTACTCGATGAAATCCTGGAGCACTTCCAGTTCGGCTCATACGGTAGGGTATCGGCAGGCTCCAATCTTTTGGGAGGGACCGGCCGTCAGGTCCACTTGGTGACTCACCCTCCCAGGCTACTGGAGTCATCTTACGCAGAGATTGACTTTGCATACGAACAAAAGCTTCCTTCAAGCCCGGCGACCTTCCTGACCCAGATCACCCTTGCCCTGGGCGATAAGATGTTTCATTTCAACGGAGATTTTGCAGCGGACCTGGCCATCAGGAATCTCTACTTAGAAGTTAGAGACGCACTGCTTCCAGGTCTTTGGATATGGGCAGGCTCACGAATGTACCGGGGTGACGATATTTACCTTCTAGATTTTTGGCCGCTCGAGGAACAAAACACGGTAGGAGCAGGTGCCGCATACTATTTCGGTGACACTAACATAAGATTTCACATTGGACTAAACCGGTTGGACGATAAGTTCATGACTCAACATATTGTTGTTCCTGGCGAAGAATTCGGCACTCGCCAGGTTCTGTTCATGGACCGCCAGCGGACTATTTTCACCCTGCATGGAGAACACATGTTTTCACTGGCTGACGAGTTGAGACTCAAGGCTATCGTTTACGCTGAAGCCCACAGCCTGGCACCGGGAAGCAGGCGTACCGAGGATGACTATGAGCAAAAGCTACCTTCAGATTTCGGATGGATGGCTGGTGCTGAAACGAGCCTATACGGGTTTGGTGAATCGAGCCACTTGAACCTGTTTGCCCACTATGCCTCTGGACTGGCTGCGTATAACGAACTGGCAGTCCCGGTGGATTTCAATAAGGATAAAAAGACCACGGGAGCTACCGAGATTCAGTTTGGCCTGTCGGCCAACTACGAGTTACACCATGAGGTGGGCTTTTTGCTGGGCGCCTACCTTCGCTATTTCAAAGACGCTGACCCCAACGTCTATGATCGAGACGATCTTTGGGAGACCAGCATCGCCTTTCGACCGTCGTGGTTCGTAAGCAAAAACTTTCAACTCGTTGGCGAAGCCAATCTGCAGTATTTCAGGCCCAACGGACTTGCGCCTGAGACAGGCAATCTTGAAAAGCCCCTTGCCTTTGAAGTAGGGCTCATGCCTACCTTGTCCGTGGCCAAGGGGAGCTATTCCCGACCACAGCTCAGGCTCATCTTCGCCATGACGTTTTTGAATGACTCTGCGCTAAGAACCTTCGCCCCAGACGATCCTCAGCGAGAGCATGGACTTCGCTACTACCTTGGAATCAGCGTCGAGTGGTGGTTCCACAGTTCGAGATACCAGGAGTAAGGCCATGAGATCCAAAATTTTTCATCACGCCCTTGCCATGCTCACCATGGTATTGCTGCCGACTGCTTGCATAAACCCACCCCAACCAGGCTCGGAACCTCTATCGGACAACGTCATAGACTGGAGAGATGAAGTAATATACCAGATAATGACCGATCGTTTTGCCAACGGTGACACATCCAACGATTACAATACAAACATCCACGATCCCTCGGCCTACCACGGTGGGGACTGGCGCGGAATCATGGACCACTTCGATTACTTGGAAGCGTTGGGCGTAACGGCACTGTGGATAAGCCCCGTAGTGAAAAACGTAGAACAAGACGCAGGCTTCAGTTCTTATCACGGTTATTGGACACAGGATTTCACCAGGCCCAACCCCCATTTCGGGGACCTTAGTTCTCTCAGGGAGTTTACCGACGCTGCCCACGCTCGTGGCTTCAAGGTTATTCTTGATATAGTCACCAACCATGTGGGCCAGGCTTTCTATTACGATATAAACAAAAATGGTCAACCGGACGAATTTTTCATAGGCCAGGGAGGGAAAATTATTCCAATCGGTGAAGCGGATCCCACGAGCGATCTAACGCGTGTACAAGAATGGGACCCAGACTTCAACTCCGACGGAATACAGGCTTGGACCTCCTTGGGTCCATCTGGCCCGGCGCCCGTAGTATTCGTCAGGGATCCGGAAATCAACCGCATGCCTCCCGTACCGGATTTATTCGCACACGACTATGCATACAACAAAAAAGGTCGCGTTACCGTATGGACAGACCCTGAAGTATGTGGATGCCCCCAATGGGGTTGTTCCTGGGACGACTCATGCCGCCGTGAACAAGAAATTCTTGGAGATTTTCCCGGGGGACTCAAGGACCTTGCCACATGGAGGCCGGACGTTCGGGACACGTTATACGATGTGTTTGCCAGGTGGATAGACATAGGAGATTTCGATGCGTTTCGTATCGACACTCTCAAACACGTGGAGCAGGATTTTTGGGAAGACTTCTGCCCTAGAATTCGCGCTCACGCCGCCGACCGGGGAAAGCACAACTTTTTCATGTTTGGTGAAGCGTTTGATGGAGACGACAATCTTCTTGGCTATTACACCCAAGGCCAGGGAGTGGACTCGGTCTTTTATTTTTCCCAGTACTACACTCTATTCAGAGGGGCTATCCTGGGTGACGGAAGCCGAACCTGCGAAATAGAGCGACTCATGTGCCGCAAATCAGGATGCGACCGCGACCCGTGCGGTGAGTCAGGCGGACAACAGGGTCTTTACAGCGATGAGGGCAAGCAACAAGGCCCCACAGATGAAAACGGCAATCCACTGAACTCCAGACAACTGGTGGTCAATTTCATCTCCAACCACGATGTGGGTAGGCTCCTGTACTTTATGCCCACAAGCTGGACCATGAACGAAAAGAGAAAGGTCTTGCACCTGGCACTGGCGTATCTTTTCACCACCGAGGGCATTCCATGTCTTTACTACGGAGTGGAACAGGAATTTGCGGGAGGAAATGATCCCGCCAACCGCGAGACACTCTGGGACAACGAATACTACAAGGTCCCGGTCATGAAAAACGGTCACATCGAGATGGCTCAAAAGACCTATGATTCGGATGGAGACGGCACAGACGACACGCTTTGGAGACCTTATGACACGGCCAATCCCACATTTTCGTTTATTTCAAACCTGACAAGGCTCCGCGCACAACACGTGGCCTTGAGACGTGGATCGATGAAGGTTCGATGGAGCACCACCAACTCGGGGGGAGAGGACAATGGGATTTACGCTTTTGAGCGGGTACACCAGGACGAGACACTGCTCGTAGTCATGAATCTTAGCCCACGACAATCAAGCCATACGGCTCTCGACGGCTCACTGATGACAGTGGGCTTTGGCCCCTCAACTGTTCTCCGGGATCTTTTGGATCCACAGGCGTCCTTCCAGGTCCAGGCTGCCGGTTGTGAGCCGGCCCCGGGAGAAGGCTGCGTGGACATTGAAGTTCCACCCCACGGTATCCGCATACTTTTGGTCCAATAAACTCCCAGCCTCTGCCTGTCTCATCGCTTATTTCAGCACCAGCTTCCGGAAACAAGCCCGGAAACAAGTG
>CAYSLH010000200.1:0-9580 GCA_964431605.1 uncultured Myxococcales bacterium
GGACTGGATGGATGATAAGCTCTCAATCGTTGAAAATCGATGGTAGCTCGATCAACTCTCCGCGTTTGTTTACACATACCAATTGTATCTCTGCCTGTACAAGAGCGCCGGAGGTACCATGCCTGAATACCTGCTGGTCAAAAGACAGGCGGAAGTCTGATACTCTTTCGTATGAGCTTTTTATGGAAATTTTGTCATCTAGTAGGGCAGGCTTGAGGTATTTGATGGTAACCTGGTGTACCACGAATTTTTGGTCTCCGTCACCTTGCCTGCTGGTATCTACGCCTAATTTGCGCAATATTTCCGTCCTGGCTCTCTCAAAAAAATGCAAGTAGTTTGCGTGATAAACAATTCCCTGGGCATCTGTGTCTTCAAGGTAAATAGTGAAAGTCATCTCATGTCGTTCCATCAGCACCTCCGGGAGAGAGCCAAATTAACAGTCTCCGTTGAATGGGTCAAGAAAAGCCCGAATGCCATCGTCGATCATTTTGACCGTCGATAGTACAAATCTTGATTCAAATGCAGATAAAATTTTCATGGTCCATTGTTCTTGACACTGCAACCTGTCACGGACTATATTCCGCTTCGCTTGGTTGCGGGGCGTAGCGCAGCCTGGTAGCGCACTTGCTTGGGGTGCAAGTGGTCGCTGGTTCAAATCCAGTCGCCCCGATTAGACGGCGCTCGTTGCTTTGCAGCGGGCGCTGTTTTTTGATCGATTTGTAGGCTGGGATGGAAAGTCATCCAGCGTATTTGACAACCTACTTTGCTGACGTTAGGCTGCAGCCCATGTCCTTGATTCTTTTGACCAATGATGACGGAATAGATGCGCCGGGGATCAATGTCTTGGAAAAGTCCATGGAGGGACTAGGTGAAGTCTGGACAATAGCTCCGGATTCTGAACGGAGCGCATGTTCCAGGGCGGTCACTCTTCACAGACCTCTCAGGGTGCGACAGTTGGCCCAACGCCGATTCTGTGTGGACGGCACTCCTGCAGACTGTGTGCTGTTGGGATTTCGAGCCCTTCTTCCCTCTATTCCTGATCTTGTAGTTTCCGGGATCAATCTCGGATTTAACATCGCAGAAGACTTGGATTATTCAGGGACGGTGGCAGGTGCTGCGGAGGGGGCACTGCAAGGTGCGAAAATCGCCTCTATTTCGATCAGTGTCAAAGCCGGAAGCAATATGGACAAACTTCAAGAAGCAGGTCGCTTTTGCAGACTGCTGTGTTTTCGTCTTTCTTCAAATCCTCTTCCCAAGGGAAGCTATCTGAACGTAAATCTTCCTGTCCACACTTCAAAGACCATAAGGATAACGAGGCAGGGAAACAAACTCGAACCAGGTGACGTGGAACGAAGGATTGATCCGAGGGGGCGTGAATACTACTGGATAGGAAATCGCCCAGAAGAAGAATCTCCTCCCAAAGACACCGACCGTGGTGCGCTGAAAGACGGCTGCGTGTCTTTGACACTGCTGACTCTGGCCAGGGATTTTGGAGGAGAATGGAATCCTCCGTCAATCCAAGATGATGGTTGGAAGATGGAGGTCTAGAATTGAATTACTTGCTTTTTGTCGTCCAAGGTATGTTGGTAGGGGTGGCCAATATCATTCCTGGTGTTTCAGGTGGTACTTTCGCGTTGGTGCTGGGAATATATGAAAGGCTTTTGTCTGCGTTGGGTGCTTTCGGTGCCGGCACTGTCAAGGTAGTGTTCCAAGTTTTGACCGCGCCAACAGATTCAGAAAAAAGAGCCAAGTTGGTCAATGAATGGAAAAGGCTGGACGCAACATGGTTGCTGGTCCTTGCCCTGGGGGCCGCTGGAGCCATACTTGCAAGTTCACATCTCATCGCGTACTTGCTTGACTCGCACCTGTCTCCAACCCTATCTTTTTTCATAGGCTTGATCATTCCATCCATTGCTGTCCCGTATAAACTTTTGGAGAGAAAATCCTGGCCTGAACTCTTTGCTTGTATCTTGGGGGTGGGTTTGTTGATATCCCTGACTCTCATCAGACCTGCTACAGGAATGGGTTTGGGAATGGTTGGCCTGTTTTTTTCAGGAGCCATCGCAATATCTGCGATGATCTTACCTGGTGTCTCCGGGTCTTTCATGTTGATGGTCATGGGAAAATACAAGCTGGTGCTAGATGCCATCAATCACATGGACCTGGTAAAGCTTGCGGTATTTGCCGCCGGATGTCTGGTTGGACTTTTGGCTTTCGTTCGTCTTCTGAATTTTCTCTTGAAAAAATTTCATTCCACCACCATGGCTTTTCTAATCGGTCTCATCCTGGGTTCGTTGTGGGTTCTGTGGCCTTTCAAACTGATGGCTGCAGGAGAAAAAATCGTTAGTGGCATCAACGTATTACCATCTGGCTCAACCCCTGAACTCATGTGGTCGATAGTTGGCTTCGTCTTCGGCCTGCTTTGCTCTGCTGGAATTATGTTTCTAGGTGCACGAGCAAGTAAGAGACTGACGAGTGGAGTAGAATAGCAAGCATGCTTAAGTCGGCATGGATTTTAGTACTTGCATCATCATATCTGGCAGGATGTGTGGCAGCCGCTCCACCGTCCTGGTTGAAAGATGTACCTGATACACAAGCAGTGGGGATATATCATAAGGTCAAGCCTGGACAGACTCTATCATCCATTTGCAGGATGTATAAGGCAGACCTCCAAGAAGTTGCAGAAGTGAATGGTATCGACAATCCCGATGAAATTTCGGTGGGACAATCGGTATTCATCCCTGACGCAAGATCGATTGAAAAATCTTCAAAATTGCAACCTGGCACGCAGGGAGAAGGACAACGGGGCAAGCAGATTAAACGAATCAAGGGCATGTTTATCTGGCCGGTAACGGGAGTCCTTACATCGAGATTTGGAATTCGTCACGGCAGGAGACATGACGGTATCGACATTGCAGCCCCTGTCTCGACACCTGTTTATGCGTCTGCCAAAGGTAAGGTCTTGTATGTTGGTCAGCAAAGCGGATATGGTAATCTCGTTATCATCAAACATGCGAACAACTACATCACTGTCTATGCCCATAATTCTAAAAACATGGTAAGAGAAGGCCAGGAGGTTGAGCAGGGTCAAAAAATCGCAGAGGTTGGACAAACAGGCAGGGCGACTGGTCCCCATGTCCATTTCGAGATTAGAAAGAGGACAAAACCCAGAAATCCCCTGTTTTTTCTTCCAAGGAACAATTGAGTCAGGAGAAAAAAATGAACGAATTGAGCAAGTACATACGGGACATTCCGGATTTTCCAAAACCTGGAATCGTATTCAAGGATATCACCCCCATGCTCAAAGATGCCGGGGCTTTCAAGATGGCCATAGATCAGATGGGCAAACTGATCGAGCCATGGGGCGTTGACGCTCTCGTTGGCATAGAGAGCCGTGGATTCATTTTTGGTGCAGCTCTTTCCTACCATATGGGTCTTGGTATGCTGGCGGCAAGAAAGCCTGGTAAGTTGCCTTACAAGGTGGACAGGGTATCATACGACCTCGAGTATGGCTCTAACACTCTGGAATTGCACAAAGACTCTGTGCAAAAAGGCATGAGAGTCGTGGTGGTAGATGATTTACTGGCAACAGGGGGTACTGCCAGGGCCTGCGCACAACTAATAGAAAAACAAGGAGGAATCGTTGCAGGACATGTATTTGCGGTGGAGCTTTCCTTTCTCAAAGGAAGTGAAAAACTACAGCCTGCACCAGTCGCGGCTCTATTGAAATACGATTCGGAGTGATTTGTATCACATTTTTTTCCTGTTTTTCTTTCCACCGGTGTCCAATGTTACAAGGGAGCAATCATGGACTCCGTCGGACACGGTATAATGGAAAACGAGTTTAGAAACGTTGATCAGCCATCAACATATCTCTTTAGAAGAACTCTACGACCGGTTTTCACACTTGGTCTATCGACGTTGCTTCGTTCTTTTGGGAAACCAAGCGGACGCAGAGGATGCACTTCAAGAGGTGTATGTAAAAGCTCTCCACGCCCTGGATTCATTCAAGGGAGAGTCTTCTCCCATGACCTGGCTTTATCGAATCGCAACAAATCACTGTCTGAATGTAATTCGCTCGAACAAACGAAGGAATATCAGGCATCAACGCCAGGCCGCTTTCGGGGACTTTCCCAAGAGTGTATCAGCCGAAAAGATGGAAGTGGCTGCCATTGTTCGGCAGGTTTTACCCAGGTTCAACGAGAAAACTCAACGAATGGCCATTTGTTATTTTGTGGATGGAATGGGCCAAGAGGAGATTGCAACTCAGGAAGGATTGAGTGTTCCAACCGTGAGGAAGCGTTTGAAGTCATTTATTGCCAAGGCTAACAAGGTATTGGAAGGACTAGACAAAAAGTGAAACTCTCACTTGACATCTCCCATGATCACCCATCGGAAAAAGACCTTTTGAGATTTCACGCAGGTGATCTAGCAAAAGAGCATGAGGAAAAAATTCGGGCGCACTTGTCTAGCTGCAGTGAATGTGCTTCTTTTCTCAAAGAGTTGGACTCATTCAAACTGGAGTTTTCATCAACCCATTCAAGGCAGGGTATCCTGGCCCTGGTCAAAGCCAGGTCAGAGAAAGATACCTTGGAAAAGTTACAATGGTGGCGATCTTATCCAATTCTTACCCGAGGATTGTTGCTGGGCACTGGTTTGGCATCAGCGTTGATAATAGTGGCTGTTTTCATCCCCCTTTTACACAGGAACACAGATTCTGAAAAAAAAGCTTCGATCATTGTCAAGGGCCCAGAGATTTCACTGAGCTACCTGGTGATGGAAAACGGAAAGCCGATACTGGCAAGACCTGGCAGGATACTCCACCCTAAAGACAGGATCCAGTTCAGGCTGTCTGCTCCGAGGGGTGGATTCGTGCACATTGTGGGAGTAGACGAGGCTGGATCAGTTACCGTATATTTCCCCTTACCAGGTGTAAAGCCAGAGCCATACCCTGGCGGCTCAGGGAGGCCTGTTCCAGGGAGCATTATTCTGGATGACACCTTGGGAAAGGAACGGGTTTTTGTCCTGTTCTGTGAAGATCCCATTCCTCGTGCATCCCTGGCGCACAAGGTAACGAATGCCGCAAGAGATCCGAGAACCTGGATTTCAAGGCAACGATTGCCCATGGATTGCAAACAGACCAGCATACTTCTCAGGAAGGAGCCGTTGCAATGAATCCTAAGTTGTGTGCTGACACACCGAGCAAAATCCTGTTGATGCTGCTGGTCTTTGGTTGCTTGGCTCTTTCTGATCACGCCTTGGCTGATTGGCCTTCAGGCCAGATGCAACCATATGCGTTAATCGTTGGGAACAACAATGGTGGTCCAGGTATGCAGAGGCTCAGATATGCATTGAGAGACGCTCAGAAGTTCGAGGATGTGTTTGTCCAACTGGGACATCTAGAACGGAATAAGGTTTGGACTATCTTGGGTGGCGACGCTGACGAAGTTCGAAAGGCCATGAAGCAAATGGACAAAAGCATCTTACGCGCCAAGGCTTCAGGCCAGAGTGTTCTATTGGTATTCTACTACTCGGGTCATGCTATGGACGGAGCACTAAAGCTTGGGAATACCGACCTTTACATGTCTGAGCTAAAGGCTTGGTTGAAGGATTCTCCTGCTGATGTTCGCTTGGCTTTTGTGGATGCTTGCCAATCAGGACAAATGACACGCATCAAAGGTGGAACCCTTGCTCCATCCATGGTCTCTTTGGATAATACAAAGGGAGAGATTATCGTCACATCGTCTTCGGCAAGCGAAGGGTCCCAGGAGTCTGATGAAATAGGTGGGTCGTTTTTTACCCATTTTTTGGTCTCCGGACTTAGGGGAGACGCGGATGTGACTGGCGATGGAGTGGTCAGCCTTCGCGAAATTTATGAATACTCATACAACAAAACAGTAAACAGAACTGCAAATACCAGGGGAGGGACCCAGCACCCAACTTATGGATACTCACTTGCAGGCAGAGGAGAAATTGCACTTACCCAGACTTCCATGCTGGAATCCGGGTTATTGTTTCCAGCAAAGCTCTCAGGATCGTACCTCGTATACAACCTTGGTTCGGAAAGGATAGCGGCTGAGTTGAGCAAAAGTGCTGGGCAGCAACGTATCATAGCTGTGCCTGAAGGTGATTATCTCATAAAGAAACGCAGGGAACATGATCTGTTGCTTGGTCGTTTACATGTTGTGCCTGGTAAAATGACTACAATTTCAGACAATATCCTCGAGCCCACATCTTTTGATGATGACATGACCAAAGGGCTTGTGGTGATAAGTGGGAGAGAATGGAAAATTGGATTCTCGTTACGGCTTGGCGCAGAAGCTTTTTTCGACTCACCCACAAGAGAAGACCTTTTTTATTCTTCCCCCCAAGTGGGAATCGAGATTGCCTTCATCGACCTTGTTGCCCAGAATTTCTCCCTTACCATGGATCTGATGTTCGCTGGAGGACAGGACGATACGCAGGTTGAACTGGATACAGGGGGACAACAGGTGGTGCCTACGAGCTTTTTTAGGTTTCAACTAGGGGCTGGACTTTATTATCGTTTGGATTGGTCATGGTTTGGAGTTTACGGTGGACCGAGGCTCGTGCTTTTGATGGCGAGCAGGCAGTTCGGCCCACCCATGGAAAACTACGAAGCCCAGACTTTTGGTTCCTTGTCTCCAGGCGCCGCCATAGGCATGGCGCTTCATCTTGGCAACTGGGATTTATTTTTGGAAGGCCGGGTAAACTACTTGTATTACAACGTAGATACTGACATATCCCTGGGATACGGCGGTGGATATTTTGGCGTGGCCTATCGTCATTGAAGGGAGGATCGAGATGCGATTTTCAGCAAGTCTTTCAGTTCTTGCATACGTGGCCAGCCTCTGCATTGTAGGATGTGGTGACTATTCCAACTTTCAACTAGAGCAGGATCTGGAATTCCTTTCAGCCGTTCCTGACAAGGAAGTCATGGAATTGCGGGTGGCTGACTCCAACCCAAGAGTTCTTGGCGATAGTGAGCAGGGCCTGGAAATCAAACTTGATCCTTTGCTTGGTCAGTTGGCTGAATTTTATGTCAGCTCATTGAAAGTGACGGAAGGAATCAACAATGGTGTTTTAGGCTTTTTGGATGTAGTAGACCATATCGTTCACTTTTTTCCGCCGGTACTCAGGGAAAAGGACAGAAGAGTCTGGGGTCCATGGCCATCTGATGATACTCCAGGAGTGGATGTCAGGTTTTCCATGCTGAAAAATGCCCCAGGGGAATTCGGCATTTTCTTTCAACTCAGAGATAGCAAAGACGCCGATCTAGTCGGGTTCGATGAAGGTTGGATCGATTGTGTCTATGGCCAGGTCAAACCCCACGGGTTGGTAAAAAGAGGGACTGGAACCTTGGTGATCGATCTGCAGGCTTGTTCCAAGATCGATGAATATGCAGGGCAGGGCAAAGCCACGGTCTTGTTTGACACGACTCCTGACGAAGAGAATCAAGATGGAAAGACTGAACTCAGAATCGATTTTCAAAAATTCCTGGGCAGGGACGGGCTGCAAAATGGTGATGATCCTCTGACTGCAGATTACTACTATCTGGAACGGAGCGACAAGTCGGGCGAGTTCGACTTTAGGACATGGAACGATATAAACTCTGAGACCAATCCGCAGCTTGACGCCCTGGAGCAATGGGACTGGGTGGTGAGATGGGAAAATGATGGCTGCGGAAGAGCCGATTTGAGAATATCAGGTGGAGACCTGGGAAATTTAGAAGCTATGGCCAGCGAATGTTGGGACACAAAACACAAGCGTGTGTATTTTTCCAATCCGTTTGCCCAAGCCCCTGATCCAACCGAAGAAGGCGCAGAAGCTGATTGCTGTCTTGGTGCTGCCTCATTTAATGATTGATTTTTCCAAAAAAACTTTTCTGCTTTTCTCCCCAGTGGTGTCAAACGTAGTGGAATCTGATGAAACAGCAAACCACCACAAGGAGGTCTGATGCAATGAAACGGTTCATTTCCATTTTTGCAAGTATTGCCATGTTGGGGGTATTCGTGTCAGCCTGTGCGACAGAT
Source organism: uncultured Myxococcales bacterium (assembly GCA_964431605.1). Classification (GTDB taxonomy): domain Bacteria; phylum Myxococcota; class B64-G9; order B64-G9; family B64-G9; genus JALVPF01. Next base: position 8,052 of record CAYSLH010000200.1, read on the forward strand.
GACATATCTTCAGGGGACGCTTTTCGAGCAGCATTTCCAGATGAAGATACGTTGACGATAAAGACTAAATCCCTCTCTGAAAAGCAAGACAGCCTGACAGATATGAGCCAGGCACTGGTGGGAGACAGGGCCGATCTCCACGACCTGAGTTTTGCCGTGGCTTTCAACGTCAATCGTTACGCCAGAAATATTTTGGAGTTGGTCTGGTTCGTAACAAGGTTCCAACCTACCGTGGCAGTGGCAGAGGATGGGGTAATTGGAGATCCAGGTAAGCAATTCCACTACAATGCCAGGGCTGTTTGGGGACCTTTCAATGATGACGAAGGTAAAAACCTGGAATACATCCTCAACGTTTGGCGTGGAGTGGATGAAGAGGATGGCAGGACGACATTTCTTTATTTCATCGCCGGGCGTCCTGTGGGCGGCACAGATGATGATTGGGTTCCGTTCTTGGTAGGAGGCGCAAAACCCTTTGACGGCAACACCAATCGTTTGGGCCTGGTGCAATTGGACATGAATGCGTTACGAACGCTGGATTCATCTGAGGATGATGTGGGTGTATTTTCCTTCGTATACATGCAGGAAGCCGACAGCCATGTGGTTGCTGCAACGGGAGAAGGAGTATGGTCGGATGACGATCATACGAACACCACCGATGCCACATATTTCTATGGTCGGTCCAGCGAAGGATACGCCGTGTTGGAGTTTGATACGAATTCTGATTTGGAAGATGACAGCGGAGACGCATTGGAACACATCCACGTGACCACCGGATGGCTGTATAATGGTGATGGACGTTCGGATGCGCAAGTGTCAGGAGGGGACCTGGGAGATGCTTCTGCCAGTCTCACTGAATGTTGGGGTGGCGACCATGTGCAGACTTACTTCCTGTTCAACACCCAGGGCGCGGATCCAGAAGTGAACGTGGAAGATGGGCAAGTCTCTTCATGCTTCACACCTGACCCCCTGGATCTTCCAGAGATAGACTATGAGGCAATCCGCTCAGCATTCGATTGATATTTCTGCCCCCTGTGGATCCCTCCGGATCTTCAAATGCCAGCTAGGAACAAGCTGGTCTGACGAATCAACAGGAATATAGTATCCAACTTCAGACATCTTCCCAAGGCCCTGTCCAATAAAACAGAAATCGAAGCTGGAAATTCATCGTCCGACTGCCATAAAATGTAAGAAAGACCAATACCGGCCAAGGGTTCGAAGTAAAAAGATGCATCTCCATGTCCCAATATTCGTGCGTGGATTTTATTGGACAATTTTATAAATCCATTGGCGTCGTTGTGATATTTTGCAAGTAATGGTCGAATCGGCAGGCTGTGGGGACCGCGAAAGAAGCTTGCTCCTCCTGGAAGTTCTTTTTCGGAGATCAGATCATTGCCTGGTGTTTCAGTCAGGTCGCAAAGCAAGTATTGGATTAAAAGAATTTGTAATTCCAAGGATGGAATGGACCCTGGATTGGGGAAAAGTTCTGAGATTGTCTCACGGCTACTGTCTACCAGGAAAGAAGCTGTGAC
>CAYSLH010000201.1:0-9563 GCA_964431605.1 uncultured Myxococcales bacterium
CTTTGAGGTGACAGGAATTCCCATCAAATCTTTGAGGCTGCGTCCTACGGGAGCTTTTGCCTTGAATGCCCTGGCCTTTGAAATGAACAGAACATCTTCTCCTATCTTGGTAACGTCTTTTATATCGATCCATCCCTCGTCACGGCTCAACCCACTTGGCCTGACCAATACACCAGAGACGGCTTTTTTGGATGGATTGAGAAAAACCTTTTGCACAGAGCCAAGGATGCGTCCTTCTTCGAGGGATACCACCTGCATGCCCTGAATTTCGTTTAGTAGCTTCCACATGATTCACCCCTCGTCAGCAAGTTCGAAAACTATCGACGTTTTCTGGAAGTTTTCCTGGCTGCCTTTTTTTTGCTGGTCTTCTTTTTCGATGTTTTGTCTTTGCTCGATTCGGACTGAAAGACCTTTGCTAAAAAACCACCCTCTTCATCGAGTTCGGAGATATCATCACCTGCTCCCGCACGCAAAAGCAACATGTCCTGACCAAACACCGCATCCTGTCCGATTTCCACCGCCCCTCCCGAATCCAACACGATGGCCGCTATCTTCCACGTCTCCGTATCCATGATGACATCATCCAAAGAACCCAGCCTCTTTCCGTCCTGGGTCATGACTGGCAGACCAAGCATATCCTTTACGTCTCTACCAGAAGGTTCGTCATCGCGCACCGCCTTCATGGAAGACAAAAAAACCACTTCCTGGCCGACCCTTTCTACGCCCGAGACCTTAGTCCAGTGCTCACCGGACATGAGCTTGCCCTTGAAAACGAGTCCCAGAGCTAACTTTTTCTTAGAATCCAATTGCAGTCGGCGAACTGCTCCGAGCAGACGACCTTCCTTGTTGGCCAACACTTCCATTCCCTTGAGCTTCTGGTATCTGATTTTCATGATTCCTCCCTGGGATGTATGTGGTCGGAGACACCACTGAGAGATAACCCGCGAGGCATGCATGTGTCAAGGCATCCCGGTTTTGCCGCGATTTGCAGGATTTCCCGTTGAATCCTTGTCACTTGGGGCGTATGTTTATCAAGGTAGGAGCCCTGCTTTTCATTGGGAGGATCAAAAATGGCAAACAGCTATGTGCAAAAATGTTGGAGAGATTTCGTTTTGTTCCCTGTCTCCTTGGCGATCTTTGCGTTTGCCGCGGTACAGACTGGCTGCAGCCCTGACAAACCAAAATCAACCAGGTCAAAAACAACAAATGAACTCAAACCAATGGCAAAAAAAAAGACCGATGAAATATCCAACCCCTTACAGGTCCGTTATGCAAATGATGAAAACATAAAGGCGGCAGTGGAATTGGGCCAGATCGCCAAAGATGTCAATCCCGCCGATGCCCCAGAATTTGCAAAGAAGATGGTGCAACACTTGAAAAACGTTACAAGGATACTCAATGAAAACTCAGATGATTGTGACAAAGCCGCTGCTGCCCTGAAAAAATACGTGGATGACAACAAGGCGAACATCATAGCCCTGCGTAAGGAGGGAGACGAGGCACAGGCCAAAATGAACAAAGAACAAAAATCAAAACTTTCCACTCAGACAATATTGTTGATGGGACCCATCGCAAAGGATCTGGCCCTTGCCCAAGCACACTTTGCAACCAAATGCCGACAGCAGGCAGAGGAGGTCGCCAAACAGATGCAGACGGTGGTGGGGGATTGACAATAACAGCCTAACATGTTGTGATTTCGGGAAGTTAGCGCCGGTTACACCATTGCCAAGGAGAGGCTGTGAGAGAAGATCACCTCATTCCGGTGGCCATGTCTGCTCGCCATGTCCATCTTAGTCAAGAGCATGTTGAAGCCCTGTTCGGCCCTGGTCAGCAACTGACACCATTGTTCGACCTGTCTCAACCAGGTCAGTTTGCATCTACGCAGACAGTGGAAGTCCTCGGTCCCAAGCGTTCCATCTCCCGGGTACGGGTCCTGGGACCAGCGAGAAAGCAAAGTCAAGTGGAGCTGGCCGTAACGGATGGTGTAATTTTAGGAATAAATCTGCCCATACGCGTCTCTGGTGATATCAAGGGGACTCCGGGGGTTCATCTCATAGGGCCAAGGGGAGCGGTGAAACTGCAGGAGGGCTGCATCGTTGCAGCCAGGCATATTCACACCACTCCAGCAGATGCCGAGCGATTGGGAATATCCCATGGACAAAAAGTCTATGTTCGTTTCAGCGGCCCCAGGGGGCTGATATTCGACGAAGTCGTCGTTCGTGTCTCGGACAATTTCGTCACTGAATTACACCTGGATACGGACGAAGGAAACAGTGCGGCCATATCAGACGGCGACCTGGTAGAGGTCATAGGCGATCTGTGCGGAGACTATTGTACTGTCCAAAACTGCTCTATCTCTTCATCTGTCTCCCAGGGACAGGACCGACCATACTGCGAGTTGACCGCCGACAAGGTGAGAATCAGGTGAGCGCAGATGCCATCTGAACGTGACATCGAGAGATTGATTCGCCAGGTCACGGACCTGGTGCTGGCACGCATGGGCACTGAGACCAAGGACGGTGCGAGTAACCGGAGGCAGATACGAGTATTGCTTCCATCTCCAACGGATAATCTCAAGACGTTGGCACGGGTACTTTCGTCCCTGGAAAAAAGTGGATATCCCACCAGCACCATGGTTACGGCACAAGTCAGGTCATGGATGGAGTCCGTCGGTATGATGGCAGGTTTTCCAGGTCATGTGCAATACGCACACGAGCCGTGGACCGATATTGAGATATCGCTGCAAGCAAACAGCCACGTTCTGCTGCTGGGATCATTAGGGTTCGCCTTCTGTAAACGACTGCTGGAGTTCAACGATGAAGACCCCATGGTGTGGATGACCACACGCGCCCTGCTACAAAGCGTTCCAGTGCTGGCGGTACGTGACGATCTCGAACCGGCCCCTTTGGCAGAAGCTACGGCGTCTGTGGCCACAAAAGGATTGGCCATTTTGAACGACCTGCAGAGCATGGGAATACAAGTGCTTGGCCTGGATCAGATGGACGAACAGATCAAAAACATCTGCATTTCAGATGGGACGTTATCCAGGGCACTTGGCCGGCTTTTGACAGAAGCGGACGTAGAGCGCCTGGCCTCATTGGGTCACAAGAAAATTGTACTGGAAAAACGCACCGTCATCACTCCGCTTGCAAAGGCCAAAGCTTCCGAACTGGGTTTGGAGTTGAAAGAATCATGACGCTCACTCACGCGTCGACGACAAACGGGAGTCGCGAATGTTTTTAGCAAAAGTCATAGGAAACGTTGTAAGCACCAGAAAAACCGAGCTTCTGACAGGCCGTAAACTCCTTGTGGTGGAGCCTGTGGACTTTGTCCAACAAGACGAATCAGGCGCCGCACTGGTGGCCGTCGACACGGTGGGAGCCGGCCAGGACGAGTTGGTTCTGGTGGTGCAGGGTTCTTCTGCGAGACTTACCGAGTCTACAAAAGATACTCCATGTGATGCCAGCATCATGGCCATAGTCGATTACATCGAGTACAAGGGTAAGCGAACGTTCGCAAAATCCTGACAACGTTACAAAGAAGGTGAATCATGTCCTTGAATATTCCAAGTGATGAAATAGAACGCCTGGTACAGCAAGTCGTAGAACGAGTCCGCAATGATGTAAGTCTGAAGCCCGAGACCCCCCAAAAAACACCGGACACTGGTTCAGCCATCCAGTCATCCGCAACGGCTCCAAATTTTTCAGCAGCGGAGGGGATCTTCGACAGCATAGACGCCGCCGTACAGGCAGCCAACAAAGCCTATGAAGAATATAGCGCGGTAAGCCTCTATCGTCGAAAAAGGTTCTTAGAAGCCATGAGGACAGCCGCGCGAGAGCATGCTGTAGTATTTGCAAGGGAAGCTGTTGCAGAGACTGGCCTAGGCAAAGTGGAGGACAAGATTCAAAAAAATCTTTTGGCCGCGAACAAAACTCCAGGAGTAGAAGACTTGGCTCCTTTGGCTTATACGGGAGACGACGGCCTTACCTTGGTAGAGCCTGCCCCGTTCGGGGTAATCGGAGCTGTGACTCCCAGCACCAACCCTGCCGCCACGGTGATCAACAACTCCATTTCCATCGTGGCAGCAGGAAACGCCGTGGTGTTCAACCCTCACCCATCGGCCAAGGCAGTTACCAATCACGCGGTGGCAGTAATCAACGAATCCATCCGGAAAGCAGGTGGACCATCCACGCTGCTTTGCTCCACCGCACAACCAACTCTCAAATCATCTCAGGCATTGATGGAACACGCTGGAATAAGATTGTTGCTGGTTACAGGAGGAGGCCTGGTGGTAAGCATGGCCATGAAATCGGGCAAGAGATGCATTGCGGCAGGACCAGGCAATCCTCCTGTCATAGTAGACGACACGGCAACCATAACAAAAGCGGCAAGGGCCATTGTGGATGGTGCATCATTTGACAACAATATTCTCTGTACTGCGGAAAAAGAGATCTTCGCCTTCGATTCTATCGCCGATCAACTCATGTCCGAGATGGTGGGATATGGAGCGTACAGGGCCACGGGAGACGAAATAAACAAACTGGTGGACGCGCTCGTAGAGCCGGGCCAACCCCATCCCCACCCCAAGAGGCAATATGTCGGCAAAGATGCATCGACTCTCCTTCAGGCAGCCGGAATAACTCCGTCCAGAGAGGTAAAACTGGTAATATGCGAGACGGATTTCGATCACCCCCTGGTTCATGCCGAGATGCTTATGCCCATAGTCCCGGTGGTAAGGGTAAAGGATCTCCAGGAAGCGCTCGAAAAAGCCAAGCTCGCGGAACATGGCAACAGGCATTCTGCTTACATGCACTCGGAAAGTGTAAGCAACATGAGCCTGGTGGCCAGGAGAATCGAGACCACGATATTCGTAAAAAACGCGCCATCTTATGCAGGACTTGGGTTTGGCGGAGAGGGATATTGCACCTTGAGCATCGCAGGTCCCACGGGAGAAGGTCTTACTTCTGCACGTAGTTTTACAAGGCAAAGACGTTGCGTATTGGCTGGAGCTTTCAGGATTATTTAGCCAAAGAGGAAAGGAAAATCTGGCAGTGTCTAAGGACATACAGCAAATGCTCCATCGCATCAGGCAAGCCGGAGTAATTGGCGCAGGTGGCGCTGGTTTTCCCACCCACGTAAAATACCAGGCCAAGGTAGAGAAGGTGATTGCCAACGGAGCCGAGTGCGAACCCCTCATAAGGGTCGACCAGCAACAGATGGCCCGAAATCCACGGTTGGTATTGCGAGGGTTGCTAATCGCCATGCAATGCACTGGGGCATCAAAGGGAATCGTTGCTCTGAAAGCCAAGTACCATGACGCCATCGATGCGCTGGAAGAACAAATCAGACTCCAGAGGCTTCAAGACCGAGTATCGCTTTTCCTGTTGGATAATTTTTATCCGGCCGGAGATGAATTCGTGCTGGTTCGGGAAGTAACTGGTGCAGCTATTCCCGAGTTTGGCCTGCCCCTGGATGTTGGAGTGGTGGTATCCAACGTCTCCACCCTCATAGACGTTGCCAAAGCAGTGGATGAACAAAAACCCGTCGTGGAACGCACCGTGACGGTCACGGGCAGAGTCGCACGACCTGCAACTTTTACGGTCCCTGTGGGCTCTCCTGTATCATCACTGGTCGAAGCCGCGGGTGGGGCATTGGTGGAACCTGCATACATTGTCTCTGGCGGACCCATGATGGGCAAGCTCGTGTACGACCAAGAGACACCCGTGACGAAAACCACCTCCGCCTTGTTGGTGCTCGGCGAACAAGACCCGGTGATCAAAAGGCGACTCGACTCCATGGAACGTCAAATCGCCTTGACCAGGTCTGCCTGCCTCAAGTGCATGATGTGCACCGAGGTCTGTCCCAGAAACCAGCTTGGCCACAGGCTGGTACCGGATAGGCTCATGAGAAACATGGCAGCCGGGGTTGTGCAAGACCCCCAAGCATTCGTTGGCTCATACCTGTGTTCCGAATGCGGTCTTTGTGCTGTGTATGGATGCGTTATGAACCTGGATCCATGCAGGGTAAACATCACCATGAAAACAGAACTGGCCAAGGCCAAAGTACCAAGACCCGAACCACCGCTCAATCCACCAAGAATATTCGGAGACTTGCGAAAAGTTCCCACGCTCAGGCTCATAGCTCGTCTTGGTCTTACCGAACTGGATGTGCCGGCGCCCATGACCAGGTTCGACCAGAGGATAAAAAAATTCAGGATTCCGTTGAACCAGCACATTGGAACCCCCGCCAAGGCTATGGTAAAGCAGGGGGATCGTGTGGAGTCAGGACAGGTCATTGGAGACGTTCCCGAAGGCAAGTTAGGAGCCTTGGTGCACGCTCCCTGTACGGGAGTCGTATCCATGGTCACAGACGATGAAGTAACCATAGAGTTGGAGTAAGACAGTGGAGTCCATGAACAAACCAGATCCCACCCTGGAGACCACGAAAGTAAAGCAACCAGGCCACAGCGACATGGCCATTGGTTGCGTGGAGACCAGTTCCATAGCCAGGGGGCTCGAGACTGCAGATGCCATGCTCAAGGCAGCAAGGGTAGAGCTTTTGGCATGCAATCCCACCTGCCCCGGCAAATACATTATCATGGTTGGAGGCAGCACCTCCGAGGTGGATGCATCCGTGACCGCCGGTCAACGGGTAGCTTCAGACACCCTCGTGGAGACCACTGTGATACCGCGGGTTCATCCACAGGTAATACAGGCATTTACCGCCACCACCATGCCGGAAGAAATGGCAGCCGTGGGCATGATCGAGACGTTCAGCATAGTGGCCTCGGTGCGTGCCGGAGACCAGGCGGTCAAGGCGGCTCGAGTGGATCTTTTGGAAATAAGGCTTGCAAGGGCATTGGGAGGCAAAGCCTATGTCCTGTTTACCGGCGAAGTATCCGCTGTACGAGCGGCCCTTGATGCCGGTTCTCTTGCGGCAAGAAAAAACGGTCTCATATTGGGCCAGACCCTGATACCGGCACCACACCCGGACTTACTCACCAAGCTTTTGTGATGGGATAGAGCATGGCTCGAAAGAGAAAGAAAAAATTGAGACTAACACCAGGCATGGCCCTTGGAATGATAGAGACAAGAGGCCTGGTGGGTGCACTGGAAGCCGCCGACGCCGCTTTGAAATCTGCGGATGTTACCCTGGTTAGCAAGGAACGAAGCGGTGGAGCCATGGTCACGGTTTTTGTCAGTGGAGATGTGGCAGCAGTGCAAGTTGCCGTGCAAGCAGGGGCTGCTGCAGCCAAGGCTGTGGGCAGACTTGCATCCAGCCATGTCATACCAAATCCGTATACAGAGATTGCCAAAGTACTCGAGCACAGAGGCCTGGGTCTAAGGGGAACAAAGAAGGGCCGCAGGAGGAGAGATAGTTGAAACTGGCCAGGGTAATAGGGCAGATAGTGTCCACCATAAAGGACACGAGGCATGATGGTTGGAAGCTTTTGATAGCTCAGCCAGTGGACTGCGACAGCAAACCTGCGGGCAATTCGGTGGTAGCAATCGATACAGCACAAGCCGGTGTGGGCGATTATGTCCTGTTGCTTGCCGAAGGCAAAAGCGCCAGGCAGATCATGGACGACCAAAGTGCCCCTTGCGAAGCCATCATCATAGGCGTGGTGGATCACATAATGATGGACGGTGAAGCGATGATATTGGGCAAAACCACAGTGAAAAAAGACACAAAGGGCGAGGTCGACCATGGTGGATGAACTTCGTCGAAGAATAGAGGCCATAGTTCGTCAGGTATTGTCCGAGGCCCTTGCTTCTGAATCCCAGGAGTTGGATTTATCACGTGAGTATTCTGCAAGACAGATGATGCTCGTGGCCAACTGGAAGATGAATGGTTCGATGGATTTCGCCAGGCGATACGCCACAAGTCTCCAGCCCGTGGCGGACGACGTAGAAATTGTATTGTGCCCACCTACGGTTTTGCTGACAGTACTGTACCAATCCCTCGACCCTGCTTTGCATGTAAAGCTTGGAGTACAGGATCTTTACCATGAACCAAATGGTGCTTTTACGGGACAACACTCGGCATCTATGCTAAAAGACGCTGGTGCCGTCTATGCCATAGTGGGTCATTCGGAACGCAGAAGCATGTTCGGAGACACAGACTACGAGGTGAATCTCAAGCTGAAGGCTGCGTTGCAAAACAATCTTCGGCCCATCCTGTGCGTTGGCGAAAGCCAGGAAGAAAGGAAGGCTGGTGCCACATACCGTATTTTGAGAGCTCAGTTGACATCAGCCCTTGGAGACCTGTCCAGCCCTTTGCCCGATCCCGACCATGTAGTGATTGCATATGAACCCCTCTGGGCCATAGGCACAGGACAGACAGCCTCGGCAGAACAGGCACAGGATGCCATGGCGTTTATACGTGACAGAATCTCGGAACTGTTCTCCTGGTCCTTTGCACAAAGGATGCGTATACTCTATGGCGGTAGCGCCAACCCGGACAATGCCTTGGAGCTTGCGTCCATGGATGATGTGGACGGATTCCTGGTCGGCGGTGCAGGGCTGGACCCGAATAAGTTAATGAACATGGCTGAAGCTGTAACACAAGCTGCCCACATGGGAGTTGCAAGTGCCTGAAAGACGAATTTTCATAGCATGCGACCACGGAGGATACGAACTCAAGGAAAGCCTCAAGCAGTGGCTGGGACAACAAGGTTACAGCGTATCTGATTTTGGAACCCATTCGACGGCATCCGTCGACTGGCCTGATTTTGCGCTCTTGGTCTCTCAGGCGGTTTTAGGCGACAGGGCTGCAGGAGGAGATGCAGTAGGTATAATGATCGACTCCATAGGACAGGCCAGCGCCATGGCATGCAACAAGGTTCCAGGGATCAGGGCGGTGGTGGGATTCGAACCATTTGCGGTTCATTCGTCGAGGCAACACAATGACGCCAACGTATTGTGTCTTGGCGGACAGGTACTCGGGCCAGGCCTTGCCAAGCACCTGGTCGAGCTCTGGCTGGATACTCCTTACGAAGGGGGACGACACCAGGCCAGGCTTGAGAAGTTGGGTGCCATAGAAAAACGTTTTTGCAAGGAGTCGCCATGAGGATTGCCAGAGTAGAGGGTCAGGTGGTGGCAACGGTAAAAGATCCGTCTATCGAGGGTTTTCGCTTGTTTATCATACAGGCGCTGGACGAAAACCTGAAAGAAGTGGGCAAGCCCTTGGTCGCGGTGGACAGTATACGATGTGCGGGGCCTGGAGATCTCGTGTACTTTGCCGAGAAGCGTGATGCTGCCATAGCTCTTGGAGATAAGCATCCTGTGGACGCAACGATCATGGGATTTGTGGATAGGGTTTTCGCTGAGGAGATTCCCGGCGGACCTGTTGTTTCTGTCAAAGGTGAATAAAGAGTTTTATCACCATCAACAAGGAGGATTGGCGTGGAAAAAGAAGCATTAGGAATGATCGAGACTCGTGGGCTGGTGGGTTCCATTGAAGCTGCTGACGCCATGGTCAAGGCTGCCAAGGTAACTCTCATCGGGAAGGAATTCATAGGCGGCGGTTATGTAAGCGTCATGGTGAGAGGTGACGTGGGTGCG
>CAYSLH010000202.1:0-9493 GCA_964431605.1 uncultured Myxococcales bacterium
ATCCTTGACAACCCTCTGAAAAAGAGTGAATTATTGCGCTTCCGGCGTGGTCCATATGAATAATTGCGACTCACCGGAGCGATACTGGCAGGTAGTAATGGGTGAATAAACGGCTGGGTCCATATCCAGCGCAACGGGCAAGTAAATCATGGTCGGCGATTGCTTATGAATGACACCGGGTTACAGCCAGCGCCTCTGGTAGAGGTCGAGTTGCAGATACCTTTTCACGATCTGGACCCGATGCAGATCGTGTGGCACGGCAACTACATGAAATACTTCGAACATGCCAGGCAGAAGCTGTTCGATAATAGCGGCATCGATCTATATAAAGAGGCGAAGGAGCAAGGATACATTTTCCCCATCGTGAAAACATCCGTCAAGTACATAAAGCCTCTACGATTCAGGGATAGGATCTCTGTCAGCGCCAGGCTGAAAGAAGCCAGACGAATGATTATCCTGGAGTTCGAGATTACAAGACTGCCGGAAAGAGAGCTGTGTGCACGGGCCACCAGTGAACAATTGGCCGTGCGTGCATCGGATCAGAGATTGCTGTTCAATATACCTGAAAAAATTCGCAATGCCCTCCAGGGGAAGAAATCTTGAACACACAGACACATGCAACCTCACTGCGTCGTGCCTTGGCCGCCGGAAGCGAAAGACTGTCCGCCTGGTCGGATCTCCTGGATCGCATCAACGTCTTTCCCGTGGCTGATGGTGACACGGGAAGAAACCTGGTAATCAGCCTGCATCCTCTAAAGGACGAGACCCGAAGTATAGACAATCTGATACAAGCCCTGCTCATGTCCGCCAGGGGTAATTCCGGAAACATCGCTGTGGAATTTTTTCATGGCTTGTTGACTTGCTTTCCCCAAAAAGACCTTACAGCCGCAGTGACTATGGGCAGAGACCTGGCATGGGGCGCGGTTAGCGATCCGAGACCCGGAACCATGCTTTCTTTGTTCGACGCGTTGGCTAACGCACTAGATGAGAATCAAAAACTGCCTTCTGACAAACAGGCGGATTCCCTTCTCGAGCGCTTGGAGAGGTCGGTTTTCGAGACAAACAACCAACTAAAACCCCTGAAAGATGCCGGAGTTGTGGACTCAGGCGCCCTTGGCATGTTCATTTTCTTCGAAGCATTCATAAACCACCTCCACAACAGGCCGCAGGAAAAAAAGAAAATACCGGAACGATTCAAAGGTTTTCTTTCGGTTCAAAAAAGCTTTTCCGGCAGGCGTGAGACAGGCTTTTGCGTAGACGCCTATGTACGTACCGACGAGGTGAACTCCCTGGTGTCCGAACTTGAAGCCATGGGCGAATCAGTGGTCACGATGAAGATGGGCGACACGGTCAAGCTCCACCTTCACACAAATCGAATCGACCGCCTACGCTCTCAGTTGGAAGCCAGGAGCCAGATCCTGGGATTTTCGTCTGACAACCTGGAGGACCAGACCAGGGATTTCGCAATCACACGAAAACAACAAGCCATACACATCATGACCGACGCTGCCGGTTCAGTAACAAGAACCGATTCGAAAAGATTGGAAATGACCATACTCGATTCGTACGTAAACATCGGTCCCAGGTCTTTCCCTGAGACGCACCTGGAACCAGCCGAGTTGTACGAAGCCATGAGACAGGGCGTAAGTGTATCCACTTCCCAGGCCTCGGTATATGAACGTTACCAACATTTCAATAAAGCCATGTCCATGCACGACAAGGTGCTTTATCTCCCGGTGGGCTCAGTATACACGGGCAACTTCGACACAGCCATGCGATGGAAAGAGAAAAACGATCCCCATGACAGGCTTCGCGTCATAGACACCCACGCTGCATCCGGAAAACTCGCCATGATCGCCCTGGCTTGCGCTGAGCGAACCATCACGATCGAGGATCCAGAACAAATCATCGACCTAGCACATGTTGCAATTTCTCAAGCCGAAGAGTGGATTTTTTTAGACCAACTCAAGTGGCTTGCCGCAGGTGGGCGATTGTCAAAATCCAGCGCATTCTTCGGAGATCTTCTTCACATGAAACCAGTAGTAAGCCCCACAAAGGAAGGTGCCAAAAAAATTGCAGTACTTCACACCAGGCATGCCCAACTGGATTTTGCCCTGCAACGGCTGACCCGCAAAATATCCCAAAATGGACCAGGGAAAATTCTTCTCCAGTATACAGACAATGAACAGTGGTTGCTTCAGGAAGTCTTGCCCTCTATCTCAAAGGAAATGAAAGGTTGTGATGTTATCACTCACCCCATGTCACTCACATCAGGAACACACATGGGTCCCGGCACTTGGGCCGTGGCATACATGCCCGAACTTCCCTGAACTCCACCAAGTAAAGGAGCTTGTGTGAACAAGAGCAGACGGGTTGTCATAACCGGCATGGGGCTGAGATCTCCTATTGGAAACAGCCTCAGGGAGTTCTCCCTCGGCCTACGACAAGGCCGAAGGGGAATACAGCGCATGCCTCAATGGAAGCAGGATGTAAACCTTAGAACTGCTGTTGCAGGCATAGTGGAGCTGGGACCACAGGATACCTTACCTCGCAAGGTATCGAGAGGGATGGGCAGGGTAGCGCTACTGGCCGCGTTGGCCGCCAACGATGCCATCGAAGACTCGGGCCTGGAGCCGGAACAAATTGCCCATGATAGATGCGGAGTCTCTTTTGGCTCAACAGCGGGAAGCTCTCAGTCCATGGAGGGATTTCTCAAAAAGATTTTCGAAAAACACACCCTTCTGGGAATGCAATCTTCTACTTATCTCCAGTTCATGAGTCATACCTGTGCGGCAAACCTTGCAGTCATGCTCGGCACGAAGGGACCACTTGTGGCCTCATGCACGGCTTGTACCTCCGGCTCGCAGGGTGTGGGGTTTGCCTACGAGCAAATCCTTCTGGACAGAGCCGATCGAATGATCGCAGGAGGCGCAGAGGAGATGCATTTCATGGACGCGGGCATTTTCGACATTATGAGAGCTACTTCGACGAAATACAACCACAACCCCCATGCCACACCCAGGCCATTTGACTCGGACAGGGATGGCCTGGTCGTGGGGGAAGGTGCCGGGTGTTTGATTCTGGAAGAATACGAATCGGCAAAAAAAAGAGGTGCGAAAATCTGGGCTGAAATCCTTGGCTATGGAACCAACTGTAGCGGCACTCACCTGACCAGTTCCAGTCCCGAAGGCATCGCCAACGCCATGGAACGAGCCCTCGCGGACGCGAGGCTTGGCCCGGATGAGATTCAACATATATGCGCCCATGCCACAGCCACCATGGATGGAGACCAGGCCGAATCGGTTGCCACAAACAGGCTCATGGGAGACACGGTCCCGGTCAGCGCCATAAAAGGCGGAATGGGTCATACCTTGGGAGCCTGTGGCGCTCTCGAATCCATAGCGGAAATACTCATGATGAACGAAAATTTCATGGCTCAATCCCTAAACCTGCAAAACCCGGATCCTCGCTGTGCGCCATTGGACCACGTACTTGAAGAGCCGAGAGAAATCTCTTTCGACATAGGAATGAATAACAATTTTGCGTTTGGCGGTGTCAATACCTCGTTGATTTTTGGAAAAGTATAGGGCTAACGACGTGATGGACCAACAAAAGAGACAACAAATAATCAACAAAATGGACCGGGCCCTGGCAGATAAGTTCGGAGATGAATTCAATGATTTGCGGCGTGATGAATCACTCCAGTCAGCAGGACTCGACAGCGTGGATATCTTAGACACCATAGCCATCCTGGAAAAAATCTCCGGAGTGTATTTTGAAAGAGACGAACTGATAGAGATAGACACCCTTGATGAACTTTACGATCTCGTATTGAAAAAAGTGAACTAAACCGACAGCTAGGATATACAGATCCCATGAAAGTCGCTCCACAGGCTCTTGATGGAACAGCCAATGAGTTCGCCTTCGTGATCCCTGTGTATAATCACTCAAAATCCATGCCTTGGCTCGTGCAGGCAGTTAGTCAATACGGTTTTCCCGTTTTCGTGGTAGACGATGGTTCAGACGAGGAGACGAAAAGCACGTTGGAATCACTGGATGGCATTGTCCTGCTTCGACACGATACAAACATGGGCAAGGGAGCGGCACTGCTCACCGGTATGTCCGAGGCAGCAAAAATCGCCAGGTGGGCCATAACTCTGGATGCAGATGGACAACACGATCCCAGAGACGCCGCGCTTCTCATGGCCGAGGCTAAAAACATCCACAGAGGTATCATAGTGGGAAATCGAAGGGGAATGCTCGGACCGCACATACCATGGACGAGCAGGTTTGGAAGGGGGTTTTCCAATTTTTGGGTTCGTGCATCAGGAGGACCCAAGGTGTCGGACACCCAGAGCGGATACAGGGTCTACCCTCTCCCGGAAGTCCTTATGTGGGCGAGTCGGGCGCACAGGTTCCAATGGGAAGTAGAAATTCTCGTCTTAGCCCATTGGCACGGCGTACCAATTAAAGAAGTCCCGGTGAGCGTAAACTATGAACCCAAGGGTATTCGAATATCCCATTTCAGGCCTTGGGTGGACTTTTGGCGCAATAGCGCCACGTTCACAGGGCTCATATTCAAACGTATATTCCTACCCAGGCGAAAACGGGCCAAGCTTATTCCTCCGCCATGACCAGACACGAAAAAACCGTCCGTTGGCTGACCGTCCTGGGCATCATAACCTTGGTGCCGTTATCATTTATGATTGGACTAAACCGCATCCACGTGGATGCGGATATTACTTCATCCATTCCCAAAGGGGATTTGGTCATCGATTCTGCATCCAGGTTACTAGGCCGACATCCGGCACTCGACCTGGTTACTTTAGATCTCCACATTGACTGCAGTAAAAGTTCAAAAACCAATGAAGGCATGCGACTGGTGAAAGCGGCAACATACGTAGAAAGGGAACTGCTCAAAAGCGGCTTATTCCATCGGGTGGGTATGAACAACGTTGAGAAGGCTATGCCGGAGTTGTTTCAATTGATACTCGATCATCTGCCACAGATGTTCAGTACTGCGGAACTGATGCGTGATATATCCCAACTCATTACTCCTCATGCTATCGAACAGGCCCTAAAAGACCAGATAAAAAAACTCTCGGTACTTCAGGGAGTGGGCCAGGTCGAGGCCATCAAGAAAGACCCCCTCGGTTTTCGCGGTCTGGTGCTTGGTCGCATGGCAGCATTGAATCCTTCAAGAGGGGCACACCTGTATAACGGCCATCTGCTCAGCGCGGACGGATGTCATTTGCTCATACTTGCCGATCCACAAAAACCTGGAAGTGACACGAACCAGGCACGAAAAATTCTCTCCCTTCTCCATCGTATCGAGACCAGGATTCCACAAAATCTCCACCGAGAAAAAAAGATAGAACTCACGGCCATCGGAGCATTCAGATCAGCCCTGGACAACGAGACCATCGCAAGGGCCGACACCAAGCGTGCCTTATGGATTGCCACATTGGGAGTGGCCCTCTTGTTGCTGCTGTGCTTCCCCCGTCCATGGTTGGGTCTGCTGGCCCTGGTACCGGCATTGGCCGGAGTCGCATTGGCCTTGCTGGTCTACTCCTTTCTGGAGACATCCATCTCCGCCCTGGCCCTTGGATTTGGAGGCGCCCTGGTTACCATCAGCGTGGATCACGCCATAGCATACCTGCAGTTTCTGGACCGAACTCCAAACATCACTGGTCGTAAGGCATCGAAGGAGGTTTGGTCTGTTGGGCTGGTGGCAGCCCTGACCACTGTCGGCGCGTTTCTTACGCTCTACCTTAGCGGAATCACCATGTTGGGAGAAGTGGGTCTATTCGCAGCCCTCGGAGTGGGGCTGTCGTTCGTATTTGTCCATGTGGTCTTTCCCTTACTTTTTCCAGAGATAAAAAGCTCCACGAAAACCTCCATCCTGCCCATTGTCCCCATACTTGGAAAACTCACAAGAGGTAGGAGCTGGATACCATTTGGCCTGGCATTGATTTTTGGGCTGGGTATGCTTTTTATGGGCCAGCCAGTATTCCGGGCGGACTTGCAGTCCATGAACACTGTGACTCAGGAAACACGGGATGCGGAAAGCATGTTCAAAAAAGCCTGGGGTGACATTTTCAATCGCACCTATTTGTTGGCAGAACAACCGACCATTGAAAAACTCAGACAGCGCACAGATGCACTAGTGTCGCTTCTGAACGATAACATGGCAATGAAGACTATAAAATCCGGGTTTTCACCATCCATGATTCTACCTGGAACCAAGCTCGCTCGAAAAAACATCCGGGCTTGGCGTAAATTTTTTACAAGGAAAAAAATCAACCGGATTTCTTCGGACTTGCAACGAGTTGGGACAAAACTTGGTTTTTCGCCGAACGCTTTTGCCCCCTTCATATCTTCGCTGGCAGGAAAGGATTTGAAACCTATTTCCATACCGGAAAATCTCTATCCCATCCTTGGCATCACTCAGACCAGGAACCACAACTGGATATGGGTCGGTTCCCTGGAGCCGGGTAAAAAATATGACTCTGATTCTCTATACCTACAAGCACAAAAAGCAGGCCTTTCCGTGTTCGATCCGGGTCTTTTTTCCCAGCACATGTCCAGACTGCTTGGCAGCTCCTTCTTGCGAATGCTGCTGGTAGTGGGGGGCGCGGTAGCCATACTGCTGGTGGTCATGTTCATGGACGCAACTCTGGTGTTCATATCGCTTTTACCCCTGGGATTTGCGCTTGCATGCACCATGGGCTTCATGAAGCTCTTTAATCATCCCATGGATATCCCATCGCTCATGCTCGGAGTTGTGGTGCTGGGTATGGGTGTAGATTATTCTTTGTACTTCGTCAAAGCGCAGCAGAGGTACTTTCGAAGCGATAGTCCAGCCATGGCTCCCATCCGGGTGGCCGTTTTTCTGGCGGCATCATCCACTCTGGTGGGGCTTGGGACCTTGGCCATGGCAGACCACTCAGTAGCACACAGCGCGGGCTTCACGACTCTCCTGGGAATAGGATTCAGCCTGCTGGGCGCGTTCGTAATCTTGCCTCCACTACTCAACAGACTTTTTGCGCCAAGACCATTCGATGCGGTGGATGCCGAACCAGGATCACCTGCGCACCTTAGAGCCGTTAGAAAGCGCTACGCCCACCTGGAACCTTCGGTTCGCTTGTTCGCTCGATTCAAGCTGCTTTTAGACCCCATGTTTCCCAGGCTTGCGCAATTAGCCGCACCTACAAAGAATATCGAGAGAGTATTGGATATCGGCTGCGGATATGGACTGCCCTCATGTTACCTGGCCGCACTCTTACCCAACGCATCGTTTTACGAAGTCGAACCAGACGCCACCAAGACGAGGATTGCCGCACGGGTGCTAGGCGACAGGGCAAAGGTAAAAACGTTGTCTGCTACTACCTGGGATATTTCTCCTGATAAGTTCGACCTGGTGCTTTTATTGGACGTGATACATCACTTGACAGACCGAGAACTCGACACGGCTATTTCCATGGTAAAACGCAGCCTTTCCCCTGGCGCAAAACTCATAATAAGAGCCGACGTGCCAGGACATGGCAGATTTGCCTGGGAAAGGTGGATAGAGTCTTTGAGACTGCGTGTCAAGGGCATACGACCCATCTTTCGGTCCGCGCCACAAATCGAAAGCGCCTTGCGACACGCGGAGTTTGAACTGCAACTAACAGAGCCGTGCGCACAAGGACGAGAGGAGACATGGTTCGTTGCCACAACACCAAAGGAGCATGGGGCATGAGCGGAGGTTTCTACCTGTACCTGGTGGGACTATCTCGGTTCATGGGTGTTTGGATTATCGGATTTTTCGCCTGGTGGGTGGCGTCTTTTTATTTTCTGTTCAAGCCTTCCCGCGTTGGAAGATCCATGGATTTGTATAAAACTCTTTTTCCTCACAAGGGAAAGCTATCCAGATTGTGGTTGACATGGAGACAATTCCACGCATTTGCAGGCCTTTTTGCCGAGAGGGTTCGCCTGGACAGGGGTGGGATGATAAACAGAAAAGACGAGGGACTCGACGTCCTTCTCAGGGCAGCCAAACAAGGCACAGGTGGCGTATTACTAATGTCCCACGTTGGCACATGGGAAATTGCCGCGCGTCTATTCAAGGCAGAGGGAATCAGCCTGATGTTGTTCATGGGAGAGAAGGAAAAAGAGCAGGTGGAGCGACTCCAGAAAAAGGATCTCCTGAACAACGGCGTCGAGGTACTTTCCTATTCAGCCGACCGCCGAGACGAGTTTTCCGCAGTAGAGGGATTACGATTCGTTCGAAAAGGAGGACTGGTATCATTTGCCGGAGACAGGTTGTGGCCCGGACAAAAATCCGTTGAAGTAAACTTTCTAGGTCGAAGGGTCATGCTTCCTGCCGGTCCACATCTTTTCGCCCTTGCAGCCAAAGTGCCCATCTTTATATTTTTTGCCTTCAGAACCGGTCGTAAAAACTATCACATGGTAATGTATGGTCCCAAAAAAATAGAAGCTTCTTCTCGAAGCGAACGCTGGTCAGCCATAGAAAAATCCGCCCAGGAATATGCCGATTTGCTCCAGGAACAGGTGCGTAGGTTTCCAATCCATTTTTTTCATTTTGAGCCTTTTCTTGGCGAACCGGTAAAACCCCGGCCCGGGAAGGTCGAAGATGCGTCGAGCTGAGCTTTCGAAAAAGCTTGTGGAAATCAGCAGGTCTCTGGCTAAACAGGTCACGCAAATTCAGTTTCTGGAACCAGTGGCCTGTGTATACAATCCACTGATCTATGCAAAAGAGCCATGGGAAAACTATGTCAAAAAATACTCGAGGCCACGAGTTCCGGCCATTCTGCTTGGCATGAATCCCGGCCCGTTCGGTATGGCCCAGACAGGAGTGCCATTTGGTGAAGTTCAGGCGGTCAGTGGGTGGCTTGGAATAAAAGGAAAAATCACCAGGCCGAAAAAGCAACATCCCAAGAGGCCTGTCTGGGGATTTCAATGCCCGAAATCCGAAGTCTCAGGCAGGAGAGTCTGGACATGGGCACAGGAGACATTCGGAAATCCAGACGAGTTTTTCAAAAAATTTTTCGTTTTGAATTATTGCCCATTGGTTTTCATGGAGGAATCGGGAAAAAACAGGACCCCGGACAAGCTACCTGCGAAAAAAAAGAAGGAACTCTTCTCCATTTGCGATCATGCCCTTCGATCGTCCATAGAAATCATACGACCAGAATTCGTTATTGGAGTCGGAGCATTTGCCGAAAGCAGGATAACGGCTGCTCTTTACGGTATGGATATAAAAACCGGAAGAATTCTTCACCCGAGCCCTGCCAATCCCCAAGCCAACAAAGGCTGGGCAAGCCAGGCCCAAAGAGAGCTGGAAAAAATAGGAATAAATCTCGGGCCGCCCTAAAACGCATGGGCCAAGCACCTACCAGCTGATACTCTACTTTTTAGTCCTGGATGCGTCCTTGTGGTGATCACATCCACAGTCTTTGTCCTTGGCGTCCTTGTGGTGATCACATCCACA
>CAYSLH010000203.1:0-9467 GCA_964431605.1 uncultured Myxococcales bacterium
ATCGATTACGGGCCTGGGGATGGTCTTTTCCTTGTCGATGGCCTCTTCGTCCACGTGTCTTTCGGAGAACCGATCAATGGCATCGGTGAGCATCCGGAGGGTCTCGTTTTCATCTTCGCTGGAACCAGTAGAGGTGATTTTTTTGGCCTGCTCATCCAGTTTGATGAGGACTCGGTTGAAGGGATCGAGCTTTGACTTCATTGGGTGTTCCTCGATGGGTTGATTAGAACTGAACCGTTGCCAGATTTGCGTCTTGCTGCTTCAGATCTTGGCGGGACCGGTAAAATTCCCGCCAGAGGTAAAGGTAGCCTTCCTGTAAGCGTTCGGGGCTCATGTTTGCAGGTTTGAAAACCACGTTGGCATCGTTATAGTGCTTCCAGGTGTGGTCGAGGATTCGGCCCTGTTCGGTCATTTTTTTCCACATGGGCGAGCCGGGGTAGGGAGTCGCTATGGCAAACTCAGCTATGTTCAATTTCATTTGATTGGAGAACTCCAGCATGCGATCGAAGGTGCCTTCATCGTCTTGCTCATTACCCACCAAGAACGATACGTATGGCTCCACGCCGTGATCCTGGCAGAGCTTGACACATTTTTCGGCTTTTTCCCGCATAGCATTGTCCCCAGGGCCGAAGGCACCACGGGTGATGGGATCGAACCCACCTACCAGGTAAAACCTGCCAATGCCTGCCTCGCGTACCTCATCGAAGATCTCCTCTTCGATGTTCAGAAGCAGGGGCATGGATGTGCCCACGTAGCTGAGTTCCACTGGTTCATCCTGACGAAGGTCCTTTATTCGTCGTAATAGGCTTCGAAATCGTCGCCTGGTTCCAGGTATGGGCAAAAACGATGTGTCCTCTGTAAGCGAACATCGTTTACCGGCCCGGGCAAATACTTGCAGAGTCTCCCAGACCGTGTCTTCTGGGAAATAGCGGATTTTTTTTCCCATGCATGAGGGCAGCACGCACGAGTCACACTTGAAAGGGCAGCCCCTGGAGACCTGGAGTGGATAGTCGTCTGGGGAGAAAAGCTCGTCCTCTGCGTTCAGATATAGTTCAACAGCAGGCCTGGGCACCACTGAAAGGTCTGCTGGTTTGTCTGCCTTGTATGAGGGCTTGAGTGCTCCGGCTTGTGCATCCGCAATGACCTGCTCCCAATAGACCTCTCCTTCTCCCACCATGACCGAGTCGAAGTGCCCGGCGCATTCCTCGCTCATCATGGTCGGAAATATCCCACCGGCGATGACTTTTTTACCCTCGGCCCGCAGCATGTCGGCGATCTCAAACGCTCGTGTTGCGGCTGCAGTGAAGAACGACAGAGCGTATATATCTGCCTCAGGGAGGTTGTCTTCCACCGGATGGATTCTATCGTCTAGAAAAGCAACATCGTGTCCAGGCGGAGTGCAGGCGGCAACAGAGGCTATTCCCAGAGAGGGCGAGCCGATATACTCGTTACAAGGTACAAACTGCTTGAGTTCCGGGTGAGCCTGGGCGTGTCTTTCAAACGCAGGATAGATAAACTGGATCTTCATCCGTCCGAGTCCGTTGTCATGAATTTTTCAAGCTCCTTGATGACGTCGCCTACGGTTTGGACATCCATCACGTCTTCTATGTCGATATCCAATTCGTACAGGTCACAGATTCTGGAGAGCAATTCCATGCTCTGTAGGGAATCCAGACCAAGGTCTTCTCTCAGACGATCTGAGTCCTTCACCTGTGAGGTGTCAACGTCCACAAGGTTCGAGAGTATTTCAAGAAGATCATGACGGATCTCGTCGTTGCTTTTTGGGGTCACTTGTTTCCTCCGGTTGTTGGTTGGTTATCATGCTTGTAGTGCAGTTCATGGTTTGAGTCAGCGAACCCTCAGTCGAAACCGCTGGTTGCCGATAAAGGAGCCCACCAGGGTCTTGACTGGAGCAAACCATCGTTCGGACATGCCTTTGACCAGGGTGCCTTCGGTAAAACGACGTTTGGTAAGAAGCCTCTGTAGCTTTCCGCTGGAAGTTTTCGGGATGGATCTCGGTGGCACTAAAAAGACCTTGTCGGGACGGACTCCTACCGAGGAGAGAACCTCGGATGCAATATCTTTGCTTATCTTGTCCTTTCGTCCATCATCTGTCTCGCGGGTCTCTGCGACTATCACTAGATCCTCTGTTCCATTATTTTGTCCGCTGGTGGAAAAGGCCACCAGGCAGCCTTTCCTGACTCCATGGACGCTGGATGCTGCTCTTTCGATGTCATACGGATAATAATTGCGGCCTCTTTTGATTATCATCTCCTTGGCTCGTCCGGTAACAAACAGTTTGCCATCATCGATAAATCCCAAGTCTCCCGTGTAAAGCCATCCGTCCTTTATGACTTCGTCAGTGGCCTCGGGGTTGCGATAGTAGCCGGTCATGAGAGATGGGCTTTTTATTAAGATTTCTCCCACCTGCTTTTGCCTGGCAAATCCCGATCCTTCGCTTTTTATGGCCACCTGTTGGCCGAGAATGGGTGCACCCACTGAAATCGCAAGGTAAGGAAATTCGTCATTGTCATGAGCTGGAATTACTTTTTGCTCTGCCTCCAGTTTGTTTCTGTCCAGGGGTTGCACATGGTATCGAGTGCTCAGAGGAGGGAAGGTTGCGGCCAAGCAGTTTTCCGCCATTCCGTAAACGGGGAAACTGGTGGTAGGCTTGTAACCCACCGGCCCAAAAATCTTTTCGAACTTATCCAGAGTCTTCAGATCCACCGGCTCGGCGCCGTTGAAAGCCACTCGTAAAGTGCTCAGGTCCAGTTCAAGCAACTCTTCGGGTTTTACCCGGCTGGCCAAAAGATGATAGGCGAAGTTGGGTGCTGTAGCGATCGTTGCCTTGTATTTCGTGATATACTTCAGCCAGCTCACCGGGTCCATGACAAATGCTTCCGGTTGCATGGTGTAGAGGTGAGTTTTTCTGTAAAGGGCAGAGAGCAAGCTGCCGATAAGCCCCATGTCATGAAACAACGGAAGCCAACTTACCGAGACATCTTTGTCTGTAAGTTCTATTCCATGGGTAATACCGTCTATGTTGGCAAGCAATGCCATGTGGGAGAGCATGGCTCCCTTGGGCATCCCGGTGGAGCCGGATGTGTACTGGATAAAAGCTGTATCTTTTGGATCGATGGATGGAAAACCAGGTTTTTTGGCTCGTTCAGCGACTATGTCCTTGGCCACGATGAACTCTTCCAGGTCGTTGTCTCCTGCCAGCACTCGCCCGATTACTTTTCTAATACGAGGAAAGCTGATCATGAACCTCGCCTGGGAGTTTCGGACAATATGGCTGAGATTATCCAAGTACTTGTTTATGTCCCCGAACGTCATGGGTGGGCTTACCGCCACGGGGACGCCTCCAGCCATAATAGTCCCAAAAAAGGCATCAACGAATTGTTCTCCTGTCAACAGGAGCATAATGACCTTGTCGCCTGGCTTCAATCCCCGGTTTTTCAGGTAAGTAGCTGTGATTCTGGCTCCTTCCTGCAGGTCACCGAATGTTCTGTGCCATTCGGTGCCTTTGCGGTCGAGAAACGTCATGGCCACCCTGTCTCGCGTTCCATGCTCCAGTATTTCCAAGAGAGTCGTGGAGTGGGGCGCAACTTTTTCCGGGTGTATCAAGTGGGCTATGGGAAGCTTGCCTATTTGTGCCATGTCTATCTCCTGACGAGGTTCAGGTTTCATGGGGTGCATCTGTAATTCATGCCTGAACCAGCGAACCCTAACAGAGCGGTCATTAGCATGTCAATAAGTAACTGCTTGATTCTACTGCATAACCGACTGCTACGTCGGTTTTTAGTCGCTTGTTTCATGCAGTGAATATATGCAAATAGGGAGCCATGTTGCATGTCAACTCATACGCTTGTTCCAGAATATGGAATATAAAGAAAAAGAGTTATGCTTCAAAAGGTTACATTGGAGTTCCAAAAAATATTCATATGGATGAGGGTCAATCGTATGAGTGAACTGATAGTTACGGGTGTGAAAAAAAAGTTACACATTTCGTCCCTGTCCCTTCGACCCATGCTTTAGCTCCATGATTTTGAAAATGCCGGGGAATACCACACCAGCAGCCAGAGCCATGGTAACGAGAAGAGCGCTTTTTTCTTTGTCCAGTGTTTGCAGGGAGGTACCCACCGCTACTATGGCAACTACCAGGGTCAAAGGCGCTGAAAGCAGGGTTGTTGAGGCAAGCACCTGCCTGAAGCTCAGACCATGTCTGAGCATGGCAGTGGAAGGCAGGAGTCTGATTACGAACGCCACGGTAACAAAGATCACTGTGTCTAAAATCACTTTTAGTGTCAGCAAGTCAGGATCGAATTCCATGCCTATCCAGATAAAGAATATGGGAATGAAAAAACCCTGCCCAATCACCGATAGCTTGTTTTCCAGCACGTGCTTTCCCCGGAGGACAAAAGCCATGACTGATCCTGCCAAAAATGCCCCTACTATCCCCTCAACTCCTGCCACTGCCGCTAAGACCGCAAACCCCACAGCCAGCATCAAGGCTGCACGAACACCAACTTCTGAGCCATCCTGTTTGGCTACCAATTTTTCAAAACGTTCTGGGTTCCACCACGCCATAGCCACCATAATCCTCAGCAGCATGCCCGCCAGTAAGAGCAACCCGAAAAGCTTGCCCATTGCAATAGCCAGTTCAAGACTGAATCCGTATCGACCTAAAAAGTAGTAAAGACTCATGCCCAGCACGGTGATGAGTTCTCCTACAGAACCCATTAGGAGTACACTCTGGCCAAGTCTTGTTTGTGCCATTTCAGACTCTTTTAATACTGCCAGGGGAAGACCCACGCTGGTTGCTCCCAGGGCCAATCCGAAGATGGGTGGGACACCTAAAATCCAAGCTGCCAAAAATGCCAGGCCAAACACCACCAGGCTGATTATTCCAATAACGACCAGGGAGCTAATCCCCTTGCGCCTGATTCCATTGAAGTCGATTTCCAGTCCAGCCAGAAACATGAGGACTAAGAAGCCCACCTCGGATAAAAATTTTCCAACCTGGTCCGTCTGGATTACTTTCGCGCCATGGGGACCGAGGAGTATTCCAAGAAAAATCAGTAACACCGCTGATGGAATGTGAACACGTGCAGACAATATTGGAACGACTACCGCTACTGTAATCATGAGCAGGAGGTTGAGTAGCTCAAGCTGGTAGGCTTCACCGCACATAATCTTGCCTCAATCAGGTGCTACTGTCAGCACCAGTACCGAGCATGGTGCACGACGTGCGATGCGTAGGGCGATGTCCGGGTTGAAGTATGTATCGGCCCGACCAAACCTCCTTACCGTCACCAACAAGTCGCCTGCTTGGGCCTCACTTAGAATTTTCGAAATGGGATTGCCATCGTGGTGATGATACTCGAGTACAACATCATAGAGTTGACAGAGTCGTCGTATGGGCTCTACCTCGTGATGGAGTTCTTCCTGTGCCAGCCCCGATATATGTGATGGGAGATCTACGTTTATGGCTATAAGGGAAAGTGCAAATTCCCTGCTCAGGTCTATGGCTATCTCGGCCGCATGGATGTTCAGGTCTGAATCGGATACTGGCAGAAGAATTCTTTGAAAAGATTCCTGTCCCCTGGAAAACAGTACCGGGCAACCACACCTGTCGCAAAGTTGCGCATCCTGTCCCCGTCTTTGCATGATTCGCTCTGAAAGTGTGCGTTTCATATTGCGGCATACAACAACGCCGGGTTGCTGGTCTTTGAGCCTGTATGCAAAGTTATCATGGGACAGTAAAGGGGGTAGGAAAGTGGCGTCTGCCTGTTCGCTATCCTTGTTGGACACTGGTTCTGGGTTTTGATCGTAGGCTGGCTTTACCCCCCTGATTAGCTTTGTGGCACGGATGGAGCGGAACAGGTTCTTTGCTTCGAGGGCAAGGGGTTCGTCTGGCCCCTGCCATTCCAGTGTGACCACGTTGGGGCCAAATTGTTTGGGAAACTGTGGTGTGCCCAGCCTCAGGTATTCGGAGACTGCTGGAAGTATCTAGGGGTCTCCCACCAGCAGTACCCGATCATCCTGTTTCAAGGTAGTGGTTCCCGTGGGAACGATGAGTTCGTCTTGCCGAAAAACCGCTGCCACCCTCCATCTGTGAGGTGCTAGATCCCGAAGGGGGCGGTGTAATATGGGAGAGGTCCTCACCAAGCGAACCTCCATGAGTTCTCCTTTACCCAGGCCCACTCCTACTGGAAGAACGGCTCCCGAAAACTTCAGCGAACGATCCAGTTGCTCTGCCACCAGGGCGGAAACATTTATGGCAGTAACCTGCATGTCCGCATATTCATCCTCGTTGTCTTGCTGGTTGGTCAATGCCAATACGGGCTCGAAGCCGACCTGTTTGGCCAATCGACAGATCTCCACGTCGACCCTATGGATGCCGGTGGTGGCCATGAGTGCACAAGGGGCTTGTTCGGTAAATAGGGAATCGAGAACCAGGCGGGATGTTCCATCCGCCCTGATGAACCTGCAGCCAACTCTACCAGCGAGAGTATCCAGAGCCTCGGCCACTCCCACGGGCTGAGCACAGTTTGAAAAAGCATTCTCATCCGTATCCAGAACGAACACCTGGTGGGTTGACTGGATTCTGAGAGCTATTTGCTGGCCGATGCTGCTTGCTCCCACTATGATGGCTCTCTGGGTCATGAGTTGTGTTCACCCAGCCTGATTATTCCTTTTTCAGCAAGAGAGCCTAGCGTATCGGAGTCCAGCCCCAGTCCCTGCAGTATTTCTTCCGTGTGTTCTCCCAACGAAGGCGTATGGAGATCCAAAGGGGGATTGTTCGCGAGTTTTATGGGACTTGCAAAATGGGTTCTTAGACCCTTGGGCTGGTTTTGTTGTACGAACATTTGTCTTGCCTGAAATTGCGGGTGAGTCGGCACCTCGTGCAGATCGAGTACCGGTTCGACGCAGCAGTCCACACCTTTTAGTTTTTCTGTCCACTGGTCCCTGGTCATGGTTCTGAATTTGTCTGCTAGTTGTTGGCGAACCTTCATTCCTTGTCGGCCAGTTGCCATGCCTTGGCCACGGAGTCCTGGCAGGTCCATGGCGTTGCACAACGCATCGAAAAACGGCTCCTCCAATGCTCCAACCGCCAAGTGACCGCCATCGGCTGTTTGGTAGACTCCGTAGCAGGCAAGCCCCCCATTCAACGGTCCCATTCCTCTGGGCACGGTGGGGCTTTTGGCCAGAACCGGCGCAAGGCTCAGAGCCATGGTGCTCAGAGCACCATCGGCAAGAGCTATATCGATCCACTGACCCTTGCCTGTGTGTAGTCTTTGAAAGAGCGCAGCGATTATGGCGCTGACCGCCGGCCACACGCCTCCTGCTACATCTGCTACCTGCGCCCCGCATATCTGCGGACCCAAATCAGGTTCACCGGATTGTGACAGTATCCCCGCGCGAGCACAGTAGTTGATGTCATGACCTGGAGTATCCCGGTCCGGGCCATTTTGGCCGTAGCCTGTGATGGAACACAGGATTATGTCGCGTCTGACCGCCTTGAGATCGTCGAATCCCAAGCCGAGTTTCTTCATTACTCCAGGGCGGAATCCCTCCACCACCACATCGCAGGTGGCTGCTAGTCTAAGGGCCAGGTCTTTACCCCTGGAAGTTTTCAGGTTGATGGATACAGATCTCTTAGATCTGTTTATAGACAGGAACATGGCGCTCGTTCCATCAACCAAAGGAGGAATGTACCTGAGGGGATCACCTACAGCAGGGTCTTCCAGCTTTATCACCTCGGCCCCCATGTCAGCAAGGAACATGGTAGCCATGGGGCCTGGAAGATGCCGACTAAGATCCAGGATTCTGGTGCCTTCCAACGCGGGAGATTCAGTACTGCTCATTGAGCCAGTCCACCTTGTTCTTCCAGGGCCGCGAAGATTTTTCGAGCCAGAGACCTGAAAGCCCTGTCCGATGCGTTTGCCATGTCCAAACCTGGAGATTTTGTCGAGAGGGTCTGCTGTATGATCACTTTTCCCGTGGCTACTTTCAGCAGTACTATCTGAGCCGTGGCTTTTGCAAATGATAACCCAGGACTTACTTTTCTTATCAGGCTCGTGGCCGCAACTCCGTAAATGAGCAAGTCCGCTTTACCCTGAAATGCATCGGACATGGATTCTGGACTGGGATTTTTTGGAAGTTGCACACCCAACTCGTCAAAAGCAAGTACATTGTATCCCTTGCTGATAAGTTCGTGCTGTAACAATTCCACCACTCGCGAGTTCTGTCTCAATTCTCCTCCCCGGGTCTCGGCAAGTGCTATTGCGATCTTGCGGGCCCCAGGTTTGGAGATACGCAGTTTAAAATAGGCTGATTTTGTCTCGAGTATCTTCTTCAGACCGGCAAAACGGGTATCGTCCATGTCCACGCCGGAATCCTGCAATACCGCATCAGCTTGAATGTGGCAGTTGATGATGATCTTTTGGCCTGCATGTGCAGACAGGTCATTGAGCTTGACAGTTGCCATGCCTGCTGGACCCACCCTGGTGCTGATGGGCTTAATACCCTTTGCCTCGAATACCACGGGACAGCCGGAAAAGGGGATACTGGTCTGCTCGATTTTCAGGTCAGCTGAAAGCACAAGGGTCGTATCCTGGGCATTGGCATTGAGATATAGGTTTTTTCCATGAGCCGCCGTCAAATGGACCCGGCCAAGTAGGTCCTCGACGCGGGATACCAATTCGTGGAGACTTGGCCCTTTCTGGGCTGGTGGTGGTGTGGAGTCCAGCACTGCCAACATTGCCCTCAGTTGTTCTGCCTGGACTCGCAACGATATTGCTGCCATGAGGTTGATCAGGGAGGAATAAGGAGAAAGAGATGCTCCTGCGCTGGCTTTGACGACTAGCTCCATGCTTTGGGCGTCCCATTCTTTTACCTGTGCCAAGGTTGACTTGGTTAGCTCGGTGCGGTCCATTACCACCATGGAGTAGTACCTGGTTTTTTGGGCGTCAGACCAACTCAGCACCTGTTGAACTCTTGGTAGGACAGACAGGAGTTCGGTGGCACAGGAGGCATCGAGCGCTGGAGTTGAAGCTATGGTCAACTTGGAGCCGCGGACCATTAGTTCACTTGAGAGCCTTTTCTTCAGGGTATCGGTGATCTGGTCCTTGGCTTTTTGCTCGGCTGCTCGTGGTGTTTTAGCAAGGCCCACACCTATGACGTACTTGTCTGGTGTGTATTGCATGTGCTGATGGGTTACGGCCCAGACCGGTTTGCCTGGCTTTATGTTTCTTGTGCAACCAGTTGAGAATCCCAGTAACATCAGGACACAAAAAAGTGTCCACCCCTTGATTATCGCTTTAGTTTTCATGGCTGTTGGCGTAGCACGGATAGGGATTGGTTGTCAACGCAACTGTCCTGGTTGATTGTACCCCACTTTTCATAAACCCCAGACATGAAAAAAATTTCGTGTTGAAGAGACGTATCGCGGTCAGTAAGCG
>CAYSLH010000204.1:0-9465 GCA_964431605.1 uncultured Myxococcales bacterium
ACAGCCCGTATACTCGGTTGCCAACGGAAAGGTGCTCCTGGCCAAGGAGATGGAACCAGCAGGAGGCATCGTCATCATCCAGCATGTATTTTATGAAAATCACTCCAAGGTAAGAATCCAGTCGGTCTACAAGCACCTTTTGAGCATGAGAGTAAAAAAGGGCCAACTGGTACAGAGGCGCGAAGTCATTGGTTACATTGGCAGGGGGACCAACAACAGATACATCGCACACCTGCACCTGGAAATGAGATGGGACGAATCCTTGTCTCCCACCTACTGGCCTTCGGCCCACGCAAGGAGTAAAAAATGGATTCAAGCGCATTATGCACCTCCCTCGGCCTTCATACGTGGACATCGACACCTGTTCATCCCGGGACAGGAATCTCACCTTGCGCTGATTCACATAGGCACTGGAAAAATCCGTGTCTACGATCACGGTCTGGCTTTCGGTCAGTACCCCATTGGATACGGTTGGCCATCGGTTGATGGAACCAAAGGCTGCAACGTAGGACCTTCCCGTGGTATGTACTTTGTTGTTCAAAGGCGTTACCCAAAGGTTGGCGGTGATTTCGGACAGGATTCGGACCTGTACGGAATTCAATTGAACTATCCGAATCCATTCGATGCCACCAACGCTGTGAATCATGGAATTGTTTTTTCGTCTCAATGCGCCAGGATAAGGTACTTGTGGCTTGAACGCAGGATTACAGTTTCAAAGACCCTGCTGGAACGCAAGACCACCTTTCGAGGAATGATCCAGGAGTGGAATCCCCTCCGTGAAAAAAAACAATATTGGGGAAGCCTTCTCATGAATCCCAAAGACATTCGCCAAATCATGAACAAAATGCCAGAAGGAACCATGGTTGTCATTTTCTGAATAGCGTGACAAGAACACGAATTTTCGGTTAGACTTCTCCTCCGATACAAAAATACCAAATCAGGAGGAACCATGGACCAGGCAATAAAAAAAGCAGCATGGCCTTTTTTTTCGATGATTATTCTCGTTGCCGTGGGCGCATGCAGCGAAGGCAAGGACGCATGTCAAGAGCAGTCCATAGATTGTTCGGGTCACGGCACCTGTGTCGTAGAACAAGGTCAACCGACTTGCCAATGCGATAATGGTTATGGACCGGACGGTCTCAAGTGCGTGATGGATTATGACATGGTAGTATTTCAAACCAACGATCGGCATTCCCATTGGTTGGGAATGTTGACCTGCGATTACGATGCGGCTTCTGCTTCGGATGGGACGGTGGGAGGAGCAGCTCGCTGGTACAACGTGGTTCAGGAGGCCAAAGACGGCGATAAAGATGTAATGCTACTAAGTGCCGGCGACTTTACCATGGGCACCATGCTTGTGGAGGCAGAGGGAACCGCGGGCGATCTAAACACCATGAAAACCCTTGGATACGACGCGGCCGCTTTGGGCAATCACGAATTCGACTGGGGTCCTGGTGGACTCGCAAAAATGCTCAAGGCAGCTGATAAGCCGATGGTTCCGCTGGTATGTTCCAATATCCAGTTCGACCCGGAGGATCCTGCAGATGATGAACTTGAATCAATGTACGGTCCCCAGGGACAAGACGGCAAACTGATCCATCCATACCTGGTGCTGGAGCGACCGACAGGGCTAAAAGTGGGAATCCTCGGCCTGGTGGGCATCGAGGCGGAAAAGGTCTCCAACGCAGAGCCTGTAAAGTTCTCCGTTACCATGGACAATATGGTCGAGACGACCCAGCAACTAGTGGACAAACTGCGTAACGAGGAGAAAGTGGATTTGGTGATCTTGCTCGCCCATGCCGGAGTAAAACCGGATGGAGACAGTTGGGGGTTCGAATCCGTCCAGTTGGCGAAGAGGGTATCGACGCAATTCTAAGCGGCCACGAACACACTCCCATGGATTCCGGTTTCGAAGTGGCTTGTGAAAAAGAGGGCTCTACCTGGAAGACCCTTGTGATGGAAGCCGGATACTATGGCTTGTATCTGGGCAAATGGGAGCTGTCACGAAAGGCTGGTGTCAAATCGGCTTCCGCAAATCTCATACCAGTAGACGGTTCCCTTGGAGAATCTGCATCTGCGACCTCGGCCATTGAAAAACTTTTCAAGGACGTGGAGGACAATTTCCTCTCCACCTATCCACAGGTTCCCCAGGACGGTGCTTTTCTTACCGGGAACATATTCCAGGAACTGACATGTTCCCAGTGCGATCTCAATAGGCACTACAATGAAAACAACAACCTGGGCTACCTGTTGGCTGACGCCGTGGCCGAGATCACAGGTGCGCAGTTCGTGGTGATCTCCAACGGTGGAGATCTCAGAGCATCGTTACAACGCTGCTCCAACGGTTGCTTCGATCTGTCAGACGCCTTCATTTCCACTCCCCTGGGCATTGGCCCGGACGGCATGCTTGGCTACCCTGTGGTGAGTTTCTACCTCAAGTGGCGTGAACTAAAGCTCATCCTGGAAGCAACAATACCATCTGAAGGACTGAAGAATAACGATTTCATGCTCAACCTGGCCGGTATGAGGATCAGGTATGATACTTCGGTCCCGGACGGCATGTTCCAGCGTATCGATAGGATAGAGCTATACGACGTTGCTGATGAGACAGATGCGGGGACCCTGATATACCAAAAGGGAGATCCGAACGATGGTTGGCATATAGAGCCGGACGAAGTGGTAAAATTGTCTCTTTCGTTGTACATCGCCACATTCCTCCAATCGTTCAATCTTCGACCAAGGGACTCAGAGGGAGAACCGGTTTTGGATCAAAACGGAAAGGTGGACTGGACGAGTCTCATCGAACACGATGCACAGGGCCGCGAGTTGAAAATATGGTATGTCCTCGCGCAGAAGCTCGCCTCCTTTGGTGATGATGGTGTACCACTGATGTACTGCGACGACGAATTTGAAAATCCCATGGGACCTTACTGGAGAAGAGCTTGCGATATCAACAGTGGTTCTGAAAACGCCACGGGACACGTTTGCCCTTGACGACCGATACAAACAACAAATCGAGGAGACAACATGTCTGAGAGAAAAATCAAAATAGGTGTAATGGGGTCTGCTTCCGGTCCAACCATTCGTGATGAAAAAGCATCTAAAAAAGCCTTTGAACTAGGTGAGGAGATCGCAAGGCGAGGTTGCATCCTCATCAACGGTGCATGCCCGGGTCTTCCCGACAAGGCAGCTGCAGGAGCAAAGAGTCAGGGCGGGTTCGTTTTCGGAGTCTCCCCTGCTTTTTCTGAAAAAGAACACCTGGAGGTATACGGATCGCCATTGGAAAACCTTGACATGATCCTTTATTCCGGAATGGGATTTATGGAGCGAGACATAATAAACATTCGTTCCGCCGATGCCATTGTTGTCGTTGGTGGCGGCATTGGCACCCTGAATGAATTCACCGTTGCATACGAAGAGCAAAAACCTGTTGGCATTCTGACCGGCACAGGAGGGATGGCTGAGCACATACCGGAGATTATGAACTTTGCTCATCGAACCGCATCTCCAGACAGAATCCTCTACGATGACGATCCTGTAAAACTGGTGCGTAGACTGCTCGATGTTATCGCCAGTCACGAAGGTCCCACCAGGGAGAGCGATATTGGGGGCGAAAAAGAAGAACAATCGGTAGACGACGTAAAATCCGGAAAATTCCGGGCACAAAGACTTGCAAGGGACAAGGGTAAGAGGAAAAACGCTGACGATGAATATGACGATTAGGGCCTTACTTCAACTTGCCCAAATCTATCTTGTTTATAAGAGATTTCACTTCAGGGTCTTGCAGGGCTTCGTTCAAACGCGGATTGGACATGATCGCTGAGAAGTCTCTTGACCTCGAAGCTGACACCAACGCCCTGTCACCCAGCAGCGCTCTTATCTTTGGATGAGCCAAAAGTTTTTGAACATTGGGATCCTCTGCCACTCTTCTCCTGAACCCTGGGTCGGAACTCAGTCTTCCCAATACTTCCACATCACCCACCATGGGAAGATGCATAGCTTTTATCACATTGTGCTTGCGGGCTATTTTTACAAGCAAGGATTTATCATAGCCCAAGCCTGTTTTTTTTATTTTGTTTCCTATTCGACTCTCCATCAACACTACAGCGTTTAGAAGCAAAAACAGGATGAACCCTGTCTTGAGCATCCCGAACCCCGCTCCGGCTGCGGAGTTTAGAAATCTAAGGGTCGGTGTTTTTTGGGTCTTTCGCCTTATGCCTCGTAACAACCTCCATCCCACGGTGGACAGCACCATGTATAATCCTATGAAGGCAAGGAATGAGCCCACCACATCGCCCAGCAAGGGGGGAATCTCCAACCCCCTTGCCATAGCCATACCAATGGGTCGTCCAATGACACCTGCAAGAAGATAAGAGACAACCAAAACGCCCAAACGCATAAGCTGCATCCAAAAACCGGACAGCCAACCCAACAAGCCGAAAGCCAACACAACTGCAACGAAAATCAGATCCAGGTTCATGGGATTAGTGGTTTTTATCTATGAAACACTCGTTGATTCCTGCCAGGATCTCGTCCCAATATTCCCTGGCTGCCTTATGCCTGTCCTGGCCAAATTTCCAAAGCCACTCCCCCAGGTTCGAGTCGTCATGGGAATCTTCCCTAACGGCTCGAAGGTATTCGTGGATGAGTTGCTCGATACGAGCACTCTCCCAATATACGGGCTTGCCCTGTGAATGGATACGCGAAGCAAGCTCTGAGTGAAATGCACCATAGTCCACATCCACCTGGAAATGTCCCGTCAGGATGTCGCTCCATATTTTCTCAGACCATCCACGATGAAACCTGCACATTCCCGCATTGTCCGTACCAACTTCGGCTATCATGCGCTCGGCGCACATGCGCCCGAGTTGTCTGGGTGGATGATAATCGAACTTGTAATAGACATAATACTTTCCCATTATTGACTGTGGCGCAAACATTCCCGGTACCCAGTACTGGTTGGGTACCATCCATCCATTTTCCCCGTTTGAAAGGTACACGGCTCTATCCACCGCTGCCTTACCCGATTTTTGAGCTGCCTGCCGCAAACCCAAGGACATCAAGTGACCTTTTTCGACGCATTTGTCCAACAGGGCCAAGGCTAGTTTTCCATTGTGCTCGGAATCAGCCACGGGATCGAAGTTCTCAGGTGAAAAAACTGGTTTTTTAGGTGTACCCTTGGGAAGGGCAAGTTGATCGGTATTCAGAATTCCCGCATCTATACACTCCATGGCCCAGGCCAGGTGTCCACCAATTTGAATTCCGTCGAATCCGAAAGCGTCGGCCTTGTGATTGAGCTTTTCTGCGACCCGCTGATCGAAAACACCCAACAATGGCCCCATGGTCTGGTACGGTTCATAATCTTTCTTGAACTCACCCCAATATTTTTTACAAACAGCCGGACATGGCTCTCCACACTG
Organism: uncultured Myxococcales bacterium; assembly: GCA_964431605.1. Classification (GTDB taxonomy): domain Bacteria; phylum Myxococcota; class B64-G9; order B64-G9; family B64-G9; genus JALVPF01. The sequence goes on from CAYSLH010000204.1 coordinate 5,421, forward strand.
TGAAAACTTTTTATTTGCGATGGTCTCTTCATTGAACTGCTTTAGGTAATGATCTCGGACGAGCTTTTCCCACAAGGCATGCCTGTCGTCCCTAGGCCAACCAACGGAACGATAGTTGAACGAAAGCATGAGATCGGTCAATTTACTATAATTGACCCCAAAGGTGCCGCCGGAACTCCACTTGGGGTCATAACGGTATTTTGTGGTTACCTCTAGATCCACCAATTTCATCTTCTTGGAAAACTTCTTCTCGAAATATCCATCGGCTTCAGCCCTATCCACGAGATCCTCGTCCTCGAAATCTCCCCCGTACACTATGGCGCAAATGTTGTGGTCCTGAAGCAGCTTGGATCCAAACCCTCCCCTACCTGCCCAGCAATCGATTGAGGTAAGCTTACCCTTTCTTGTCTTGGCTGAAGCAATAGCACCGAAATTCGTGTAACGAGCCGAAGGCCCAACGGTCAAAACCCGAGGCGTACCCTTTCCGTCCCAAAGTTTTTTGAAAACATATTCTTGCAGCGCATATAATCCACCAGGTCCATGGCTGTCATCAGCCCAGATTTCATCCAAGTCCACGGGAACAATCCTGATCTTGGGGTACTGACCTTTCGCGCCTGACAAAATCAGCACACTAGGCTTGTCGGCTTTTGATGTCAGGGCAAGGTAATTGAGTCCCGTTCCATCCCATATCAATGCCCCACCACCCATGGTCGATACATAAAACCCATCCCAGACAGGAGAGTGACCACTGACCACCAATCGATTAGACCCTGGCAAAACACTACCAGCAAGCACACCTGAACCAATACACAGAAAATTCCCCTCCTGCATCATGTTAAATGCAAAATCCACAGGCCCCATACTCTGCTGAGGAAAACCATACTCCCTCAACTCATGACTATTGTCAGAAACATCCAGAATCAATGCGTTGAGGACTGGAGGCTCAGGCATTTGATACCCCTTCCAATGACAAAGTTACAACAAGTTCGATTTTACTTTATCCGATAATCAACTTTGATATTTCGTCCAGCTTCATCCGCCATTTTTTTGAATAACTCGTTATCCGGCTCATATGCCATGGCCATTTTGAAAGAGCGTTCGGCATCAGCAAACTTCTTGGCCTTGAATTCTTTCATGCCCTGCTGGTACATCTTCCGACCGTTTTCCGTCTTGCCTATTTGCTGTTTTTTCTCCTGCTTCTTCTGATGTTCCGACTGCTCGTCATAGCGCAGTTTCTTTCCCTTGCTCTGTTGGAGTTGCTTGTCGTAGAAGCTTCGCTTTCCAGAGTCCCGTAACGTAACATAAGCCTCCGTGACCCTTTTCGAAATCATGTATACGCTTTTTTTGAATGTCTCATCCTTTACGTGAAAATACCTATCCGGATGAAATATCCTGGACTGCTTATGGTACGCCTGTCGAATCTGTCCCAAAGTGGCATTTGTTGGCACGGAAAGAATCTTGTAGTAATCCAATTCGTCGATGATCTTCGCAACTGCAATAACCTTGGTTACGAATTGCTTGTCGACACCCACTTTCATAACCTCCGGCTGCTCACCTACCGACTACATCAATTCCATGCCCTGAACATCGTCCATGGCGCTAAGAATCTCGTCTTCGCTCAGACCACTGGATAGACTCACAGTGGTTGATGCGCTCTGCCCAGATTCCGGATCCAGAGCAGATACGTTCAGGATACCGTTGGAATCGATTTCAAAGGTCACCTCGATCTGAACTTCACCTCTGAGAGCCACCCTGAACCCCGAAAACTCGAACTCACCTAAAAGTTCATTCTCCTCCTGACGATTCGATTCACCCTGGAGTATTCTAATTTTTACCCTTTCCTGCATATCCCTTGATGTCGTAAATGTCCTGGTTCGATCGATGGGTACTGGGGTGTTTTTTGCGATGATTTGTTCTGTATAACCTCCAACGGTTCCCAACCTGAGAGTCAAAGGAGTGACGTCAAGTAAAAACGCCGTCGAATCGGCATCCATCAATGCTTCTGCCTGAATGGCTGCGCCCAGTGCTACAACCTCATCAGGGTCGATACCCAGGGTTGGTTCTTTTCCAAAGTAATGTTGTACTGAATCCCTGATCAGAGGCAACCTGGTAGGGCCACCCACTAGTATCACACCATCCAGATCACCAACGGTCATTCCAGCAGACTGAAGGGCTTCATCGCAAACCTTGAACGACCTCTGTACCAAATCGATGGTAAGTTGAACGAAGGTATCGTTATCGATGACGGTCTGAAAATCATAGACCTTGCCCGACTCGTCAGTGTAAGCCTCCGGGACATGTACCCGGACTTTCTTCTTTACACTAAATGCCTTTTTTGTCTCTTCGGAAACTTCACGAAGCCTCTGTAAGGCACCTGGATCCTTTCTAAGATTGACACCCGTCTGCTGCATGAACAGATCCGCGAAATAATCCATGAGCCTCATGTCGATGTCGTCACCACCCAGGTAAGTGTCTCCTGCTGTGGATAACACCTCGAAGGTATCATTACCTATTTCAAGAATAGATATATCGAAAGTACCTCCACCCAAGTCGTAAATTGCCACTCGCTCATTCAGGTGCCTACCGAATCCGTAGGCCAATGCAGCCGCTGTGGGCTCGTTGATGATCCTCAAGACCTCGAGGCCGGCGATTCTACCCGCATCCTGTGTGGCCTGTCTTTGATTGTCGTTGAAATAAGCCGGTACGGTGACGACTGCCTTGTGAACATCCTCACCCAAGTATGCCTCGGCGACTTCCTTCATCTCCTTCAGTACCAGCGCTGAGATCTGTGGGAGGCTGTATTCTTTTCCAAGGACATTGATACGCACCGAATGGTTGGGACCTTCGATGATCTCGTATGGCATGATGGCTTTCGCCTTTTTGACTTCAGGAGAGAATACATAGCGACCGATCAAACGTTTTGCGGAATAAATCGTATGTTTTGGATGGGTAAGCAAACGCCTCTTGGCGTCGTTTCCGACCTGCACTCTGCCATCTTCCAGAAATGAGACCACCGATGCCTGTGTTCTCTCACCCCACTCATTGGGGATAACAGTTGGAACACCGTCTTCTACTACAGCGACACAAGAATATGAAGTTCCCAGGTCAATACCGATAACCGGCTCTGGAGATGCCATTCTTTAATTCTCCCTTATCGTTTGGAAACGAGCAAGCAACCTTTCAGAATCTTTGACAGAAGTATAGGTTTGAAGCGTCTCTCATGTCAACAATGCCCAAGGCATCGGATGAGAAATTCATCGTACTATCCAGGGACCAAATCAAACTATTTAAGACTACCAGTTGGTTCAGGTTGCATATGTTGATTTTGCATTGCTTTGAACATGTTGGGATGATGAATTGGGTGTTTTTTGTCAACGACATGACAAACTTTGCATCGACCATTGGACCCCAATGTGGCTGCAATCTGCTGATACTGCAACATGGGCAGGTTGTCGCGATTTTGCCCATACTGATTCAGGGTAGGGAAAATAGCATGGGGGCTGTTGTGACAGGCCGGGCAGGATAACCCAGCCTTGTCCATCCTATTTCGAAAAAGGCCGTTGGCACTTTTGGTCCATAGACCATATGCGTTTGTTTTTTGGGGTTTCTTGTATCCTTTATGACACGTCATGCAGTCAGGCTCGTTTATCCATGGTTGCCTCGGTGGAGCATCCATGAAAGAGTCGAAAGACTTGGTTTTCAAATGAGCGGTAAGTCGCTTGACCTTTTCGTCGTTTCCTTTGGTCACTTCATAGGCGAGAAGGGCTGCTGCATGATCTTCCAAGACACCATGACAGTTTGTACAGTCAAGCCCTTTTTTCTTGTGACGACCGCGAAAGCATTGCGTGGCGGCATTGGCGCTTGACGGGTGGCAGTTTCCACATGCATCGGCGCCCGCATCCACCAGAACATTGGCATGCCAACCGTGTATTGCGGCAGAAAGGCTGAGAATGCCTTGTTTGCCCCTTGATCCGACTGCAGCGTCAGCATGACAAGAGGAACACATACGGGGATTGCCCGACTTGGCCTGGACAAGCAGGTCGGT
>CAYSLH010000205.1:0-9459 GCA_964431605.1 uncultured Myxococcales bacterium
GAGTCCCGACTCAGGACCTGCACATATCTCAGGGGTGTTGGGCGTACCAACATTGGTACTGTTCGGATCCACGTCGCCTGAACGTTGGGCTCCAATGGGTCCCAGGGTTCACATCATGGACCTGAATCAGCCTTGCAGTCCCTGTTCGAATCATGGAACCAACTCTTGCCACTTGGGAACCATGGACTGTATGGTTCAGCTGAGACCCGAGTCGGTGTTTTCGGAATTGGAGCGGATGGTCGCCCAACAGGAGTCGAGATGGGGTTAGTGGATCTGGAAAAGCTTTGGTTCGAAAAACGACCATCCTTGGCCACCAGCTTGGCGCGCACTAGCCTCAAGCCCCTGGAGGCTTTGTACAAGGTTGGCTTGTCTTTGGCAGATCGAAGCAAGGATCCGATGCGGGTTGGGTGTCGGGTGATTTCCATTGGCAATTTGACCGTGGGTGGCAACGGTAAGACTCCCCTGGTTATGGAATTGGCCGGGATCTTGGACCATGCAAACAAGAAGGTCGCCATCGTGTCCCGAGGTTATGGACGTTCGAGCAAGGGGACCAGAGTGGTATATGTGCCTGGTTCGCCCAAACCGGATTTTCGACTTGCTGGTGATGAGCCCACTTTGATGTCTATCCGATGTCCGTATGCTTGTGTTGTGGTGGGTGAAGACAGAGCTGATGCAGCCGGTCTTGCTGTGGATACTTGGCATCCGGACGTGATTCTTTGCGATGACGCTTTCCAACATCGTGCGTTATACAGGGACCTGGATATGTTGGCAGTGCACGCTCAGCGTGGATTTGGAAACGGGAGATTGTTGCCGGCAGGACCCATGCGCGAGCCTACGGGCGCAGTGGTCAGGGCAGGCCTTGTCATTTTCACTTACGCGCAGGACGAAAGTGTCGAGTCTTTACACCAACGACACGGTATAGCCTCTTCGGTACCTTCGGTTCGTTGTAGCATGAATGCAGGAAAACTGGTGACCGTGGATTTCGAAACGGCAAAAGCACCTTTACCCAAAAAGGTTGTTGCAGCGAGCGCCATCGCCAACCCTGCCGGCTTTGCTTACAGCCTCAGGAGCCTGGGCCTGGATGTGGTCTCGGAGGTGGGATGGCGCGATCATCATAGGGTATCGGTTTCACAGTGGGCCAGGATCAAACACCTCGTAGATTCATCCGGTGCCGATGCAGTGGTGGTCACGGAAAAAGACCTGGTATGCATGGGAGGACTGGACCTGGATTTTGACGTTTTCGCATTGAGGATAGATGTGAGATGGAGAGACGAAAAAGATCGAAACCTGGTTGAGGGTCTCATACTGGAGTCTTGATTCTACCGTGGGAGACTTCGATGGCAAAAGTGACAGCCCAATTGTTCGAAACGGCATTGGGACGCTGTGGGATGATGTGGACGAGCAGGGGTATATGTACCATTGTCCTTGCTGAGAAAGACGACAAAAGCACCTTGGATAGATTGACCTCAGAGGCTGGTTTCGAAAATGTTGTTGTGAACGATGCGGCCCAAAGGCCGGATTTTGTGGACCATGCTCAACGTCTAATCAGGGCCCATTTAGCCGGGAACCCAGACTCTCTAAGAACCATACCAGTGGATTTTTTATCTGTCAGCCCATTTGCCAGGGACGTATACCAGGCGTTGAGGAAAGTGAATCCGGGTTCGGTGGTGACTTATTCCGAGTTGGCTAGAATGTCTCATCATGATGGTGCAGCCAGAGCGGTTGGACGTGCCATGGCTAAAAATCCCTTACCCCTGGTGGTTCCTTGCCACAGGGTGCTGGGAGCAGATGGTAGGCTGGGTGGGTTTTCCGCTTATGGTGGGCCTGGTACGAAGGCCAAGCTTTTGTATCTGGAAGGGGTGGTTTTGAACCATGAGCACGACATGGGTATGGAATTGGTCAAGCGTGCAGAACCTGCCCTCGCTGAAACCATGTTGCAAGTAGGGCCCTATCTACCCACTTTGGGACGGGCATTGGGAGCCTATGACGCTCTTGTGCAATCTGTAGTTTACCAACAACTTTCCATGAAAGCAGCCTCTACAATTGCTGCAAGGCTCAGATTGCTTGGACAAAATGGGCATTATCCGGATCCGGAACAGTTTTTACTTTTGGAACAGCATTCACTGAGAGCTTGTGGCCTTTCCAGACAAAAGATTAGCTATCTGAAGGATCTTGCACAACACGTGCTGGATGGACGACTCAGACTCGGGCGTCTCGGAAGGATGAGTGACGAGGAGGTGCTTGGTGCCCTGCGTGAGGTCAAGGGTTTTGGTATATGGTCGGCGCAGATGTTTTTGATCTTTCATCTAAAGAGGCTGGATGTGTGGCCTACAGGTGACCTGGGATTGAGACGTGCCATAGGTCATCTGACCGGGCTTGATCCTGCTGATTCAGAGGCGCTTTTTGAATATGGAAACAAGTTCCGTCCTTTCCGCTCCATAGCCACTTGGTACTTGTGGAGATACGAGGAGTTGCAGGGAACTCGCAAATTTTGAGAGAAAATCAGAAAAAATCAGGGACGGAGCCTGTTTTCCGAGTTTACTTCTCGTTCAGGCCTTTGGGAACAAAATGAACTTTTGGCTGATAAAACAAAGTGATACAATGCCTCCGTCCCTCCTGTGCACTCCTGCGCATCCCTGTTCCAATCTACATTGACGACAGACTGTAGACTGGATAATGTGCATCTTGAGGTGGCAACAGTGGATAGATGGACCATCGATGATGCGAAAGAATACTACTTGGTTGATGCATGGGGTAGTCCATACGTGGGTATTAATGAGTCGGGCCACGTGGAGATTCGTACCAAAGGTGACGCTGATTCGTCCGTGGATCTGAAAGAATTGGTAGAGAGTTTGCTGGACAGGGGAATCTCGTTACCAGTTATGGTTCGTTTCAACGATATTCTCAAGTCGAGGTTGGATGAGATCCATGAGGCTTTTACCCTCAGTAAACAGAAATATGACTATGAAGGTGACTACCGTTTGGCAATGCCCATCAAAGTTAACCAGAATAGGCATGTCATCGAGCAGATTCTCTCCCATGGTCGGAAATATCACGTGGGACTCGAGGCCGGGTCAAAGCCTGAATTATATGTCGCCATATCCATGGTACAGGATCCGGAATCGGTGATTGTTTGCAATGGATTCAAAGACGATGACTACCTGGAAACAGCCCTGTTGGCCCGTAAGCTAGGAAAGAACATTATCCTGGTAATGGACAGGTTTGATGGGCTGGTTCGGATGCTGGACGTTGCGAAACGTCTCGGTGTGGTACCGAGCATTGGTGTCCGTGTAAGATTGGCATCCAAAGGGTCCGGCAAATGGTCTGAATCCACCGGCGATAAAAGCAAGTTTGGTCTGAGCGCGGCAGAACTGGTACATACGGTGCAAATGCTTCGTAACAATGGCTTGCTTGACAAGCTGGAGCTTTTACATTTTCATCTTGGATCACAATTGACGAACATAGCGTCCGTGAAAAACGCGCTAAGGGAATCGTGTAGAATCTTCGTGGATATTTCAGCCATGGGTGCGAACCTGCACTATTTCGACGTGGGTGGTGGGCTTGCAGTGGACTATGATGGATCAAGGACCAATTTCCATTCATCCATGAACTACTCGTTACAAGAGTATGCAAATGATATCATAGCTACCATTGGTGATGCGTGTCATGATGCCGAGATACAAGCGCCCACTATTATCTCTGAAAGTGGTAGGGCGGCAACTGCACATCACGCGGTTTTGATATTTGATGTCTTGGGAGCCGACAGCCGTGTTACAGATTCCGTGCCCAGAAAACCAAACGATCAGGACCACCAGATTCATCATCTTTTATGGGAAGCCTATCAAACCATAAGCAGGAAAAAATATCAGGAAGCTTACAATGATTTGCTTGAGTATCGCCAGCAGGCATTATCCTTATATGTCCATGGTTCTCTTGATTTGGTAGGTCGAGCGTATGCTGAAGAAATAGCCTGGGCGTGTGCGCAAAAGATTCGTAGAGTAACTCGACAGCTGGACTATGTCCCAATGGAATTGGACAGGTTGGAGAAAGATGTCTCGGACACATACTTTGGAAATTTTTCAGTGTTTCAATCTGTGCCTGACCATTGGGCAATCAAACAACTCTTTCCCATCATGCCAATCCACAGGTTGAAAACCCGTCCCACGAGACCTGCCACCTTGGCTGACCTGACTTGTGACTCAGATGGCAAGATTGACAATTTCATTGCCCTACATGATGTCAGCGATACCATCCTTTTGCACGAACCAGGGCAAGATCCATATTTCCTTGCTGTCTTCTTGGTAGGTGCTTATCAGGAGGTATTGGGGGATTTGCATAACTTGTTCGGTGATACCAATACGGTTCATGTGTCCATGGGAGAAAGAGGACCAATATTCGAAAATGTGTTATGGGGAGATTCGGTTGCCGAGGTCCTGGACTATTTGCAATATGACAAGGTCGAGTTGGAAGATCGTTTGAGAATTGTTGCAGAGAATGCCATCTCTAAAGGATTCATCGAGGCAAAGGAAGTCAAAGAACTGCTGATTAGGTTCGAAAATGGTCTGGAAGCCTATACTTATCTGGAAGCCTGAGTTTTATCAACGAGCACAGATAATGGTTTTGCATTATACAATTCAATACGGTCTTGGTAACTGCACGGACTATTCGGGCTACACAGGCCAGAATACGGTTGACATGAGGCGCTTGCGGTGCTAAAAACCGCCCTCACTCGGTGGAGATTTCATCGAGGCTCTTTGGTTTGTCGGGTAAGCTGAAATCGAGTTGATCGATTTCAGGTTTATCAAATGTAATCCCTCGTGGGGCTGTAGCTCAGCTGGGAGAGCGCTTGAATGGCATTCAAGAGGTCGACGGTTCGATCCCGTTCAGCTCCACTGGAAACAGGTAGCTTTTTGATGCTACCTGTTTTTTTTATTTAAACTTTGAAAGGAAAGCAATTAAATGAATAGGCATCCAGTAGCAGCCGGAAAGAGCAGTTTCGACCTAATAGACAAGGATAGGTTGTTTTCGATTTTCGACCTGGAGAAAAATAAAATCCATGCAGATTTGGCTTGTGGAGTGGGAAACTACAGTTTGGAGTTGGCAAAACGAATCAAGGGCGAGGGTAAAATCCATGCTTTTGACCTGTGGCGAGAAGGTATTGAGGAGCTAAACAAAAGAATACTGGAGCAAAACATACAGTGTATAACTGCTATGGTTGCTGATATCACAAAAGTACTTCCATTGAACACCGGATCGGTTGATTCCTGCCTGATGGCTACGGTTATTCATGACCTTTCTGAGTCCGAGCGTACTACATCCATTGAAGAAGTCGTCCGTGTTTTGAAACCTCAAGGTTTCTTAATGGTGGTGGAATTCAAGAAAATAGACAGTGGTCCTGGCCCATCGTTCCAGCACAGGCTGTCAGAAGACGAGTTAGACAAAATCGTTTCTGTACACGGTCTACGTAATGTCTTTGTCGGTGATGTGGGTCCATACAATTATTTCATGAAGTTTGTGAAGGAAAAATAGTTCACAAGGGATCTATAAAGCTTTGGCAGGTAGGTAACTTACCTGAAACCAAATAGCTTCACTTGCGTGGTTAAACCTGGAACTATTTGCTTCAAGCATTATCCAGGGGGATATTTCGTAGATTTTAACGTATTGATTTATTGGCATATTATCTGAAGAGCCAGTTTTTTCAGATGGTACACTTTTTGTAAGTTTTTTTGAGGATTGGTGAATCTGCATTTTTCTAAAAGATTCATGCTCTATTGTAGTCAAGGAGGTGAAGCTGCCATGAAATATAGTATAGCATGTTTGGCATTTCTGGCCATGACCTTCTGGGAAATTGCAACACAAGCCCATGAGGGGATGGGTTCTTCCGTTCCCAATGGTGCGTCTTTCGGGTGTGCATTATGTCATTTGGGTGCAGGTGGAACTCCCATGAATTGTTTTGGAAACCAGGTTAAAAATTCACTCACGTCAGGTAGTGTCGATTGGTCGAGTCTGTATGATCTGGATGCTGATGAAGATCAGTTCACCAATGGAGAGGAACTGGGAGACCCAAATGGAACCTGGCGGAATGGCGATGCGGATCCTGATTATCCGGCATCCAAACCTTATGATGGCGCTAGCACACCTTGCGGAAATGGTTTACTGGAGGAGTCTGAAATATGCGATCAGGACGATTTTGGTGGACTTAGTTGCATGACTGAAGGATTCGTAGGGGGACGACTTCTCTGTGTGGAACAGTGTTCTAGAATAGATACTTCAAACTGTAACATGTGTGGCAACGACCGCATAGACGACGGCGAGGAATGCGATGGGCCAGATCTTGGTGGCGCTTCATGTGAAAGCCAGGGTTATGATGCTGGGGACCTTGAATGTAGCGATACTTGTATTTTTGACAATAGCAGTTGTTCCAACAATTCGCCTGAATGTGGAAACGGGCTGAAGGAGGAAGGGGAACAATGTGACGGCAGTGACTTGGATGGCGCAAGTTGCCAGAGTCTTGGATACCAGGATGGTGAGTTGGCTTGCAGTCCTTCCACATGCAGGTTCGATACGGGTTCGTGTTCAAATGCTGGACAGGCGGTCTGTGGAAATGGGAAAAAAGAGATTGGAGAGCAGTGTGATGGAGCCGACCTTGGTGGTGAAAGCTGCCAGTCTCTTGGGTATGTCAATGGGGCACTTGCCTGTCTGGCGGGTTCCTGCCGTTTAGACGCCACCGATTGCAACAACGATGTGACGCATACTTGTGGTAATGGTATTCGTGAAGCTGGAGAGGAGTGTGACGGTGATGATCTTGGTGACTGGAGTTGTTTAAACCAGGGGTTTGGTGGCGGAACCTTGTCATGTGTAGACTGTAAGGTGGACGTGAGTGGGTGTGATTCACCTGGATCTGAACGAATCGTTGGTGGTTGCTCAAATACCGATAACAGTAGCTACCCCTATATAAACTGGTTATTGTGGATCACTGTCTTCGCTGTCTGGATCCAGATAAGAAGGTGGTCCTGATTATGTATGTTTTTCTTCGATGCGGGAGCCGACCCATCCTTTTGCCAGCCATAGGCCAATGGGGCTTGATACAGCGATCAGTCCATAGATCAACCACATCACCTGGGTGTTCTGAGGGCCGATGAGGGGGCAGTACTGAGCCAAAAACCAACCGCTGTAGATACCTGTGACAACTTTAGTCAAAAACCACGGCAGCTGGCCTATACCCATGTAGGCACCGGTTTGACCCTCGGGAGCTATCTCCGCGATCAATTGCAAGAATCGCGGCTGCCACATGGCCTCTCCCACGGACATGAGGAGGATGTAGGTGATGAGCATGGTCGGGTTTGGAGGCAAGGCCAGCAGGAAAGTCGGTATGGCCATGACCAGCGTTCCCCATATCATCATGGGGTATACCTTGGCCCTTGATGTCAGTGCCGCCACCAGTGGCGTGAGAAAGAATATCAGGATGGGATTGATGTTCGAGAAGAACTCGAAATTTTCTCCCACAGTGGTTCCGCCAAAAGCCCTGTTGATGTAGTAGGGAAGGGTTAGCCAGTTGTGAGCAAAAAGGGTCTGTACCGGTATGAGAATAAATATGAAGAAAGTAAACCGGCTGTTGTGAAATGGGTGGTCCGGGCGAAGTTTGAGCATTCGCATTACTAAAAGAACCAGCGCTATGAATCCTGCCAGTATCAGGATTCCGTATCTTACGAACCAGTTGGTCATGACAGTTGAAGCTGAAGCCTTTATGGCCGAAGGTAAAAAGTCTGCAGCCTGTTTGAACAGGTCGGCGTCGTACTTGCTTGCGATGGCAGCCAGTTTCGTAGCCGTAATGGCACTTGGTTGAATTTTTTCTTTCTCTACATGGACGAGTGAGTCCGCAAGATCTTTGTATGCTAGAGCATCGAAGAGCAGTTTATAGCTTATAGCCTTGTTCCCGAGTTCGGAAGGGGGTTCAATCCAGGCTTTGACCATGGACTGTATGGCGTCAAAATCGGAATTCAGGTCAGCAGCCAGTGCTTTCAGCCCTTCATTGTTTTGCGCAAGCTTAGAAATATCTTTTGCCAATTCATGATCTTTTTCGCCCAATGCCATGAGCATTTGTTTGGCGGGCATCTTTACCATGGCTGCAATACCCTGTAGTTGTACATCACTGACAGGGATTATGTCCTCATCTATTCGTTTGAGCCTTAGGCGAATTTCTTCTATGACCTTGTCGTCCACTGGTGACAATAGGGCATATGCTGAGGCCATGGTTCGCACGGCATGTGAGCGCAGTTTTTGTCGCAAGGAATCAGCTACGGCAGGGGATAAAATAAACAGGGTTCTGCCCGAGATAATGTCTTTTCCTCCAGGGGCAAATTTTATATGCGAGTCGATGACAGCCCTTGCCATGGACAACGACATGCCGTCCACCAAGGGCTTGCTACCTTCTGGCAGTTCGATTTTTTCAGGTGAAAATTTATCCTTCAGCTCGTTCAATTTTTTGTTTATCTCCGATGGAAGAGCCTGGAGCTTTTGGGCTTGCTCCTCGTCGGCTTGGCTAATCCATCGTCGTAGCATAGTCCCATGTGGTATCCATGGATCTAAAACCTCCGATGGAGCCTGGGGCGTGACATTTTGTAATGACATGCTCCATTTTGCATAGATGACGCTGGCTTGGTTGCTGGCTTGTTCCAGGGGATGGACCGGTGCGTTGATTTTCAGCATAATCAGGGCTGCGGTCGAGCCCACAACGGCCAATAGCAGGATCACCAACGGCAATTCGAACATGGATTTTTTACTATTGGTGTGCTCTTTGCGATTACTCTCTGAATCTGCTTGTTCTGATTTATTTTCCCCATTTTCAGAGTTTTCATCGTCTTCCCTGGCGATACGCTTCAGAGCGTTTCTGACAGTCTTCTTGGTGAGAATGAGAGCAACGGATAAAAAGGCCAGTGCTGTGATGATTACATAAAACCAGTAGACTCCCACCATTTTGTAGCTTTGCCTGATGGGGGGGGAGAAAATTCCGGAAAAGAAAGCTCCCAGGTTCATGAGCGCATAGATCATTGCAAAACCCATGGCAGCGGTCTTTTTGTTTGTATAGGCTTTGACTCCAGCGTAAGCTGCAGGCTGGTACATTCCATATCCAACTACAATGATGAACAGTCCCAAGAGCACGGACCAGAACATGGCGGATCCAGCCCCCTGGTGGTATTGGAAGAACGTACCTGAAGCAGCAAGGAAAAACCTTCCAGAGACCATGAGAACAAGTGAGACCAAAAGCGCCTTTCTAACTCCTATGCGATCCGAGACCCCCCCTAGCACAAGCATAGCTAGTGTAATACCGCCGGTGAACAGGCTGTATACCCAACCTGCATGCAGGTCGGACAATCCAACGTCTTCAGAGAGGTATTTACCCAGTATGGTCAGTATCCCAAAATAGGCCAACCCCTCCAGGAAGTACGAGATATTGAT
>CAYSLH010000206.1:0-9431 GCA_964431605.1 uncultured Myxococcales bacterium
CGGCAAGTATACCAACTACTGAAATCCTTTTCATTTTTTTGACCTCACCATCCACAAAATAATGCGTAAAAAAGACAGACCATTATTAGACATGATATCCATCAAGTATATTCACGTAAATCATTAAATCCACATCAATGCTTTGTTGTTGCAGGTGAACTTGCAAAATGCTAGCTTGCGCCCGATAAACAAGGCGTCCTGGTGTTTGGATACCGTGGAGTGAAAAAATATGAAAAAACTGACGGCCGATGAAATCCGAAAAGAATTCTTGCAATATTTCAATGAAAACAAACACAAAGTTGTGAACAGTTACCCCTTGGTCCCACCGAATGATCCCACCCTCTTGTTTACCAATGCAGGCATGGTTCAGTTCAAGGATGTATTTACCGGTAAGGAAAAAAAGGATTTCAAACGGGCTGCTTCCAGTCAAAAATGTGTCCGAGCCGGTGGCAAACACAACGACCTGGAAAACGTGGGATATACTGCAAGACACCACACTTTCTTTGAAATGTTGGGGAACTTCTCATTCGGGGACTACTTCAAACGCGATGCCATAAGGTTTGGGTGGGATTTTCTCGTTAACAGAATCGGTCTTGAACCAGATAAACTTTGGGTGACTGTTTTTGCGGGTGATCCGGGAGAAGATCTGCCTGCTGACGACGAAGCTGCGGCGATTTGGGAGAAGGAAATCGGCTTACCCAAAGAGCGGATTCTTCGCCTTGGCAAAAAAGATAATTTCTGGGCCATGGGTGAGACAGGCCCCTGCGGCCCATGCTCTGAAATCCACTATGACCAGGGCGAAAAAGTGTCATGCAACGAGCCTGGAGGTTGCAAGGGTGTGGAATGCGAATGTGACAGATATCTCGAAGTCTGGAACCTGGTGTTCATGCAATTCGACAGGTCCAAATCGGGAAAGCTCACATCTTTGCCTGCTCCATCCATCGATACCGGGATGGGGCTTGAACGACTCGCCGTAATCGTTCAAGGAGGCGCATCCAACTATGACACAGATCTTTTCACTCCGCTGCTGGACAAAATTGGGTCCATCGCAAACATGTCTTATGGCGCTTCCGATAAAACGGATACCAGCATGAGGGTTGTGGCAGATCACGCAAGGGCCACGGCTTTTCTCATGGCGGATGGAGTTCTGCCTTCCAATGAAGGACGAGGTTACGTACTGCGCAGAATCATGAGACGAGCCATTCGTCATGGGGCCAAGCTGGATATAGAAGAGTTATTCTTCCACGAAATTTGCATGGAAGTAGTTAGGACAATGTCAGAGACATATCCCGAGTTGAAATCCAATGCACAACTCATCGAAAAAGCCACCAGGCAAGAAGAAGAGACCTTCAGAAAGACCCTGGCCAACGGCCTTAGGTTACTTGAACGAGAAATGGAAAAACTCGAGGAAAACGGCAAGACGATCTTACCTGGAAAACTCGTGTTCGACCTCAAAACGAGGGATGGGTTCCCAACCGACCTGACTGCAGTAATCGCTCGTGAACATGGAATGGAAATCGATCAGGATGCTTATGAACATAGCTGGAAGAAACACCAGGAGATATCGGCTGGTTCATTGGGTTTGTCGGGCATTGATGATACTTATAAAAACTTGGCAAGCAAAGTTGGACCAGTATCTTTCTGTGGTTACGAAAAGACCGAAGAGACTGGAACTATAAAGGCCATTTTGGTACCTGATTCCAGTGGACTGCGACAAAAGGACTCTAAAGAGTCTCCGTGTGAGGTACAACTTGTGATCTCCCCCACTCCTTTCTATGGAGAATCAGGGGGCCAGACAGGTGATACGGGAGATATCATCTCTGACGAAGGACTTTTGGTAGAAGTCACATCCACCATCAAACCAGTCTCAGGCCTTACTGTGCTAATGGGCAAGCTCCAAAGTGGAACCATCTCGGTGGGAGACCAAGTTCTTCAGCGAGTGGATTCCCAGCGCAGGCGAAACATTCGGTTGAACCACTCCGCCACCCATTTACTACAGGCTGCCTTGCGAAAGGTTTTGGGAGAGCACGTAAACCAAAAAGGTTCTTTGGTTGCCCCTGATAGGTTGAGGTTTGATTTTTCGCACTTCTCTCCCATGAGCCAGGACCAAATCGAGGAGACAGAGCGCCTGGTCAATGAAATGATCCGTGCAAACTACGAGATACAAACAGAGGAGACCGATCTGGAACATGCCAGGGAGCAAGGTGCCACCATGTTGTTCGGAGAAAAATACTCAGACAGGGTGCGCATGGTGAAGATGGGAGACAAGAGCCTCGAGTTGTGTGGTGGTACGCACGCTGAGCGTACAGGTGATATCGGTGTATTCAAGATCATCTCGGAGGGAGCGGTCCAGGCAGGAATACGAAGAATCGAGGCCCTCACCGGACCAGGCGCATTGAAGTATTTTCAAACCATGGACACCCAACTGCTATCTGCGGCAAGATATCTCAATACGAAACCATCCGAGTTACTCCAGCGGTTGGAGTCCCTTCAAGAGGCATATCGACAGGCAAATCGAGAAATCGAACAACTCAAACAGAAGCTGGCTGCTTCCGGGGGAGGCAATGAACTCACCTCCCAGGCCCGTAAAATCGCCGGCGTCATGGTCCTGGCAGCACAAGTGGAGGGGATCAGGCTTTCGTCCTTGAGAGACTTCGTGGATCAACTAAGAGATAAGCTGGGTGGGGGCATCGTACTCGTGGCGGCTGAAGAAAACGGTAAACTCTCCACCGTTTGCTCTGTCTCCAAAGACATAACGAATAAAGTCAAAGCTGGAGACCTCCTCAAGTCCTTCCTTGAAACCACTGGAGGACGTGGTGGTGGCAGGCCTGATTTCGCACAAGGAGGAGGAGGAGATCCGTCCAAGGTGCCTCAAGCCATCAGGGACTTTTACTCGTTGGTACAAAAGGTTCTCAACGATTAGAATATGGGAAAAGGGGGTACTATAGTGCCCGACCTGATTCCTGAAAAGCACAAAAAACATACCTTGTGGTCCATTGGTGGACTGGCGGCAGTTGTTATCGGGTTGGGTTGCCTTGCAGCAGGCGCTCAGGTACATATCGTCAGGGAATTTCTCACCATGTTTTCAGGCGACGAGCTGAGTATTGCTGTAGTATTTTCCTGTTGGCTGGCTGGTGTCAGTGCTGGATCGGCAACAGCAGGAAAAACAATACACGTCGCGTCTAGACCCTGGAACTGGTTTGCAATAACAGCGATAGCAGCTTCTTTGATTTTCCCTCTCCTGATCATACTCCTCAGATTCACAGGTGAAATCGGCTATCACTCGACGACAGGGCAGCTCCCCTCGGCCGGCGCCTTGCTTCTTACAGGTCTTTGTTTCATCACGCCCATAGCTTTTTTCATGGGCTTCACTTTTCCCTTGGCCTGCAAGGTAGCTTCGGAAAAAGACACCAAGATGCTTTCTGTCGGACGAGTTTACGTTTTAGAGTCCATTGGTGCAATTGCAGGAGGACTGCTCGTTTCAGTAGTCCTGCCAGGATTTACGAGTACTCTTGCATCCCTGACAATATTGAGTATTGGGCTTGTTGGAGGACTCTCATTGTCCACTTTGGGAAGACAAAAATTCATCTCAAGGACATCAGCTGTAGCTACAGCTCTTCTGTTGCTTCTAGTCGCCACAGGAATAATGTCAAAAATTGATGATATCTCTACCGGTTGGCGTTTTGAACGTATGGGCACGGGCGCACGGCGCATTGCGTGGTCCGATACTCCATACCAGCATCTGGACCTCTCATCGTCAGGGGGGCAATATAACTTGTTCGAGCAGGGGAAAGTCACTGCAAGTTTTCCAGATCCATACATAGCAAGACCCAGGGCGCACATGGTACTACTCCAGCACTCTAACCCAAGGGATGTGCTACGCCTGGGACCAACCTTTGGAGAATTTGCATTGGCTGCCTTATATCACCCCATTAGACGACTGGACATGGTGCAACTAGATCCGGGAGTAATCAATCTGGTCAGCCAGTTTCTGCCTGCTGAAAACAAAAGAGCCCTCGGAGATGCAAAGCTCCACCTGCACATAACAGATGGACGAAGATTCCTGAACCAAAGCAATGAAAAATGGGACCTGATCTTTTCAGATTCTCCGGATCCTACGACCGCATCTTTAAATCGCTTTTACACCAGGGAGTTCTTTAGCATTGTGCGGGCCCACCTGAAAAAAGGCGGTGTTTTTGGCACCAGGATCTCGTCTGTAGTAAACCTCCAGGGAATGGACACAGGAGACAGACTTCGCACCATCCAGCTTACCATGTCTTCAGTCTTCAAAAACGTACTGGTCATACCAGGCCAGGAGACGTTTCTATTTGCGAGCGATTCCAATCACCAATTGCTCGATGATCCTTCATCAATGGAAGAACGCATGGCTCTAAACCATGTGTCGGATCCTCATTTCTTTCCACAACAACTTCAAATGCTGGTTCAACCTGATTTGATACACGATCTTTCGAAACGCCTCCAGGCCATGGGCACTAAAGCTCTCAACACTGACAATCGCCCGGTAACCTATCTGCAAAGCATTGTGGCATGGAGTAACATGACCAAGGATCCGACAGGCAACATCATCAAAACCATGATAAAACTTCCCTGGTGGTTTTGGTTCGTGTTTTCATCAAGCATATTATCCTTGGCGGGATTGAGCATATCCCTGCGTTTTTCTCGAGCACCTGAGAAGCAGCTACTGCTCGCTTCCAGCATTTCCATCGCAGTAGTGGGTGCCACTGGTATGGCACTCGAACTGGTTCTTAGCTATGCCTACCAATCACTTGTTGGCAGCCTATATCAGGAGTTGGGGCTCATCGTTGCTGCGTTTATGGCTGGTCTCGTAGCGGCAGGAACCATAACTCAAAAAATACTCAAAAAACGCCGGGCAACTGCCATGGCCTTTACGCTGGCACTGTGGTCTTTTGCCCTTTTGAGCTTGCTGCTGCCTTACGCGCTGTCGTCACAAATTCTTCGTCGACTTCCCCTGCACCTTGCACAAGCATGGATTTTGTTGTTGGTTTTTTTAACAGGAGCATTTACAGGAACTTCTTTTCCTCTTGCCGCCCGATTGGTCTTGAGATTCTCACCTAAGCCGGGGCCTATCGGTGGTCGGCTGGATGCATGGGACCATGCAGGAGCCAGTATTTCTGTATTATTTACAGGATTGATCATGATTCCCCTGCTTGGCCGCGCTCAGACTTGTTTCCTGCTTGCAATATGGTGTTTCATGGCGGGAGGGATCATCTTGATTGCATTCATGAGACCAAGAACAGCAAATTTACAATAACCCCACGGAACGGTACCACTGTGCGGTTTGAGCCAGACCGGCTCTAAGATCCCAGTGGGGTTTGTAGTTCAATTGCGTTTGCGCCTTGCTGAGATCCAGAGCCCAACTAAACGCTAATATTCTCGAGCAGGTGCCCAGAGAAAAAATCCTGGGTCTCTTGAAAATGGCGCCCATCAACGAACTCAAGCCTGCTGCAAAAACCACCAACGGGCTTGGAAGTGCAATATTTAAAATTGGTTTTACATCCACAGCCAATGCCATGTTTTCGAGCAACTGGGATTGAGAAGCATTCTCACCACCCACTAAAAAAACTTCACCCGAATCAACATCAGAGCATGCCGCAGCCAACACAGCACGTGTTATATCCCTCGCATGAGCCATGCTTATCATTCTCTCTCTCATCCCCAGCCTGATCATAATCCCTGACTGGAGAATCCTGAAGGCAGGCAATAATTCCATGTCTCTTGGACCATAGATACCCCCCGGCCTCAGGATCCTACAATCAATCCGGTCTTTATACTTTTGGACAATAGTCTCTGCGGCAAGCTTGCTTCGCCCGTATTCAGTAACAGGTTTTGGTGTGTCTCGCTCGCTGCATAGTGAATGACGGCCTGCCGGACCCTGCGCCCCGGCGCTCGAGACGAAAACGAACTTCATGGACGGATCGCCAACCGCCAAACAGGCTTTCAGAAGATTCTCCGTTCCGCCGGCATTGACCTCCCAGTAATCCTTTTTACTCAAGGCCTTGGTCAATCCAGCCACATGAAACACCACGTCCGCTCCCCGCACCGCACTGTTGAGTTCATCGGCTTCAAATGTCACATCCCCATAAACCTTTTCCAGTGGTTTACCCTGAAGCCAACGAAGATCGGAATTTGGACGAACAAGCACGCGAATATCCCACTTGCCGTCATCCAGAAGTTCGTCCACCAGATGAGAACCCAGAAAACCGTTGGCTCCTGTAACCAGCGCTTTCACGAATCTTGGCTCCCACCATGGGAAATCATCCACTTACGATACCAACCGACCATCCTCTCCAGTCCATCCCGTAGTCCCACCACTGGTATATAACCTAACTGTGTTTTTGCCTTGTTGCATGAAAAATGGAAATCCCTGGCCACCAAGCCAACACGGTAACGATGAAGCAATGGAGTTGATTTAATCCCCGCTGTTTTCCAAATCTTCTCCACGGTCCATGCTGCACCATTGGCAAGGGGTGTCGGAATGGAGATGAACTTAGTCCTCACTCCCAATATCCTGCTCGTTTCAAAAAGAAAATCCCTCCATGAAATCATGGCGTCATCGTTGATATTGTATGTTTGTCCCGCAGCATCTCGGTTTGCGGCAGCGAGAATCATACCGCTAGTAAGATTCCCGACATATGAATAACACATGAGGCTATCGCCACCACCCACCAATGGCATGAATCCTTTTTTCAGGGCCGGGGCCAAATGCACAAATGCTGTGGTATCACCTGGACCGAAAATAACAGCACCGGGTCTGATAATTGTAGTATCGAACCATCCCCTGCCCTGGGCCAAGCGGGTCATCGATTCAGCCACGATCTTTGACATGCAATAGCCATTTGTCGTGTTTCCCACCGGTGTGGTTTCATCAGAATTCACATGCCCGGTAAACGGATGAACCACCAGGCTGCTCATCAAAACAAACCGATCTACTCCAGCGTCCCTTGCAGCCTCCAAAACATTCCATGTACCTCCTGAGTTGATTTTCATGAACCGGTCCCACGGTGCCCAGTCTACAGCCAATGCCGCAAGGTGAAACACGGTTTTTATGTTTTCAAAAGCCCTGGTAAGGGTGTGCGGTTTACAAATATCACCTCTTACCAATTCCACATTCATGTGAGTCAACTCACCAGCATCCGTGCCTTGTAGAATAAACGCCCTAACCTTGCATCCGTTTGACACGAGTCTGCGACAAAGAGCACTGCCAATGAAGCCATTCGCGCCTGTTACCAGGATGGGATCTTGAGGGAGATATTTCAGATTCATTTTCCATCGGCCCGATTTTTTCGCCACCAATCAATCGTTGCGGTCAAACCCTGTTCGAAATCCACCATGGGCTCATATCCGAGAAGCTTCTTCGCCTTTTTACAAGAAAAATGGAAATCCTTAGAGACCAGTGCAGTGCGATAATCAGTTACGGGAGGAGGGTTCTTTGCTCCAAAGAATCGCCATAACATTTCCATTCCTACCCCTACCGGCCTTGCGATAATGCCGGGAAAAGAAAAAGTTCGCTCCCTTGCTCCAAAGGCACTAATCGTGGCAGCTATGAGATCTTTCCAAGTCAACTTGATATCATCGGTTATGATAAAAGTGTTTCCTCGAGCTTTTTCACTGAAACCGGCCAGGATGAGCCCGGAGACAAGATTATCTATATAGGAATAACAAAGAAGTGTTCTTCCTCCTGATACATGGCCCCACCTACCATGTTCCAGCAAGGGGGCCATGTGCACAAAAGCCGTGGTATCTTCCGGGCCCCAGACCACCACACCAGGTCTAACGATTACCGTCTCTAGACTAGTCGATCTTCCAATGTAATCGACGATTTTTTCCGCCCCAACTTTCGAAGCGCCGTAAGCATATTTTCTTTGGTCTGCAGGAGTTTCCTCATCAGAATCCACATGGCCTGAAAATCGATGTACAGCGAGGGATGATGAAAATACAAGTCTTTTGACCCCATTTTCAACACAAAATCTTGCGACTTTTCTCGTCCCATCCACGTTGCTTCGGAAAAACGTTCCTCTGCTTCCCCAGTCTGTGGCACGGCCGGCTAAGTGATAAACCAAATCGACACCATCAGTAGCATTTTTTATGACAGAATCGTCCAGCATCGAACCCCAAACGATTTCCACGGGAAGATTCTTTAACCTATGATCAGATTTATGCACCAAGCATCTGACCTTGTTGCCTTCGTCCAACAATTTACGCACCAAGTTCGAACCAATGAATCCATTTGCCCCTGTCACCAATACTCCCACGTCATCCTCCTCTGACTGAACAAAATAGATCCGTAAAAAAACCAAGACTGAAATGTATAATCCAAAGAGGCCAGACCGATTTCAAACGAAAGGCAAGGGTACCAAAAATCAGACCAGCAAAAAGAGCAGACCAGATTTCTCCCTGGGGTTTTCCAATGTGTAACAAGGTTGTAATGGATGTTTGCACCAAAATCGCCCCAAGGATACCAATGCGCTCCTTGAGAACAAACTGAAGCATGCCTCTGAAAAAAGCCTCGTAAGCCGTATAATACAACAGTCCATAAACCAGTTCATAAACGATAAAATTTCCAGGGCTACTCCATGCAAGTTTTGCCAAGGGATATTCAGCTATGAAATCCGGCATGAACGAAGCTGATATGGCACCAGGAATAGCAACTAATAATATCCCCACAGGTGCTACGATTTTGAATCCAAATCTCCAGTCACCAAATCCAAGCCCTAATTCAGAAAATTTCTGCTTCCTAATCCCCTTCAGATAAATCAATGGAATGATCAAAAAAAGAACGAAAGCAGCTATATGCTGATATATGGTAGCCCACCATTGAAGCTCCAAAGGCCTCGCACCAGGCGTGAACCAATGTGAAATACTCCCTATGAAAAAGGTCGAACTACCTTGATGCAGATAAACAAGGAGGAGCCCCAATGTTGCACCAACATATCCCACTGCTCTCCATGATTCTGCAAGGGGGGACGCTATCAGCCTCCCTTCAGCGGCAAACCTGGAAAAAAAACTTTTCATGGGGAGAAGAAAACACATCGACACACAGATCGCAAGTGAGTTGCAAGTGAATAGAAAAATCAGGCTTAAACGTCGAAAGGCCGCTCCATTTGGAACGGCCTTCGACGGGATAAAAAAAGCTCCGGCGACGACCTACTCTCCCACATAGTCACCCATGCAGTACCATCGGCGCAGGAGGGCTTAACTTCCGAGTTCGGGATGGGATCGGGTGTGGCCCCTCCGCTATTGCCACCGGAAACCGTAATTACGATAAGAAAAGATATTCACCGAAAACGATATAACCATTCTCGAGTTCAACTCCGACCACTTCCGTAACACGTCTCTCCCGACTTTGACGGTTCAGGAGTCAAAGTTCAATTAAAACAACATGTTAAAAA
>CAYSLH010000207.1:0-9404 GCA_964431605.1 uncultured Myxococcales bacterium
ATGACGAACCCAGACGAAAAACCCGAATGGCGCCAGACCATAGAGCGGGTGCGCGCAGCAGGGGTGCCGGTTTATTATTTTCCGGAAGTCGCCGCAAGGGTGCTTGCCAACATGAACCGGTTCAGGCTGTTACGGGACAGGCCAAAGGCGCCTGTCGCCGACCTGGGGGTCGATTCCGCATCAGCGCAAAAGCTCCTCGAGTCTGCAACCACCAACAAGGATGGATTCGTGGGGTCGAAGGATGTCTACGATCTGTTGAAAATGTACGGCATAGCCCTCGTGGAGCAGCGATATTGTTCTGACTGGGACCAGGTGAAAAAAGCGGCTGGACAACTGGGATACCCTGTCGTGCTAAAAGGCGACTCTCCCGAGTTGGTTCATAAGACCGACTCTGGCGCCGTAGTGTTGGATATCGCTGATGAGGCCGCGCTGAAAACAGCTTTTGACGAAATGACCGGCAGGCTTTCGACGATAGGCGACCTCGCTTATGTCATCCAGTCCCAATTGGCAAAGGGCCTGGAGGTCATCATAGGCGGAGCCAGGGCCATGGGTAGTGCCAGGATGTTGATGTTCGGTCTCGGTGGGGTTCACGCCGAGGTCTTCAAGGACGTGGTATTCAAGATGGCTCCCGTCAGCAATCCCGAGGCGGAGCAAATGCTGGGCGATATCCGCTCATCTGCTCTGCTCGACGGTGTCAGGGGACAGCAGGGAGTGGACAAGGCCGCATTGGTGGACATGCTTGTAAGGGTTTCTATACTTCTGGCTGACAATCCTCAGATCTCAGAGTTGGATCTCAACCCGGTGTTGGCCTACCCTGACGGGGGCCGGACCGTTGTGGTTGACGCTCGGTGCAGGATTGAAAGAACCAGATGAAAACAGGAGGGCCGCCATGGCCAATTGGTTGAACCTGGGACACATGCTCAAAGTCAATGCCGGCAAGTACCCCGACAGGGTCTGTTTGATGGATGCAACACGAAAATACTCTTTTTCGCAGACCAACCAAAGGGTCAATCAACTGGCACATGGCCTGATGAAAGCAGGCTTGAAAAAAGGGGACAAGATCTCGGTCCTTTTGGAAAACTGCATCGAGTTCGTGGAGATATACCTGGCCGCGGCAAAATGCGGGTTCGTGGTAAATCCCATCAATTTTCGCCTGGTGGGACCTGAAATCGCCTACATAGCAGGACATGCCGAGAGCAAGGCGTTTATCGTACATGATGAGTTTTGCCGGACCATCGATGGCATAAAGGACCAACTGGGCTCCATCGGGCACGAGATGTATTTTTGCGTGGGAGAGAACAAAGACGGTTATCGTGCTTATGAACAACTGCTGCAAGGAGACGGAAGCGAGGAGCCACAGGTGGAGGTCGGTCCCTCGGATACCTGGGTCTTGCTCTATACCTCCGGTACCACGGGAAGACCCAAGGGTGTGTTGAGATCCCATGAGTCGTACGTGGCTTTTTATCTCATCAACGCCATCGATTTCGATTTCAGGCCGGGAGACATGGTCCTGAACGTCATGCCCCTTTGTCATGTCAACACCACCTATTTCAGCTTCAACTTCACCTATATCGGCGGCTCCATCTACGTGCATCCAGCCAGGGGATTCAGGCCGCTGGAGATCCTTGAAATCATTCACAAGGCCAAGATAAATTTCATCTCCCTGGTTCCCACCCACTACGCCATACTTTTGTCTGTTCCAGAAGATCAACGGGCCGAGTATGATGTAAGTTCCGTCAACAAGCTTTTGTGCTCTTCGGCCCCGGCCAGGATGGAGCACAAGAAAGAGATCATGGAGTGGTTCAAGGGCGTACAACTCTACGAGGGATACGGGTCGACCGAGGCAGGGATTGTCACCACGTTGATGCCTGACGAGCAGCTTACGAAATTGCGTTCCATCGGCAGGGAGAGCGTGGGGACCGACTTCATAAAAATCTTGGACGAGAATAAAAAGCCGGTACCGGACGGAGAGATCGGCGAGATCTATTCCCGTGGGCCTATGATGTTCGACGCATATTACAAGGACCCGGAAAAGACGGCGGAGGCTTTTTGCGGCGAGTGGTTTTCAGCAGGCGACATGGGCTACCGTGACGAAGACGGATATTACTTCCTGGTGGACCGTAAGAACAACATGATCATAACAGGTGGAGAAAACGTGTATCCTTCCGAGGTTGAGAATGTTCTTTGCTGCCATCCTGCCGTGATGGACGTCGCGGTCATTGGTATCCCGGACGCCAAATGGGGTGAAGCCGTCAAGGCGGTGGTGGTTTTAAAGGAGGGAATGCAGGCCACACAAGACGATCTCAAAGCCCATTGCAAAGAGCATCTCGCTGGGTTCAAGTGCCCCAAGACCTATGACTTCATCAGTGACAAGGACATGCCCAGGACTGCCACCGGCAAGATAATCCATAGATTGTTGCGCGAAAGATACTCCTCTGAAAGAGAGGCCCAGTCATGAGCGACATCGATTCAGGACAACTGGATAAGTTCAACGCCGTGGATTTTTTCATCCACAGGAATATCCGACAGGGCAGGGGACACAAGACAGCCTTGTATTTCGGCGACCGGAAATACACCTACAACGATGTTCAGAAAATGGTCAACAAGACTGCGAACGCTTTACGCGACCTGGGGGTCCACATAGAGGATCGCGTCCTGTTGTTGTTGCTGGATACACCCGAGTTTTATGCCTGCTTCTGGGGCGCCATGTCCATAGGAGCCGTGCCAGTACCTTGTTCCACCATGCTCACCCCGGATGATTACGAGTACTTTCTCAACGACTCGAGGGCCAAGGTGCTCATCGTCTCCAGCTCCCTGGTCCCTGTCATACACAAGATCAGTGGTGATTTGCCCTATCTCAGGGACATGATCGTGGTGGAGGAGGGAAAGGGGCCGCAGATCCCGTTCAAGCAAAAGTACAAGCGTGCACCTGCCATGGCCAAGACAGCCGATACCACGAAGGACGACGTGGGATTTTGGTTATATTCATCCGGCTCCACCGGTTTTCCCAAGGGAACCATCCATTCTCAGGGCGACATGGTTGTGTGTGCGGAAAATTTTGCCAAGGGTGTTTTGCAAATCACCCAGGAGGATATCACCCTGTCGGCGGCGAGGTTGTTTTTCGCATACGGCCTCGGCAATTCGAACTACTTTCCTTTTTCAGTGGGTGCCTCTGCGGTGGTGTATCCAGACAGGCCCACGCCACAGTTGATGTTCGATCTTCTCGATCGCTACAAGCCTACCTTGTTTTTCGGGGTTCCTACCCTGTACGCATCCATGCTGGATTACGCGGCTAAGCTCGACAGGGAAAACAAGACCAAGCCGGATCCCAACTCCCAACACGTTTTTTCCTCGGTGCGCTTGTGTGTGTCCGCGGGCGAGGCTCTACCCACCGAGGTCTATCACCGGTTCAAGGAGCGGTACGGGGTGGAGATTGTGGATGGAATCGGCTCCACGGAAATGTGCCACATCTTTTTGGCCAACAGGCCCGGAGAGGTCGTACCTGGAAGCACAGGAAGGCCTGTTCCAGGGTACGAGCTTCGTCTGGTGGATGATGACGGACAGGAGGTCGCAGACGGTGAAGTGGGCACGTTGCTGGTCAAAGGCGACAGCGCGGCCCAGTTTTACTGGCGCAAGAGGGCCAAGACGAAAAAGACCATGTTGGGCGAATGGATAAACACCGGGGATAAATTCACCAGGGACGAAAACGGTGTTTACTGGTGCGCGGGCCGTGGTGACGACATGCTGAAGGTGGGGGGCATCTGGGTATCTCCCGTGGAGGTGGAGCGTTGCCTCATCGAGCACGACTCGGTGCTCGAAGCCGCTGTGGTGGGCAGTTCCGACAAGGATGGGCTGGTAAAGCCCAAGGCCTTCGTCGTGCTGCGGGGAGGTCGCGAGGCATCGGAAGACCTGGAATTGGAGCTCAAGAACTGGGTCAAGGATCGCATGGCCAAGTACAAGTATCCAAGATGGATCGAGTTCGTGGACGAACTGCCCAAGAGTTCCACGGGAAAGATCCAGAGGTTCAAGCTCAGAGAGAAATAGCCACCATCGCAGGTTCAGGATTCTCCCACCAAACATTTGAATTGTGGTATATGTTTTTTGACGCACATGCCTGTAGCTCGTGCGACTGGGTTTTTTCAACTGGGGGTTTTGGTGAAGACACTATTCATAGGCGGAGGTCACGGTTGCAAGGCTGTGTTGGATATGAACTTCCAGGGCAGGCTCGGGGTGTTGGACCTAGACGTGATGGGGGTCATGGACCAAGACGCGCAGGCGCCTGGATTTTTATACGCGCGCAAACTGGGGTTGAAGACTTTTATGGATATGGACGAGGCCATCAATATCGATGGCCTCGAACTCATAATCGAGCTTACCGGTAGCGACGAAGTCCTGGAAGAGATCTATGCAAAGTTGCCCAGGGGCGTCAGGGTCATGGATCACGTGGTGGCGCGGGTGTTTTGGGACCTGGAAAAGGCGAATACCAATCTACAGGAGGTGCTCGACACCATCCCGGACGTGGTCATGGTCCTGGACTCTAAAATGAAAATCGCCAGGGTAAACAGGCGATTCGTACAAACCACGGGCAAAACCATGGACGATGTGGTGGGAAGCACTTGCCGGGATTTTTTGTGCCTTGGTATCGACCAGCTTCCCGCCTCGGAGCACAGGAGGGCCTTCGACGCGGTGATGGTCACGGGACATCCCTATACTGTAATTGCCGCGAGTTCCGATGACGCAGATGCGCTGCACTTCCAGATTACGGCACATCCTATTTTTGATGGCTCAGGAGAAGTCTCGAAGGTGGTACAGACTTGCCGGGAGATAACCGAGCAGGTCAGGCTGAAGCGTGAGACGGAAGAGTCCGAGAGACGATTGAGGCAGATCATCGATGCGGTCCACGGTGTCATTACCATCAAGGATTTGATGGGTCGCTATTGGTTGGTAAATCCCAGGGCCCAGTCGCTCTACGGCCTGGACCAGGAGCAGATGCTCGGAAAAACCGATGACGAGCTTTTCGATCAGAGCGTTGCAGCCGTAATGCGTCGTAATGACCAGCACGCTTTGAACAAGGGCGGACACCACTTGACAGAGGAAAAGCTTCGCTTTGGGGACAAGCAGTGTGTGCTCGTCTCCGAGCGTATGCCTTTGACCGACTATACCGGTGAGGTGATGGGTTTGTGTCTCGTGGCTCGCGATGTCACCAGGGAGTTGGAGCTTCAAAATGAGCTGGTTGCAGCAGAGCGCCTGGCAGCGGTGGGAAAACTGGCTGCAGGGGTGGCGCACGAGTTGAACAATCCCCTGACAGGCATCCTGACATTCGCAGAGGATTTACTGGAGGAGGCCGACGATGACGATCCCCTCAGGGCCGATTATGAAGTGATCGTCAACGAAACCTTGAGATGTCGAAGGATCGTCCAGGACCTTCTTGACTACTCGAGACGAAAGGCGCCTGAAAGTCACCAGATGGACCTCAACGAGGTGGTCAGGAAAACCCTGGGCATGGTGGAGCGGCAGGCATCTTTTCACAACGTGAAATTCGTCATGGATCTGGATGATGACCTGCCCATGGTAGAGATAGACCCGAGCCAGATCCAACAGGCCATCCTGAACCTGGTGATCAACGCCCGTGACGCCATGGACGCTTGTGGTGAGATCAAGGTCCGGTCCTGTTTTTCGGACGACGAGAGCAAGGTTTTTTTAGAGGTCCATGACTCTGGGTGTGGAATACCCAAGGAACAGATCAAAAGAATATTCGAGCCTTTTTTTTCCACGAAAGGAGAAAAGGGCAATGGCCTTGGACTGCCTGCTGTCTCCAGTGTGATGGAACAGCACGGTGGAAGCATAGAGGCCCAAAGCGAGGTTGGTTCCGGCAGCATGTTCAGGTTGGTTTTTCCAGTAAACCCCAAAGCAGGTGGGAGCGGATCATGAGCGACTCGAAAAACGATCAGCAATTCGACGAGCAGGTCGGTCCTGCAAGGATCCTGGTGATAGATGACGAGGAGGTAATCCACACGAGCCTCGCAAGACTCCTGGGACGAAAGGGACACGAAGTACAATGTGTATTCAGGGCCGATGAAGGATTGAGAAAACTCCAACAGGGCGAATACAACATGGTGATAACCGACCTGATGATGCCGGAGATGAACGGTCTGGAGTTGTTGGAAAAGATGAAGGAACTCGAGATGGATATTCCGGTGCTTATGGTCACAGGCTATCCGACCATAAAAACCGCCATGCAGGCCATGCGCCTCGGGGCCGTTGATTATATTGCCAAGCCTTTCAGGAGAAAGGAACTTCTCGGCCCGGTAAACAGGTTGTTGCGAAGGGGTGCGAGGGAACACGACATGGATGCAAGCGAACAGGATGCACCAGGCACGGACACGCCCATAAGACCTGGTGATTGCTATATCCTAAACGATCATTCCTGGGTCCAGATCAAGCAGGATGGAACTGCGCGCATAGGAATCGAAAGATCTTTTTTGCAGAACGTCGGAGTCATAAGAGATATCTCTCTACCCCACGAAGCGGAGATCCTGGAACAGGGATACGTGGGTATTCGTATCACCAACTCTCAGGGCGAGCAGCATGGCGTGTTTATGCCCTTGAGCGGACAGGTGGTGGCAGTAAATGGTGACAAGGCCAAGACCCCGTCTGACGTAGATTCCGGCACATGGCTGGTGGAGATCCTGCCCAGCCATTTCCAGTCGGAAAAGCAGTACCTGCTCCAATGCTGAGTTCCCGGTAGTGGCTAGTACAAAGAGCGCAGGTCCGAGATGATCTGCTCGGTGCTGTCGTAAAAATCCACGGTCTCTTTGGAAAAACGCATCAGGATGTCGTTGAGACTGTCCGGTATGTAAGAAAATAGCTTCTTGAGGTTGATGAGCCTGTGTTGGAAAAACAACTGGGAGTCCTTGGCTTCCAGGCATGGTTCATTGCGCTCATCGAGGACTTTTGCCACGTCCTTGCAGTTGTGATTGCCTTGCCCCACCACGTACGCCACGATGTTGCCCACGGACCACACATCGTAGTCGGTGTAATTTGCCTCGTAGTCGAAATCGATCCACCGATACCTTCGGGTGTCCGCATCCTGAAGGATGTGGTCCGAACGAACGTCGCCGTGTTGTTCGCCCTTTGCATGAAGGGCAGCGAGGGCGTCTAAGGCATCCAGTAATTTTTTCATTATGCCCGGCAGGATCTCGAAAAAATATTCTTCGTGGGAAATGTCCAGATCCGCGATTATGCCATAGAGAGAGCGACCCCGAATCTCTTCTATGATTCGAACATTGGCTCCCGAGGCGTCACGGCTGGTGTGGCCGTGCATGAACCTGGGGTCATGGCGGACCATGTCCAGGACCCGGCTTTCTTTTTCCGGGTTTCGCTTGCAGGTGATGGTGAAAGGTCCCACCTTCGTCTGGAATTGTTCCAGGAATGGAAGCTTGATTATTTTCCGGGATCCGTCAGTCAGGTCGATGGCGTACTTGACCCACATCTTCGGCTGGTCGTCTATTCCAAATCGTCCCTCTCTGGCCTCGCCTGTGATGAAATACCTCTCTTCGTTCAGTTGGAGAATCATTCCCGGACCGATGGCCATGTAGTTGTCGGCAGTTTCTATAACGGCAATTGGCTTGCGTATCTTACGATAGGTCAGGCTCTCTATGAGCTCTTTGGTCTTTGGGGAGTCATCGTAAGCTGGGCTCTTGGCCATGGGCTCCATTCTCCACTTGGATCCGGGAGGGGAAATTCTTCCAGTCCCATGGAGCATACCCCATGTTCGGGCTCCAGGTCATGATTTTCCGCAAGTGGGCTGTTCGTCGTCATGACCAGAAGAAGGACATGCCTCTCCAGTGTCCTGAGTTGGCATCTCCAGTGGGTCGATACGGGTTCCGTCCGGGTTGATTATGGCAAGGCCGGGACAGGGTTCTCCCCTCAGGGCGCTAAGGGCTTGCTTGAGAGACGATTCTGTCTGTTGTCCCACCAACCTCGCGACTTCCGTACCGGTATCGTCTTTGAAAACGAATGTCGGTACGCCCACCAGGTGATACTTTGCCACAAAGTCGTGATTGTCCGGTTCCGAAAGATCCACCATTTTCACCCTCACCATGTTTCCATCACACTGGTTGACCAGGTTGTTTATGATGGGTTTCATTCGTTGACATATATGACAGTCTTTTTCCGTAAAGGCGAGCATCATGGGAACGCCCGGATCGACCTCGTCCACTTGTGTGGCGGTGTTCGTCGTGGACTCATGGGAACTGTTTGACGGCAGCACCTCGGATGCTGTCAGGCCGGGCAGTGCGTCGATGGCCATTCCCACTGCCACCACCATGAGAAAGACCCCGATGACCAGTTCGATTTTTCTCATGTGAGGTCCAAGTCTTTGGATAAACTTCATGCCCGCCTGGGCGAAGACAGCCACGGCTATGAGGGGAACGGCAAATCCCAAACCATAGACAGCCAGGTAATACGCACCTACCAGCGGGTCGGCAGTGGTCGAAGCGGTGTAGGTCAGAACGGATCCCAGCACAGGTCCGACGCATGGTGACCATCCGGCCGCAAATACCACTCCCATCACCAGTGCGCTGAACCAGCTTAGCTTCTGGGTGAACTTTCTGTCGTCGGCCCGAATGGTGGAGTCCAGGAACCTGATGTGTATGACACCCAGGAACTTCAATCCGAACAGGGCGATGAGCAGCGCACCAAGGGCCTGCAGGGCTGCTTTGTGATCTATCAAAAATCCTCCGATTACCGTGGCTCCCAGGCCCAGCACAACGAAGACTATCTCGAATCCCATCATGAACCACAGGGCCCGGATCACCAGTTGACCCCGGCCGGAGCCGCTCAGTTGCCGGATGTCGCCACCCACCAATGCCGCCAGGTATATGGGTACCAGCGGCAGAACACATGGCGTAAGAAAGGTCAGAAGACCTGCCCCGAATACGCCCAATAGATCAAGTCCCATGGTCTATCTCCCGCAGGCGTGCGGCCAATCTGGCCACCGCCGGAAATTCGTTCGAATCCACCCCTGCCAGGATTTTTGCAGCCCGGCGCAAGTTGCCTGAAAGGATTGCCCTCAGGCCCTTTACCGCTTCGTGGTCTTCAGGAACATCGGTAGGCACAAAGCCCCGACATCCTTTGTGAAGTTCCTCTATGGCCTTGATTCCCAACTGGTCGAACATGCCGAGAAGAAAGTTCGCTGCGTCATTGACATCAGATGTCTCTAAGTGCGCAAGGATCATCCTGCACTTGAGGGTGCTTTGCTCAGGAAAAGCGGCAAGGGCTTTTCTGTAACATTCCAGCGCTTGTGCCGCCTTGCCGTTGAGCAGGTACCTGTTTGCCAACATCTCGTTCACTGGCGCTCCTTTTCTTCCGGCCGCTCCTTTTCTTCCGGCCGCTCCTTTTCT
>CAYSLH010000208.1:0-9402 GCA_964431605.1 uncultured Myxococcales bacterium
TGGTTCCGAAGATGAACAAAACAACTATGAGGATCAAAACAAGATCGGCAAAGCCTGGCACTTGAAAAATCCCCTCGGAAAACCTGGTTAGTAGGTTAGTAGTCGAATCCGAGCTTGAAGCTGAACAAGCTTATACCGTCGAGGGTAAATGCACCCTCTGCTGCAATCTGGAATATAAAGGTAGTCATCCGAAGTCCGACAAAAAGCCTGTTAAAGACATTGTTTTGCCAGTTGACCTCGCTAAAGACCCAGTTGGTGAAAGTATCGTCAGGGTTGATGGCAACCACCACATGAGATGAAGCGTGAACGAATAACATGTTGTAACCGGCATAGGGAGTCAGTGTAAGCATACCACCGACTCCAAACGGCTTGGATATGGACACGTCCCAGCCACCTGTGGTGAGTTCGAAATCCTTTGCTCCCACCATGTGGTTTATAGAAACCCTGAAAGCCAAATCCGGAATATAATAAAACCCTTCGTTTAGTGCCCATTTTACTTCCGCGCCCAAGTTGAAAAGCTCGCTCTCCGGGATATAGGAAAGCTGTGTTCCAACTTCAAAAGAAAAGGGCAGCCCCTTACGTACATGGATACGGGGAATAAATAGGACGGATCCCGGAGAACCCTCTGTAGCATCGGTCCAAAACGATTCGTTCTTAGAGATAGGAACCACTGTGCCCTCGAAGGCAAAGGTGAACCCGTTGAGTCCGAGCGTTTCAGCAGGCGAAAGAATTACCGGAGCGGTGACTTGACCCAACTCTCTCATAAGCCCTTCGAACTTTTGTTGCGCACAACCAAGATCGCACTGATCAGTAAAATACTTTCCCAGGCTCAAATCATACCTGGCTGCTTGTGCTGTGGTTGCAACGCTAAATGCACACCATATTGACAATGCTGCGACGAGGCGGCGGATATTCATTTCCACGACCTTTCCAACATGCAAAAAAATCAAAACGCCTTGTTTTGCAATTACCTAGCATCCACAAGGAGAATCTGTCAAGGTTTTTGCCCATCTCGAATGAGTTTATCTTCTTAGAGAAAATATTTTCTATATGAGGTAAAAGGGGTCAAACGAATCGTCTACACAACACAGCTGGAGGAAAAATTGACTACTCGAGCCATGATCTTGGCAGCAGGATTCGGAACCAGGCTAAGGCCTCTTACCGAGCACATACCCAAGCCATTGATTCCACTTGCCAACCGTCCGCTTTTGGCTTGGACCTTAGACTCTGTTCAACGCGCCGGCGTCAAACGACTGGTCATCAACCTGCATCACCTGCGAGAAATGATCCCTGCAGTTGCAAAGAAGTTCAAACCGGACCACGTTGATATAACCTGGTCGAGAGAAGACACCATCCTGGGAACAGGAGGCGCCCTGGTAAAGGTAAAAGCATTCGTGAAGCAGGGTACTTTTTTTCTGATAAACGGAGATATTTTTTCACAGGTGGACCTGCTCCAAGCCCTGGAATTTCATAGAGCCAATGGCTTTGCTGCAACCATGGTGGTCAGACCGCTTCCAGACGATTGCACATTCACCCCTCTGCAGAGAGATGAATCAGGAAGGCTTGTGTCATTCAAGGCCATAGAGACAAAGCCAAAGGGCTCGGTCAGCCCCTGTATGTTTTGCGGAGTTCATGTTCTTGAACCGGAGATTCTCGACTACCTGCCAGAATCGGGATTTTCATGTGTCAACGACCAAGGTTATACGGGAATGATGAAAGCCGGCCTGGACATTGGAACATTCCTATACCAAGGTCCCTGGTTCGATGTGGGAACTCCGTGGAGATACCTGCAAGCCTCCACGGCCTTGCTGTCAGGTAGTATCCGGGTACCAGGTTTTATTGCCCCAACAAACGGTGTTCTTTTGGATCCGGATGCTGTCGTGTCGCGCAAAGCAGAGCTGGGCCCGAATGTGGCCATTGGAAGTGGCTGCAGTATCCCTGATGGAGCGGTTGTGCGTTCCAGCATCCTGCTGCCCGGCACCAGAATTAGACAGGGGGACATTCTGGATTCGTGTATTGCGTCACCGGATGTGATGATGCATGGAATCAACAGACAAAAAAGTTGAGGAAGGATTTCGGGATTTCAGACTGAATCTACTTTTGCAAGGATGACCGTAATATTGTCCACGCCGCCTGCCTTGTTCGCAGCGTCTATGAGTTGCTCACATGCCGTCTTCAAATCAGGCGCGTTTACTACGATCTGAAGCATTTCGGGATCCGTCACCATTCCACTGAGCCCATCGGAACAGGCCAGAAGGATATCGCCAGGCTGGACCACGTTGCGAGACAGGTCCACAAGGACATTGTCCTTCATTCCAAGTGCCCGAACGATGACGTTTTTATGTGGAAAGTTGTCTATTTCTTCCTGGGTGAGTTTCTTTGCCTTTATGTAATCGTTGAGTAGAGAGTGATCTTCGGTGATCTGATTGATAGCCCCATTGCGAATCATGTACACCCGCGAATCACCCACGTTGACGACCAGGGCGTGGCCATCTGAGAAGTTCATACCGGCAGCGGTCGTACCCATACCACGATATCTGGCCTCGCGTTGTGCTGCTTCAAAAATACGAAGGTTGGCCAACTTTACCGCCATGATAAAACGATTTTCATCATAGGGTCGATTCTTGTCCATTTTGTATGGCCAGGTAATTTCCTCATCCTGCCTGGTGGCCTTGAAAAAATTCTGGATTGCCTCCACCGCAATCTGAGATGCGATCTCTCCGGAACTGTGACCTCCCATTCCATCAGCCACGACAAATAGATTCTCATCTTCCAGAACCAAAAAATTGTCCTCATTGTGGGTACGTTTCATTCCCACATTGGTCAAGCCAGCGCTGCTAATGGACAACGGCATAAATTACGAACTCCCTGTAATCTGCAAACTGAGTTATTGCATTTGCTTTATCAAATTATCCCAACCACAGTCAAGAACTAGCGAAAATGTTTTTCTTGCAAATCTG
The DNA here is from genome assembly GCA_964431605.1 of uncultured Myxococcales bacterium. Taxonomy (GTDB): domain Bacteria; phylum Myxococcota; class B64-G9; order B64-G9; family B64-G9; genus JALVPF01. The sequence continues at coordinate 2,961 of CAYSLH010000208.1, forward strand.
CAGATGCTCATGGTTGTACTTGATAATCATCCGAAACTCTGTGCTATTATCCGTGGCAATAAAGATAAAACTGTCTAATTACACCAAGGTCTCTCATGCTATATTTGATAAAATCATCCAGATTCCGTGAATACCAGCAGGAAAACCTCCATATACTATCCGCCCGGCGCGGTATTACCACAACTGTCCGCTATCGGCATCTATGGATCGATCCTGAAATCCACGAAAAGGATCTCATCGGCGCACCGGCCTTGTTCGTTTTTGGCGATCGTCCATTCGAACATCTTGCCCCGGTACGAATGGGCAGAGTGGTAGGAGTCCATAACGAGCGAGAGAGGATGGAGCTGGAAGTAATGATGGGCGGCTTTCCCATGCCCGATACGGACATGACGATCTTTAATTCATGGTTCAAGGAGAGAAAAAAAGATAGGGAACAAAAATTTATTTTCTGGGACGAATCCTATCCAAGCATTTCTGAACAAACCGATCCCAAGCAAACCCTGACTGCATGGAAAGCATCGGTCCGTCGCCTCATGAGGTCTGACTCGGAAAAGCAATTCGCACAGAGTATTTTCCTGCTCCCCTTAGACCTGCGAGATGAAGAAAACAAATCGACCATAGAGCCAAATGGATTACTTACGGGCAAACCTTACTCTCAAAGACTATATTCGTACAACCCTCACATGAAGCAACACCAGGTTTCGAAAAAGCAGCTAGGTTGGGCGTTCGACCGAACGGAACTCGAGCTGCTGGATCACGGAGACAAGCTGGAGCTGGACGGACAAATGGAAATCCGGTTTCGCTTGCTGGTTCCTGGTTCAGCTGATCTGAACATATTTGTCAGGCCAGGCATGGAACGCTCCACTAGGTTGGCCATTCATCTACACGCTGCCGGCGATTCCATGAGCTGCACGGCGGCTTGTGAATCTGTGGCAGAAGCATCTCGGGAACAACTCCGGGGTCTGTTGGCGCTTCTCAGAAAATGGGGCTCGCTAAAAGACGAAAAGCTGGAAGGATTGGTGCTGGAACGACTCTTGGCTCTGGCTCCGGATGACCCGGAACTGACACGAGAACAGGCCAGGTACTACTACCGCCTTGGCAAGTATTCGGAAGCCGAACAGCTGTTCGCAGAGTTGGGACCGCTCCAGCTTGCACCAGATGACTGGTTGCCGTATTTTTTGTCCGCCTGCAACAGCCACTGCGACAAGGAGGCTCTTGGCGACATCATCTCCAACCTGCCATGGGACGACCTGGACTCATCAGGAGCAAGGGAAATAGGGATTTGCCTGGCCGGTCTACAGGAAAACACAATTCTCTCCCTACTCGAGACCTTGGCTTATTTTGGAACAGAGAGATTCATCCAGGATATATGGCACGAGATCAGGCCATCCATCATCTCCCCCAAGGGCATTTTGGCAACATACAAAATCATGAAAGAGACTCACCTGGATTCCCCGGCCCTGCTCTATTCCTATCTGTCAGAACAAATGGAAAGTGAACAGCTATGTGAACCAGAGTTCGATGAGCTGCTGGTGGAAAATGCCTTACAAATGGACCGCGTTCCTTCCGGCTTCGATTCCATACTCTTTCGGCATCTCAAACGCCTGGTCGACTTAGAGCAATACGAACGAGCCATAACCCTACTGGAACAAGCACGAAAGAGCATGTCCCAGGCAGCGTTCGGCCGGGTGAGGATCGATCTTGCAGATGCCCTGTCCGGTACTGCAAAACCAAAAGAGCTTGCAACTGCAGGACGACTATTTGCAGACGCTGCGAATGCCGCCAGGGTAAAAGGGGATCTGGACGAAGCGGCCATGTGGCTGGAACGTTCGGCCATGGCGGATCCGGAAGGAGAGAGATTCGAACAGGTACGCGTCATGATGGAAAAAGCGGTGGATGCGTCGGAAAAGGTCATGATGCTCACCGACGCACTATTTGCCAACCGAGTGAAAAAACTTCGCGATGCCCTGTCCGGCAAAAAGTTGACCATCGTTGGAGGAGCTCACCAAAAACCATGGGTGGAAGAACTCCGAAAGGATCTCGCCCTCGGCTCTATACAGTGGTTCGTGTCTGAAATGGGAAAACGTCCCAGAGCGGAAAAGCTGCGTGATGCCATGGGGAAATCCACCGGCGCGGTCGCAATCCTAACCTTTCACGTCGGTCACCAGGCAGCCGATGCGGTCAAAGAAGAAGCAAGAAAAAAAGATATCCCATATGCCCCGGTACTTTCGGGTACATCCAAAAATGCCTTGATACAGGCACTTATAAAAGCCGTTCTCCAATAGCCTTCCAAGGGGAGGGGGTTGATGCGCATATCACTGAATACCTGGTTCTACGATTGCCCTTTTGACCTGAAAAACCTTTCCAAAAGGTTTCCTGATGCTGTGACCGAACCGGGAGAAAGCCTTATCATACCTGTAGGAGATGAGAGATTTATATGCATTTTTTCCTTGGGTTGTGTAGTGTTTTGGCCTTTCGACCAAAAGATTTCCCACCGGTTCGAGACAGAGTTCGCACCCGAACTAGCTCATGGCAAAAGGATAGACGAGGTTGAAGACCAGCTTATGGTAGAGACGGAAAAGGGCCAGGCCAGGGTGTCGTTCGACAATATATGGTTGCCCGGCAAGGTGAGAAGAGACGATGTACTCGTGATATCGCGACTTCTTGCCCAATCAGTGGCACTGGAATACCTGGAATTACAGGCTGATGATGCACTGAGACGATTCCGTCCATCCATAGAGGAACTCAAAAACAAGGGCAGAGTAACCATGGGCACCAAGAGTATTCTTCGCTCCATCGGATTTGCCATGGACACGCGACAGGCAGTGCTTGGTAGACTTTCCTTACTGGACAAACCAGATGCCACATGGGAAGACGAACAATTGGAGACGTTGTATCTGAATCTCTATGATTTTTTCGAACTGGAAGACAGACAAGAATCAATAGGCATGAAGCTGGATTTTTTAGCTGACACCACGTCCATGCTGTTCGATTTTCTCTCCACGAGAAAAAGCCTTCGCCTTGAATGGATAATCATCATACTCATCGCCATGGAACTGGTTGCATTCCTATATGAATTGATCAGGTAGACTTGTGGTCCATACTTCACTGTAAAAAGCGAAAATCCTGAAATCGAAAACACGGAGGGAGAGGGATTCGAACCCCCGGTACCTTTCAGTACTGCGGTTTTCAAGACCGCCGCCTTCAGCCACTCGGCCATCCCTCCGCAACAACGACCATATTTAGACGAAAACAAACCCCTTTGTCCAGTCCAAAGATGTACGAACACCCATTTATGGAGTTATCGCCTGCGCATCTATACCAACGATCGCCAGCATATTGATAAAGTTCCTGTCAGGCGGACAAGTCCAAGACAAGGTCTCTGCGGTTTTTGGTGCAACGAACTCGAGCCTATGAGCATGCAGAAAAAATCCATGGTCAATTTCAGCAAGGACCTTTTCAGCGCCGTATAGTTGATCCCCCACAACAGGATGCCCCAGATATGACAGGTGTGCACGTATCTGATGCCTTGTTCCGGTTGTAATCATCACCCTGCACAAACAAAAACCACCACAACACGCCAATGGCTCAACCCTGGTCTTGGCTGGTTTGACACCCCTTAGTCTCCTAATCCCATCATCCACCCAAACCCGTGCAGATCTCCTGTAACGCCCCCCCAGGGGCTTGTCTATGCTCAGGGTATTTCCAACTTTGCCTTCCACCAATGCCAGGTATGACTTCTTGACACCAGATGAACTGAAAAGTCTCCTGAGCTGGTCATAGGATCGTTGTTCTTCTGCGGCCAACATGATTCCGGAGGTGCCACGGTCCAACCTGTGTACGAAAGCAGGCTCGTCTGCAGGACCAACGGTAGCCATGTGTGGATATCGCTCCACGAGCCACGAGGCAAGGGACTCATCTCCAAACACATGGACTCCTGCAGGCTTTGCCACACCCATAACGCCGTGGGCCCGGCAAAAGACAGAGGGGAAAGCTACTTCATCCATCGGGATCATCGTCAGAAATTTCCCTGACTCCACCTTTTGAAGGCAAGCTGTCACCTTGTGAGCTATGGAGCTGGACAGATGCACCGGGTTTTTCTTCATTCGATGGATCCGGTGGAAACGAAAAGGGCCCACCTTTTATCTCGGATACGAACCACCCACCATTGAGAAGCTTCCAGACTTCATCCAGCTTTATCTCCCTTACGACGGTCGACGGCATAAGAAAAAATTTCAGGTAAACCTTCACTTCGGCAGTTTTTCTATCATCTGACACAGTTACTTTCCTGGTTTTCCAGGAGGTGATACTCAAATCCTTTTTCAGGTTTTCTAACCGATCCCGAAAATCTGCACTGTATTTTGGAACCACACGAACCGAGGCATCCTCGTTGTATTTCCAACGCAGGTTATGATGAAATCTTTCGACTACCGCCCTGAGATCGTTACTTTTAGGCTGAGTCACGCTGGCGCATGCAGGAAAAAACATTACGGCGAACAGTCCCACGAGGAGCAATTGACTCACTCGCGCCAGTCGTGATACGCCACTGGACCGGAGGTGATAGTCATGACCCAATGTCTTTTCTGTAAAATCATCGATGGACAGATCCCTGCCGAAAGAGTTTATGAAGACGATATGTGTATTGCCTTCAAGGACATTCATCCGGCCTCGCCCCAACACGTTCTCATCATCCCCAAAAAACACATCCCCACCCTCAATGACATTCATGCCGACAACAGCGTCATCATAAGCAAAATTTTCACCGCCATACCCGAGATCGCCGCAATACTCGGGGTGGAAAAAAGCGGATACAGGCTCGTGGCAAATTGCAACGCCGACGCCGGCCAGGAAGTCTTTCACATTCATTTTCATCTCCTGGGTGGACGCCAGTTAGGCTGGCCCCCCGGATGAGTTTCTTTTGAAAATTTCACTTTGACCAGACTAGTTGTCTTGCTGTTCTTCCTCGTCCTGGATCAACAGGTGGTAATTCACCACTCCAGCAGAATGAAAATACGTCAATACGAAACCCTGCACCATTGACAGTAGCGCCAGCATGTATATGAAAACAAACCATCCCGCTATGGTGAATTGCCATCCAAAACCCTTACCAACTCCCAATCCGGTGTCGAACAAAAGTTCCCACAGAGGAAAGAGCCCTCCTGGCGTCGAGAGCAATATCTGTGAGTATTGCCCGCCTCCTGCCAATGAATCCACGAATCCTATGAACCCGAATGCCCAATGGATGACAAATGAAAACAACCACATCAAGGCTCCCGCCACCAACGCAGCGATCAGCAGGTGTAGAAAATACTTTCCCGGTTTCGCCTTTATCAATCCCCAGATGTTTTTGGCTGCAGACATGACACCTCGACCTTCGAGCGCCGGGATATAAGAAAAAGTAGATAGCAGCATGAGCACACCGAGCAGTATAGCTAAAATCGCCAACAAAAGCACCACGCCAAAGGTCAATCCGTACACCAGAGGCCCGGCGTAAGGAATTCTAGCGATTAGATGAAACACCCCTATACCGACTCCCAACAACAAAATGCCCACCACAAAGGAGAAAGGGAAAGCCACTACGTCAAACAGGCGCTGTTTCACGAAACCGGTTCCCTCTACCAGGTTCAGCCTGTCACCATGAATCATTTCGCGATCCGACTGCCTGATGGCTATGCCAAGTCCAACGAACATGCAGGCAAAATAGACCACAGAACCGACTATGAGTCCTGCGATGACCGCGATCCTGGAGTTTACCTGCATCGACAGCCAGGTTACTGCCATGAGCAAAAGCCCCCCGACGAACACCCCTGCTGCCGCCGAGAGTGTTTTTCTCAAATCCAGGGGGGCTTGCAGAGCGAAAAGCAAGTCACGAAGACGAAACTTGTCTGAACTACGACCGCAACCAGCATACGGTAAAGTCATCTTCACCCGGCCCAACGGCTTTGACTTTTTCTTGAGCTTTTTACGTACGGGTTTTTGTGACGAAGGTTGACTGGCCTTTGACTCTTGGTTCAGTGGATCGTCATCTTCCAAAGGTTCATCATCGAACGAATCCGTATTCTGCAACTGCTCCACATCGCCTGGAGCATCACCAGATGCGTCTTGCTCGACACCAGGGTCAGTTGTCTCGTCAAGCCAGCTGTCGTCATCGAAATCATCAGCTGCTGCTTCCATGGACTGTTGTGTACGAGTTTGGGCTGGTTGGTTTTCGGCTTTTGCCATTTGGGGAATAGTCGCGGCTACAGCCTGTGGAGCATTGGATCTTTTTGGCGGCTTGACCTTGATGGCAAAATTGCACTTTGAACACTCCACCGTAGTTCCACCAGAGGGAATACTATCATCGTCGAGTGTATGGACCGTTCCACAAGCCGGGCAAAAAAAACGCATGTATTTCCTCCTTGCAGCCCCCCGAAAAACACGATGTACAAACAAAGCACCCACG
>CAYSLH010000209.1:0-2210 GCA_964431605.1 uncultured Myxococcales bacterium
CCAAGACAGGGCAGACAGATACCAAGACAGGGCAGACATATACCAAGACAGGGCAGACAGATACTAAAACAGGACTGACGGATACCAAGACAGGACAGGCAGGAACCAAGACAGGACCGGCAGGTACCAAGGCAGAGACTACTGGAACCCAAAAAACCAACAAGGATACAAAGGTTGCCATGAGCAACAAGCCCTTGCGGTTGAGCATTAGCTCCAACCCGTCTGGTTGCAAGGTCGAGATAAATGGTAGGTTAGAACGTGGAGTAACCCCGTTTGGAAGTCTGGAGGTTCCGGCTGGAAAGCAATACAGTGTTTCTGTGCTTTGTAAGGGATATAAAAAACAGGTAAAGAAGGCAACAGGTAAACCAGGTCAGAAGGTTCGTTTGGCTTTCGCCCCAAAAAAGATTCATGTCAAACCTAATGTCGTCCCTAAGCAAAAGGGAAAAGGAAAACTCAAATTCAATTCCACCCCATGGACCGAGGTTTATTTCGGAAAGAAACGTCTTGGCATGACCCCTCTGAGGGGAGTGGAACTTCCTGCGGGCAAGCAGAGACTTACCCTCATAAATAAGGGACGCAAAATAAAAAAGGTGATCACTGTAAATATTAAAGCAGGCCAGACTACTACCAAGTTACTTAAATTGAACTAGTTTCAATCGTTGATTTTATTCCTATTACTCCCTTTCAAAATAGCCGGCATTACAAAATCAGGATAGTGACTCCAAGCCTGGGGATTGAACTGTAGCAACAAGGCCAGCACTTCTCTCGGGTCGGCAACACGATTGCCTGTGGTTACGCGGAGCAGCCTTTTCCTATGGGCCAGAGAGCGAACGACTTCAGGCAAATCTTGTATTCGGGCCGCCTGTCGTTGGATGAATGTGGGTTCTGTCTCCAACTCGCACCGCTCGTATCCATATTGCCTCATCATGTGGGAGTGAAGTAGTTCTATGTTCCTAATCCATGCAGGTGATAGCTCGGATTTCCAGGCCGGATCACCCCTGGGGTTTCGTAGTGGTCCATGGGCTTTTTCGAACCATGGGAATCTTGGCACATCACCGGTGGGTGTGTGAAGATGATGTTCCAACAATGAATCGCTCCATGGTTCTTGGACAAAATCCATGACTGTTGAAATGATTTGCCTGGGCTTTGCCAGGAGATGTTCCAGCTTGACCTCGAGTATCTTGTCCCTGAATGGCTTGGTGGCTTTCATGTTCATGAGACAGAACAGGCTGTTGAGCCCAATGGATGATGCAGCCCATGGCATTTTCATGAGAGACGCTACGGTAGCACGTGGATCTCGTATGACATGGATTACCTTAGCTTCAGGAAAATCATTGAAAATTTGCCCAAGTCGTCCTGCGTGAAGGGGTGTCTTGTCCCCAAATCGTGTCTTGTGGAAAATTTTTGCCTTGGTCTTCATGATTGCAACATATGCATTAGCCATGTGACTGTGTGGTTCGGTCTTCCGGAGTTCTGAGAGTACCTGGGCTTTGTCTATTCCAAGGAATGCAAAGGATGGCGAAAGAAAATATCTTTCCAGAAATTGTTCTGCTGAAGGATTTTTGGAAAGACCCGAACGAACCAGGTAAAAGGACGCCTCGTGTGTAAGGTAGATGTTAGGGTGGGCATTGAGTATCAGACGCAGCAGAGTGGTTCCGGACCTTCCAGTTCCTACGATGAAGATTGGGCTTTCTTTTTTCGCCTTAGCAAGAGCAGGGCCAGGGCTGGAATCAGCAAGATGCTGATTCCGTTGCCCGCTGTCGAACAACCCACTGCTGTCTGGTCCTCTTGTTCGTGCCATGGTCCAACCTCCGTGTCGTCGCTCATGGGTACTGCATAGATACAACAAAACACACTTTGGTTCGACACAACTTTACAGTCTCCAGCTCCTTCCATAAAGTCTTCAGCAGTGGCTCCCAGTAAATGATTTCCCGGTACTACCCAGAATTCAAAGTGCCCGGTTCCATCGGCCATGGTTTGCTCACCTGTCTCGGCGTACACTTGGGCGTCAGGGACGCCGTGGCCAGTGCAATTATCGAAATCCGCATCCGGAGTAGCTGCCAATACGTAGCCTGTGACATAACCCTTGGGAGCGTCGAAATCAAAATCTCCATGCTCGTCGTTCACGTCATCACCGCCAGAGTTGTCGCCACCCGAGTTGTCACCACCACCTGAGTTGTCACCACCACCTGAGTTGTCACCACCACCTG
>CAYSLH010000209.1:2310-9398 GCA_964431605.1 uncultured Myxococcales bacterium
CTGAGTTGTCACCACCACCTGAGTTGTCACCACCACCTGAGTTGTCACCACCACCCGAGTTGTCGTCACTGCCCGAGCCTTCCGGATACAGTCCTACCGAACACCACTTTTCAGAACCTGCTTCCACCGAACATGTTCTGGATGCGGTGGTGTAACCAGGAGCAGATGCCGTAACCTGGTAAGAACCCTCGTTTACCGTGGCGCTCCAGTATGCATCACTGGCGCCCACTGATACTTCGCCTATCGAGGAAATGGTGACAGTCGCTTCAGGCAAACGCATACTCATATCTGCTGTTCCAACCCCCTGGTCTACGAAGACTACACCTTTGAGTTCGCCCTGTTGGTTATTTTGACCGGATCCTCCGCCCGAGTTATCTCCCGAACCGTCTGTCAGGGCCATCAGGTCGTCCATGGTGCCATTGAACAGGTCCAGATCCACATTGCCCGAGATACCATTTACCCTCCCTTTCGAAGAGGTCTGGAACATGTCCCAACGGGACCAGATATCGGGTATTTTCGGACAGGTGGGTCCATATTGTGGAATCCATAGGGGATTGCCGGCAAATTCCGCCGCGTTAGTGCCCATTATGTCGTTCCACCAATAATAACCTGCGTAGATCATCATCTTGCGACCAGTGGCCTGTTCCACCCTGTCCATGAATTGATGAACTTTTGAGATGACTTCTGATCTCGAGTAAGGCCTGTAGATATCTTCACTTTCCATGTCTATGACAGGCGGCAGGTCTCCCGGCTCCAGGTTGCCGATCTTTCTGATCATTATGTCAGCCTGTTCAATGGGATCTTTGTTGGGTCTGAAAAAGTGATAGGCACCACGAACGATGCCGACCCTTTTGGCCTCTGACCAATTGCGATCGAATTTTGGATCCTCGAAATATCCGTCACCAGTGCGAATAATCGCAAAGACCATGTTGGTTTGCGCAACCCTGTCCCAATCGATGGTCTCCTGGTAATAGGATACATCGATGCCATCCAGGGTGGGCCCATCAGCACAGACAACGGCATTTTGTTGCATGGAGGCGTATTCAGTCACGTCTTGTTCAGTGCATGCGCTCATCAAGGAGAGCGCCACAACCATGGCCAGACTCGATCCAAATCCCAACTTCATTGTTCACCTCCTGGTGTGATAAACACCTCGTGCTAAGAATAAAGCAATAGGCGTGCCAAAATTACTCGTAGAAACGGACAAAAAGTTTGTTGAAAATAAAGGAAAATTTTAATTTCGATTTTTCTTGGTCATGTCTTATGTCTTCAAGCGAGACATGTTGGCACATACGAAGATTGACCGATGGAGCAGCTAACTAATTGATATATAAACTAAATAACCTCGTTAGCCTGTTCGAAATGTTTTGTAAAATACTGGTAAGAAGATGTACCATGTCGAATTTCTACCCTTAGTGTACAAGAATCTTGTACACATTTTGAAATTTTCAGTCAGAATCTTTTCCGAATATTTTGCGCATCGAGCAAAAACATAAGAAGATTCAATTAGTTGAGTGATCTATGCAAAAATGGCCCGGTTTTTGTTAGATGTTTGTTGACAATTGCTGATGAAAACCGGTAGCTAAAACCTAATCAGGAGGCACGAAATGAGGAGTTTCTTGGGAATGGGGTTGGCCATTGTATTTTCGTTTGTGCTGGTGGCTTGCGGTCAGAAATCGGAAGAATCCGAAGAATGGGACTATTGTGCTCATGCTGAGTGTTTGGACGGCGACGGGTGTTGTCCCAACGGATGCGACTCCATAAAGGATTCCGATTGTAAGCCTAAGTGCGGAAATGGTATCGTGGAAGCGGGCGAGACATGTGACGGAGTCTGTCCTACGATCTGCGGTGATTCAGACGAATGTACAACAGACACGCTGGTGGGTGATCCGGACCAATGTACGGCTGATTGTGTGCATGAAGCCATCATAGACTGTGTGGATGATGATGGATGTTGTCCTTCCGGGTGTGTGGGCAAAGACAGTGATTGCGTAGAGTGCGGCAACGGGATTACTGAGCTGGGTGAGACATGTGACGGCAATTGTCCAGAGGACTGTGATGATGGAGACGCATGCACCAACGATTCGTTGTCAGGCAGTGCGAGTTTTTGTACTGCAAAGTGTGTTTACGAGCAGGTGAGGGAGTGCAAAGACGGTGATGGGTGCTGTGCGCCTGGTTGCAACGCCCTGACGGATCAAGACTGTGAACCAGTGTGTGGCAACGGGGTCGTGGAGCCTGGGGAGACATGTGACCCTCAGCAGGCCTGTCCTTCGCAATTATCTGATTGTGATGACGGTGATTTTTGCACGGAGGATATGCTTGTTGGTTCTGCTGATACTTGCTCTTCTGAGTGTTCTCATCAGACCATCGAAACATGTGTCGATGGTGATGGATGTTGTCCACAGGGGTGCAATTCTTTGAATGATGATGATTGTGAACCAGTGTGTGGCAACGGAATATTGGAAGATGGTGAACTGTGTGATCCGCCGGGCAGTTGTCCACAAGACAGTGAAGATTGTGATGATGGAGATTCGTGTACCATAGACCAGGTATTTGGTTTTCCAGAGTTATGCAAGGCCAACTGCCACAACACTGCTATCGTAACTTGCGTTGATGGTGACGGATGTTGTCCAGCGGGTTGTAATGCTTTCAACGATGGTGACTGTAGCCCATGTCCCGTGGGTATGCATCCATGTGAAAATGGTTGCTGCGAGTTTTCAATGGAAAAGCTCGACGGCACCATGGGAAGTGGAAAGTATGGTGACATGGTGTTGGATTCCCTGGGAAGGCTCCATGTCGTATATACTATTCCCGCTTGGACTGTGGTTCATGCAGTGTATGTCAATGGGGGCTACTGGAGATATCGCTATATCTTTCCTCAGACAGAGACCGGATTGTTTCCCGCCCTCGACACGGATAACCAGGGCAATGCGACCGTAGCCTTCTATCAGCCATCGAGTGAAAATCTCATGTTGGCTTCAGAAGATGAAAATGGAGATTTTGAAGCTGAGGCCGTATTTCGCATGGGGCTGGTCAACACCAATACCCATCCCATAGATTTGATAGTCAATACCCAGGGCAATCCGGTTGTGCTGTTTTTCGATGCAAACAGTGATACCATCAAAATGGCTGTGAGGATGGACCAATGGTTCATTTGGCCGGTTGCCGAAGCTCACAATCTTTCTTTTCTGAGAGCTGAACAGGGTGATGATGGAAGGATTCATGTGGCTTGGAGCGAGTTAGACAATGATAATGATTCAATGGGGCAATTGAAATACGCAGTGCATGAATCCGCGCATTGGTCCACTGAGACGCTCGACTATTTTTTCGGCAACGGAGCGATGGATTTGACCTTGGACTCACAGGGTAATCCACATGTAATTGCTGTCAAATCATCGAGGGAACTCATTCATTTCTGGCGTTCGTCTTCCGGTTGGGAAATCGAACATGATATCTCGACACCAGTAAACATGGACTGGTTGTCACTGGTTATTGACGCAGATGACATTTTACACATGGCTATGCATGATACACAGAACGATACTTTGTTATACGCCAGAAAGACCGGCAACCGTTGGTCATTCGTAGTTCCGGACAGCAGGCAAGCGGTTGGCATTAGACCCAGTATTTGCCTGGATCAGGATGCTCAACCCACGATATTACATGGTGCCTCAATGGCCGGAACATTCATTTCATACTGGTAAGATCCCACATAAACCACCCTGTCATACCGATGCTTTCGTGTGGTCTTTGTCGATAAATAAAAAAAAACGAAAAACAACTAAACTAGATCTTTCCCCGTCTTGCCTTAGGTGTTAGCCTGCCCCCTTATACTGGCATATTGGAATGGTGTTTGTGTGAAAAGGTGAGTAAGGACGGGAGCAAGGCCCCATGGCCGGAAAGACAAAGAGAAAAAAAGAACGCGATTATGGTACCTTGGTCGAGCAGGAACAGAATCTGTTGGAAAAGGTGCAAAGTGTTATTGACGAAGCCGGCCAGGTCATATCCAGTTGGGACTACTCAAATGAACTCATATCCTTGAGAGACGCATTGGCAGAAGAACATCTGCCTGATGACCAGGCGATTTTACTGGATCAGATGGACAGGGTCGCAGCCATTTCTGCTGCTCGGGCGAAATACAACCCTGAGAAGGTGGATAAGGATAATCCTTACTTCGCACATATGCGTCTGAACATAGATGGGTTGGGTCATAGGGATATTCTGTTGGGCCAAAAGGCTTTTGTGAAGGACGCTGTTCGCATCGTGGACTGGCGTGATGCTCCCATAGCCAAGGTCTTTTATCGCTACACGGAGGGTGATGCATTTGCTGAGGAGATCGCAGACAGGCAAATGGAAGGGGAGGTGGAGCAGCGACGCGTTGTTACCATCGTGGGTGGCAAGCTCCTTAGGGTTTCGAGTCCTCAGGGGACGTTTTTACGCACTCCCAAAGGGTGGAAAAAGATTCGTGATGCTCAACATCGACTGACTGGCGGGGCTGGAAGCGCAGCCAGGCCTGACACGGCCGCAGTTGTTTTAGGATGTGGTGAGGATATTGGTCTCAGTTCTGACAAACGACTCCCTGCCATCGCGGCGTTGCTGGACTCGGAACAATACGATCTTTTGACAAGGGATCCTGAAGCGTTGCTGGTGGTAGCTGGTGGTGCGGGCTCGGGAAAAACCACAGTGGGCCTTCATCGCCTGGCTTGGCTCGTTTATGAAAACCCTGATCGCTTTCGAGCCAAACGAATGCTGGTGCTGGTTTTTGGAAGAGCCTTGGCCAAGTACATAGAAAAGGTCTTGCCCGCACTGGGTGTATCAGGGGTACCGGTGGAGACTCTTGGGGATTGGGCTTTATCCATGAGAAAGAGACATTTTCCCGAACTATCTCCCCACGTGCTTAGCAATACCCCGGCTGTGGTGGTCAGGTTCAAGACGCATAGGATCTTGTTGCCCATGCTTCAGAAGGCGGCCCGCTCCAGGCCTGAGGCCAAACCAGAGACTTTGTTCGAGGAGCTTTTCACGGACAGGGACTGGATAAAAGAATCAGTGGCGGAACTTGCCCCCAATGCTTTTTCCCCATCGGAGCTGGGTCAGATACATCGTTGGTGCGCTGATCAGCATTTTCGCAGGGTTGATCCCAACGATCACGAAGATGACGAAGAACCGCCCGGATATGACGAGGAAGATAGCATGATCCTGCTGTATCTATATCAGTTACAGTACGGCAGATTGAAGTTCGGACAGAGACGAAGGTTGTCATACGATCACATCATGATAGACGAGGTGCAGGATTTCAGCCCTTTGGAGCTGATGGTGCTGATGGGCACTTCAAAGGGTGGATCTATTACCTTGGCGGGAGACCCGGCCCAGAAGATTACGGAGAACGATTTTTCCAATTGGTCCGAAGTTCTTGATATGTTGGGCAGGAGTCATGTGCAGGTCAATCCCCTGAAAGTATCGTATCGTTCCACCAAGCAGATCATGGAATTGGCCCAGTGGGTCTTGGGTCCGTTGGCCGAGGGAGAAAAGCTGACCGCAGCCCGGGATGGCGCTCCTGTGGAACTTTTCGAGTTTGGCGGAATGGGGCAGGCTGTGTCTTTTCTTGGTGATGCCCTGTTGGACCTGTCCAGTCGTGAACCTGATGCATCCGTGGCTGTTCTGAGCAGGGATCCGAGGCAAGCAGATGATGTCTACGATAGCCTGGTGCGGTGCGATCTGCCCAACCTCTCAAGGGTTAGGGATCAGGAATTTTCTTTTGCACCCGGCATCGAGGTTACGGACGTTGCTCAGACCAAGGGCTTGGAATTCGATTATGTGGTCTTGGTCGGTGTGGACAGACAGACATGGCCGGATACTCCATCTTCCCGCCATCTTTTGCACGTTGGAGTTACGCGCGCCGTTCATCAACTGTGGATTTTGGGCTGGGGTTCCAGGAGCGCGTTGTTACCGCCATGGCTAAAGCCGCGACTGGGCGGTTGAGCAAGGGATCGGCAGTCATGCACCGATGGTTAAAGGGTCTCAACGACCAGCAGGCGATGGCTGTGCGGACGATACAGGGTCCGCTTTTGGTATTGGCAGGGGCAGGTAGCGGAAAGACAAGGGTCATCACCCACAGGATAGCATACATGATAGACCAGGGCCTGGATGCGTCGAACATTCTGGCCGTCACTTTTACCAACAAGGCAGCCTGTGAGATGAGAGAACGTCTCAGAGCCATGGTTGGTAAGACGGCCAAGGATGTTACCATGAGCACCTTTCATTCCCTGGGGTTGTTGATGCTTCGGCAGGAGGCAAAACGATCGAAGCGTTCTGCAAGGTTTGTGGTATATGATGCCGGGGACCAGATGGCTGTGCTGAGGGAAATTGCTGTTTCTAAAAGGTTCGATCGTTCGTTTGATCTGGGCGCCATCGCCGCGAGGCTAAGTTCATGGAAGACGTCTTTTGTTCTGCCCGGTCAGGAGCAAACGGGAGATGACCCTTACAGGTTGGCTGCCAGTGCATTTTACGCCCCATATGAAGAGGCACTGGAGAGCCTGCAGGCCGTTGATTTCGATGACCTCATAGTCAAGCCCACCATGATGATGGAAAGATCTGAAAAATGCAGGAGCAGGTGGAGCCAAAGATTCAAGTGGGTGCTTGTGGACGAATACCAGGATACCAACGAAGCGCAGCTGAGGATGCTCGTTGCCTTAGCTGGTCAACATCGCAATATATGTGTGGTGGGTGACGATGACCAGTCCATATATGGATGGCGCGGAGCAAAAGTAAAAAATATCCTGAACTTCGAACATGATTTTCCTGGTTGTAAAAAGATTCATCTGGGAAAGAATTATCGCTCCACTGGAAGGATACTTGCTTTGGCAAACCATGTAATCGCAGAAAACTCTCAACGCCATCCCAAGCAAATGGTTGCGGTACGGGGAGATGGCAAGCAGATCCGCATGGCGGTCTGTGAGGACTCGGAGTCAGAAGCCCGTTGGGTCTCAGAGCAGCTAAAAGTTCGATTGGACTCTGGGACCAGGCCTTCAGAGCTTGCAGTGTTGTACCGTTCGAACTTGTTGTCCAGGACGATGGAGACGGCCTTGCGT
>CAYSLH010000210.1:0-9370 GCA_964431605.1 uncultured Myxococcales bacterium
CCGTGCTCATGCACATTCCGGAATCCACGTCACAACTATCGACCGTGCAATCGATGTTGTCATCGCAATCCGCGTCTTCAGTACAAGCCTGCCCCCCAGTGCAACCCAGCTCGGTATCACATGTCTGTCCATCAGAGCAAAGTGAGTCATCAGGAGAAAATTCGCATTTATCATTTTCCTCGTCACAGCTATCCATCGTACACGCTATGCCGTCATCGCAAAGCATGGGTGCACCAGCAGCGCATGTTCCATTATCGCAAGTTTCTTTACCGTTACAAAAAAGACCATCATCGCAATCCGTATCAGACTCGCAGGGCAGCGCCACACAGCCATCGGTCGCGTCACACTTGTGGCCCCCGGGACAAAGGGAGTCATCGACTTCGTGCTCGCACCAGCCCGTATCGGCACTGCAACTATCTACAGTGCACTCCACCCCGTCATCGCAATCGAGGTTCGCACAGTTGTCCACGGGACGCGAGGTGCTACAACCCAAACTCAAAAAAGACACCATTGATACAAACAACGAAACAGCAAAAAATTTCGAATGCATGGACTTCCTCCAATTCACAATGCAGAAATGAAATAAATATCTCGACCTGCCTCTATTCCTAAGGCATATGCATAGAAATTGTCAATGCGCCCCTGCGTTTTTTAAAATCACGTAAAAACATTTTCACCACAAAGAGTTTTAGTTTATTATAAAATGCTATGAAAAATATAATGATACTGCAATCTACTGGCACGAGGTCTCTATGAAAATCAAAACCCTGTTATCCTTGTTTTTCGTAATGATGTTTTCCGCAGCATGTCCCTCCGGCATAGATCCCGTCAATCCTTACGATCCAGACACCCCCACAGCCGATAAAGCAAAAGCCACCCTTACAGGGACGATACTAATAGAAGGCAACGGTGATGTCACCCAGGTAGAAATACTGGTGGCCGGGCTTACCGGGCATCCAGCTCAAGACGGGACCTTTACTGTGAAAGGAATTCCTCCCACCATCCAGGAGGTTTTATTTCGATTGGACGGATACGAGGATGTACGTCAGAGCAGGCTATTCAGCCCTGGCTCCACCGAAGAGATGAACGTCAGGATACAGGTCATGAGAGGTTCTGTAGTGGGTAGTGTCTTGCTCCAGGAACAAAACGATCACAGCGGAGTCACGGTGGTTCTGGTCCCCTCAAACGACACCCAGGGTTCTTTTCAGCTGGCGGCCCTGACCGCGACCGGGGGCAACTATGTGTTCGACTCGGTTCCCGTAGGCACTTACAGGCTCTCGGCGTCAAAACCCCACTATATGGGGAAAGTGGTAAACGATATCAAGGTGGATCCTTATGGCATATCCCAGGTACCACGATTGGAGTTGCCGCCTGTCACGGGCGCAGTTGAAATACTCGGGGGGGATCCCGAACAGGAAGATCCCTTTGTCAACCCAGACTATCCTGCCTGCTGTCCCAACAACAGGTTTACGAGAACCACGCAAGTGCTTTTACACACAGAGGGATTCAACGCCGTTCGAATGAAGGCATCTCAAGATCAGCCATCGCTGCAAAGACCTGAAGGATGGGAGACCTACCAAACGGAACAGACGTTTGAACTGTCTGAACTCAACGGGTCGAAGACCATCTATGTATTGCTCGAAGACGCCAACGGAGTTCGTTCCGATGTTCTCGAAGGACATACTGTGTTGGACACGCAAGCTCCTTCAATAATGGATTTGGTGCTGGGTGACGGGTCCGGCTACACGTCCGAATCAACCATAAGCGTATCGGCCTTCGCAGACGATCTTCCTGCAGAATCCGGGATCGCAGAGATGAGAATGGAAGCAGAGACCACTCCATCTCCTGATACCGTCTGGCAGCCATACCAGCTAAGGGCTCCTTTTGTCCTTCCCCTGCAGGACGGTGAACACCAAATCTTTGTGGAACTACGTGACAGGGCCGGCAACAGGGCTCAAGTCGTGTCCGGCACTATCAGACTCGACCGCCAGGAACCTCATCCGGTCGAAGGCATGCAACCGGTGGTTGTGCATAACGGGTCCGGATATGCGCTCGGCATGGATGTCCCCATATACATAAATGTAACGGACGAGGTAACACCACCCGAAGATATGAAAATGGTACTTTGCGAGACAGAAGGCTGCGCTGGCATGCCTTTCTCTCCATTTGCTCACCAAACCATCATGTCCTTTTCCTCCGAAGGAATGCACACAGTCTACGCCATGTTCAAAGACGGGGCAGGTAACGTGTTCTCACCTGAAGGAGTGACCTTTGAAATCGACACCACCGCACCTACTTTCCCGGTCGTGTCGGTCGAAGAAGGATCATCTGTCACATCCGGAGATATCCATCTTTTGATCGATGTCTCGGGCGCAGACCAAATACTGCTATCCGACAGCGCCGAGCTTCCGACCGATGACGATCCCAGGTGGACAGCTTTTCAAACCAGGATGGCCTACGATATCGGCCAGGCAGAAGGCGAGCACCTGGTCTTCGTTTACGCCAGGGATTTTGCCGGGCACATGACGGGTCCAGCCATGGCCATGGTCGAACTGGACACTACGCCGCCCGCAGGAACCATTCACATCCAGGTAAACCAGGACCATTGCAACGGTGTGCAATGTTATACGAACAGTGAATCAGCATTGGTCCAGGTGGCAATAACTTCAGCGGACGACACCTCATCGGTGCAAATGCGCCTTTCCATAGACGATGTCTTTGACGAACCACTACAGGCCTACTCTCCCCTGTCGACGGTTTTGCTTACAGGTGATCAATCCATATTCCAACACGTACACGCGCAGCTCGTGGATGAGGCGGGAAACACAACTCAAATAGTCTCTGACAATGCCATCAGGCTGGATCTCGAGCCACCCAACATACCTGTCATCTCCACTAATCCTTCGAACTACAGTTCGGTATCTACCGGAATAGTGCTTCATCTGGACAACGAAAGCCAAGATGACATAAGCGGAGTGGATCATTACGAATACCTGGTAGATCCCCTTATCTCCACGTGGGAAATATTCGACGAAGACAATGATCGTTCCGAAATAGTGGATCTTGACGACTGCCAGTCAAGTTCCTGCCAGTACACTTTCAAGGTACGGGCGGTGGATATGGCGGGCAATATCGGTGATCCAAGCATAGTTCAATTGGTCCTAGACACCAACAATCCCAATACACCCAAGGCCTCGGTCACTCCATCCTCCATAGACAAGGGTCCCAGGATCATAAACGCCGACGCGGTATCGGTTTGGGTACAAACAGAAGATTCCAACGACGATAATTTCGACCAATTCCAAGTGCGCATCAGAACCTGCCCCTCAGGCTTCAATCCGAACAATCTCACATGTGACGGTGGATGGAATGCATGGTCTTCCTGGAGGGACACGGGAGTGGGAAAGGGAGGCAGAGAAATACTGGCCGTATTGGCCTCTCAAGACAGCGTCAACCAGATACAGGTCAGGGGAAGGGACCTGGCGGGAAACACTTCGGCAGAAGATTCGGTCATTTTCACGGAAGACTCCCTACCACCATCGTTACCCATCCTGTACCCTGAGACAGCTGAGGTAAACGCAGATTCCGCGGTATTATATATGAGCAGCCCGGCCCAAGACGAAAACATCGATACATACGAATGTACCATTAACAGGGAATTCAACTGTCTTTTCTGGGATGGAACACAATGGACAACAAACAACGATAGCCCTTCGAGCCTGCCTTCAGGTATCAGAGAGATCAAAATACCCCTTGCGCAGGATGCAATCAACACTGTGAGGATAAGGGCTTTTGACAAAGCTGGAAATTATTCCCAGACATTTGAGACTTCCATTACAGAAAACTCCACCATTTATGACGCTCCCATACAAATCACGGCTCGTTCGGCCAACCGGCTCGAAGACCGCGCATATACTTTCAGCGTCAATAATATCGAGTCCATGGACATGGATAGCGGTTTATTAGCAACTTCTTTTTGGGGGCAACTCGACGACAACTCCAACATGAGCGGTCTGTTGATAAATGATCTGAACTCAAACAGAACCTCTGTATTTGCATCCAGCGTGACAGATGTCCACGTCGAACATCAACAAATCGTGGGTAGCGTATCCGTGTTTGAATTATGTAATAACGATCTTGGCCCCGTGGACAACATGTACGATTCGGCAGATAACACGGATCTCCCAAAAATCTGCGACTGTGTAATCAACCATGATTGCGCAGCCTTTTCCGGAACAAGGGTGTATGACTTGCTCCATGACTATACCTACGAAGTACAGATACCCGTGTTAATCGATATGAGCCGGGGGGAGCCGGCCATCCAGGTAATCCATACGAGCAGCCCTACTGTCCTTGGCATACAAAATCCTCTTTATCTCCAATCGAACAACATCAGGAACATTACAGGCTTTGATGGAATCAGGTTCGCATGGATAGACAATGGTGAAACAACTGGAAATCTTAGTAGGTTCACTATAAACGTTACGGAGCTTTCCTCTCCGTCCGGAGGCTTATGCAATCCGTCGACGGAGTTTTGCGTTGCCAACTTCGTAAGGCAAAGAGAGTTTTCCAATATGCCCAAGGTGGGTCGGGTGGTTGTTACGGACAAAGTGGCGGCATGGACCGAGTTTAGTAGAGCGCAGGATTCTCACATCATGGTATATGACTATGTCAACGATATCGATCCTTGGGACATAGGATACAATGGAATAAAATTCGATCCGGAGATGAGAGAACCCATGACAGCGGACTGTTTTTGGGACGCAGAGGCTGACCAACCAGTTTGCAGGCACCTTTTCTGGGTGGATAAATCCACCATGACACCCATCGTAAAGGTACTGGACCTGGAAAATCCAGGTGCGCTCCTGACAGACGATTTGCATAATGGGATTGCAGAAAGCCACAGCATGAGCGCGGAAGACGGCAAGGTCGCCTGGCTGGACACCTTGGAGGGAACCAAGGACGTGTTCTTTTTAGACCTGGATGATCCTGAACAATGCGATCCAACACCTGAACATAGGAACTGTTTGGGACACGAAAAAATCATCGTGAGGAGCAGCGACGAGGAGACCGAGTTAGCCATGTCAGGACAGATGGTTCCTTACTGGCGAAGGACAGGAGCTGCAATACAGTTGCACATAAGCGACGCCGGGTCCAGGCCTTGGTTTTTCGCCAGACCAGGGTTACATGCATTTTCAAAAGTCGACCAAGACAAGGTGGCCCTTGGTTTCCTGGATGCCTCAAACCCAGATGTTCCATACAATGTGGGATCCTTTGACAAAGCCACCCATAATCTCAGGTGGATGTATGGAGGCAAGGCCCTGGCTCTTCCTGTCGCCATCAGAGACTTGGGAAATGAAGAAGCCCTGACTTATTTCACAACGGATGACAATGGCCATTTTGTCACTCAGTATACAGACTCATCCACAGGACAAACCATCTCCTTACTGAAAAATGCGTCGGAAATGGGTATTCCAGAAAATCCTAATAGTGATTTTTACATAACCGGTTCCGTGGGTGACAAGAGCCGCACCATGTGGATGGAAACTGAAATCTGGAGTCATGGTGGAAGAGGTAATAACGTCATCTTGGACTGCGATATGGATCCCAATGGGGCAGCACCATGCCAGGCAAATCAATTCAGGATACTTTTCAAGATAAACAGCGTTGTTGGCGGTGATAGGGCTGCTGTGTGTTCCATGGGGGTAGACGGGGATGTGGGAGTGCTTATATTGATGGAAAACAACGACAACGCCCCCCATTATGCAACCGCATACCGCCTGGACATGGCTGCGCTCGATTCGAGATCCAGTCCCATCGAGCCATCGACGATACATGGATTGGAAGGTGAACAAGGAATCGACGGCGTTCTTTTTGGAGGCAGTGATATTACTTCACGTTATGATCTGCAAAGATGCTCAGACTTCATGGATAACAGAGTCGCCATAGACGCATCATCCCAATCATACACCATTGCATTGGCCAGGAGTTCAAATATATGTACAAGGTGCCAAGCCGATAACCCGAATACATATTTTATAGAAAATTGCAGCTCTCCTCCTTGTTGCGGAGACTGGGAATGTGATTGTGCCAATTCGTCTTGTGATGACACGTGGCAAAATGCCAATAAAATCTGTATAGCCGACAGTTCAGGGCCTTGCCTTGACGTGGTCTCAAACATAACCTTCGATAGTACTGTCTCTCTTGGATTGAGGAATGGGTTTCTCGTATGGAAAAGCCGCAATGACGGACCGTGGTTTTTAATGATAAAAAATCTCGTCACTGATTACACGTGGAAGCTGTTCAAAAACAACAAGGACGTTACCTTCCCATATATTTATGAACAAAATGGTTCCGTTGTCTGGATGTGGTCTGAGGCATCCATGGGTCCCATGCAGATATTCAACACGGTTCTGTCTTTCTGACAGATCACATAGTTGTGTTGAACAATAACCCGTTGTCACGTATAGTTATCCAGTGTAATGGTTTATGGACAAACAAGCCTGGAGCGAAAACATGTCAGCCAAAGCCTATATTCTGATCGAAGGAGCTGCTGGTACGGTTCCTAACATTCTCAAACGACTGGCATCCATAGACGGGGTGCTAAACGCCAGTGCCGTAACAGGCCAGTTCGACATAATCGCCCTGGTGGAAGCCGAGGATATCAACGCGGTGGGTAAAGTGAGCTACTCCAACATCCAGATGATCGAAGGAGTAATACGCACCATTACCTGTAACGTCATAGACCTGGAATAGAGTTCGGAACCGAGGGGGTGATGACACTCTCAGTGGGGGACGAAAAGGAGGCCCACATGGCATCCAAGGCATATGTTCTCATCGAGGGCGCAGCAGGGACCATTCCCGGCATCAAGCACAAGGTAACGCAAATGAAAGGTGTCAAGACTTGTCATGCGGTAACGGGACAATATGACTTGGTGGCTTTAGTGGAAGGGGACAACCCCAACACCATCGGTAAGCTGAGCTTTACTGAGATACAAAGACTCGATGGAGTCCTGAGAACTCTCACATGCAACGTGATAGACCTCTAAACCGCATACTTGATTCCATTGTGCCCAGCTTTTTGCTCTCCTTTACCATTTGCTTTGGTTGCCTTTCGTGCGGTCAGGAGACTGCACAAAACGATCTTCCCGGTGAGGAGATAAATTGCGAATGGTTCGACAAGCCTTCAAATTGCTGGCGTAGCACCCTGGATGCTATCTCGCCGTTTCTTCCTGATGAAAACACCGTAGGCTCACTGTCTGTGGATGGCAAAAGATGCGCTTACGATGATGGCACAGAGATCACTTTCACAAACCCCATCGACACTACCAACCTGGATGACCCTGATGCATTACGCGGGTTCGCCTGGGATTTTGAGATTCGAAAAGGTGGCGATCCAGTAGCCACTTACAGAGAACCAGACCAGTATACGATTATCCTGGAAAGCAGCCTTGGTGAATTCAAGTTGGAATCCATCTCATCTTCGGTGGTCATAACCTGTCCATCAGAAGACCAATACAATGTCCCCATTGCAAGTCTTCTATCCACCTGTCCCCCCGAAAACCTCCCTGCCAAGAAGAGCACCTGGGATACTGACGGAGTTTCTTTCACTCTGAGAGGGACTGGGGGTAGCGATATACTAATATTCAACTGTAAAACGAAATGACTCAGCGGGTGACACCTCGTTGTGAGGTACGAAGAAAGTCAGTAAAAATTTTCAAGTCGGAACATTTATCAAGCAGTTGCTCCTCGATGCGTTCTATGGCTTCTTGCACCAAAAGATTGGAATGAAATGCCAGTCTATATGCCCTTCTTATGGCTCTAAGCTGAACTTTGTCGTATCCACGACGAACGAGTCCGGTGGTGTTTATTCCATGAAGCCTGGCCCTGTTGCCGGTGGCGTTGCAAAATGGGGGTACGTCCATAACCACAACGGATCCGCCACCTACAAACGCATGGGGTCCCACCCGAACAAACTGATGAATAGCGCTGACACCTCCAACAATTGCGTAATCGCCCAAATGAACATGGCCTGCCAACTGTGAATTATTGGCCACTATCACGTGATCGGACAGAATATTATCATGAGCCACGTGGCAATAAGCCATCAGGAAAACATCCGAACCAATGGTGGTAACCCCCCTTCCCTGAGGAGTTCCCCTATGGATGGTTACAAATTCCCTGACGATGTTTCTGTCACCCAGCACGAGCCTGGTGGGCTCATTGGCGTACTTCAAATCCTGTGGAGCAGTACCCAGTACAGCATGGGGAAAAATCCTGCACTTCTTTCCTATGGTCGTATGCCCGTCAATAATGGCATGGGCACCTATGGTCGATCCATCATCGACCATGACGTCAGGTCCCACTACTGCGCCCGGTCCCACCTCCACATGGTCTCCTAATTGAGCGTTCTTGTGTACCACCGCGCTGGGGTGGACCGAGTTCATTTTAGATTCTCCATGAGCCTCTTGAGCAGTCTTTTTATCCTTCTTGGGCCATAAACGCTTTCCAACCAACGATTCACATCCATGGCAGGATAGCCTGCGACCCGCGAATCCGTTGCGACGTTTGTCCCCACACCTGATTTTGCACCTATCTGCGCCCTCTTACCCACCGTGATATGGTCAGCCACACCCACTTGACCCCCCAGAACTGCTCCATCCTCAATGGTAACACTGCCGGCCAACCCGGATTGAGCGGCAATGCAAACGAACCTGCCGATGGTAACGTTGTGACCAATCTGAACCAGGTTGTCTATCTTCGTACCTTTGCCAATGGTGGTGGGTCCCAAAGTACCACGGTCCACAGTACAATTGGCCCCCAGCTCCACATCATCTTCTATGGTGACCGAACCAACCTGTAAAATCCTATGCCAACCGTCTCCATCTGCTACCAGGCCGAATCCATCCGATCCCAAAACGCATCCCGGCCCTATCATCACCCTGTCTCCAATACTGCAACAGCCGAAAACCACAGCAGCCTGCCCTATGACACAGGAGTTACCTACTTGCGCACCAGGCATCACAATCGAGTTTCTTTCCACAACCGTCCCGGCGCCAATCCTGGCCCCCGCACTGACCTGGGCCCCTGGCTCGACCCGAGCCGAGGGGTCCACTACCGCTTTGTCGTCCACAAGGGCTCCAGGTTGAATTCCAGGTTCCGGCGGTTTTTCAGGATGGAATATACTCAACGCGGCAGCCAGGGCAAGGCGAACGTCACTTACCAACAACACCGAACAAGGCGCCAGGTCTTTTAGGTGCAATGATCGTTCAGGTAAAAGGACCGCCGCGGCAGATGTATGCACGAGCAACTGAAAGTGGCGGCTTTCGGTATAGGGGTCCAAATTTCTCGCACCTGCCGTATCCAGGGG
>CAYSLH010000211.1:0-9346 GCA_964431605.1 uncultured Myxococcales bacterium
GATGAAAATGGATGCTTCGCTTGGGGACAACCTCGAGCATGTCAAGAAGGTACAGTTTGCCAAGGCGGCTCGTGTAATTGCGAAGATCCCTGTACCCCGGGTGATACCCTTTGCGGCCCAGATGGTTTGTTACACAGTTGCGTATCTGGCCAGGACCTTCTATGTCCAAGCTGGACCGAAGGTCAACTCTGCCCGGAACATCAATCGTGTTCCGATGGTTCTTGCATATGTACCGACAGCTGCCAGGAAGGTGAATCTGTTTGTGGAGATAACCCGAACACTCAAAAAGATTGCGTCGGACCCGATTCGAATGGATGCATGTTCTTTGCAGACGAACAACCTTGCATCAAGGGAATGACCTGCCGCCCTAAAATAGGTTATTGCGCACCAGATACTCCCGAGGAATGCTTCGAAATAAATGAATGTGATTATGTTTCTCAAATCGTATGCATGACGGATGTCAAATACCGGGAATGCAGGAAGGATGAGAACGGATGTCTCTTTCTTGACTGCAGCACCTGACCCACCACATGGCACTCGTGCCCGGAGGGCACGACATGCAAGAGCTTCGACTGGGGAGGCTCGTGCGAAAAAAGCTAGTCCGCTTTAATCTCAAGGTTTGAAAAATACAAAGTATTCGCTCTCGGGACGTAGGTGTTGCCTGTGTAGATTTTTTCTATTCATAACCGATGCAGGGATCGGTGTCATACGGAAAACACTGTTGGATATTGCTCGGGTCAACTTTTATGGCCAAGGATAGAAGATCTAGTTGCAGTTCCAGTTGCATTCGTGTTCGTCGCTGCACTCCCAACTACCTTCACATTCGTCGTGGGGCAGATTCTGCCCCGCACAATGGTTGGCCTCGATGCAGCTTGCGGTTTTTACACAAAATCCAAAGCCCTCGATGCTGTTGATTAAACACGACAGCCCATCGCCTGGACACTCCGTACCCGTGTCGGAACAAGATGCGCCCTCTCCTTGCATGCACGCGCCCTCATGCCACCAGGATTCCTCATGACAATCGGCAAAACAAACATCAGACCAATCCCTGAAGTCCGCACCACAAACAGGTATGGGCATGCGGTCTAGTTCCAGGCACTGGTCACACCTTTCTGAGCATTCACCACGGTATTTTACCTGTTGGCCGTTACATTCAACCTCCATCTGCCCGCAGTTATATGTCTGAGAGTTTGATGCACAAAAAGGATCGCCCACGAAACAATCCAACTGGCAATCGCAATTGCCATGATAGACCACATCCTGGTCTAAACACTGAGCAACGCATTCAGAAGGCAGTGTCATCTGGCCATTATCTTGATTCACGCATACGGGGTCCCAATCAACCATCCTGTCAGGACAATCACACCACTGGCCCAGCACCATACACTGTCCATCATGACACACGGCAGGCCTGGAGGTACAAGCGCTAAATTCCCAACATTCAGGATCTATCATCGAACAGGTCTGCTCCAAGTCCGAAAGATACTCATCCTTGTTGGATAACAACACGGCATTCTCCAGGCCTCCATGATCGCAACCACAGCAATCTCCCGGAACCTTTGTGCATTGTGCATCAGAGCTACAAACGTCTTGTTGCTTTGTCTCTACCTGGCAATATCCATCCATGCAAACAGCCTCTATACCACGGGGCTCATAGCAAGGAGTCAAGGGACAGGAGACATTGACACACTCTGGACGATTCGACCAATCGCTTTTCCTATCCTCATTGACCGCCACAAAATCACCTGCCTCACTTGCGCAACAACAACCCTTGTCCATCAAGATACATTCCGAATCATGATCGCAAGAATCGTCAGACAGGCAATAATAATTGCACTTTCCTTCCACGCACTCGAAAGACCCAAGGCAGTCCTTTCCTTTCAGGCCACGGCAGTCTCCCGACGAATCACACAGTCCATTGAGTTTACACACTCCTTCATCAGTGGGCAAAAAACTACAATGCATATCGGAAGGACAATCTTCATCCTTCTCGCATGATTGTTTGCATGGTACAGTGGTACTCTTTCCTGTTATGCACTCCCCGTCTTCACATGGAACCATCTCGCCACAAGTTTTTCCAAGGTTGCAATCGGCCATGCTCGTGCACTTGGATTGCTGCGCAGGTTTATATTCGGAACAGGCCGAAAGAATGATGGAGCCGACAAGGAACATCACGGAAAATCTTGCTGTTTTCATGGGCTTCTCCCTATTCATATATAAAAAACTATTCCTCTTCCAACTATTCCCCTTCCAACTATTCCTCTTCCATCCTTAGCAAACCTCATGCCGA
This sequence comes from uncultured Myxococcales bacterium, assembly GCA_964431605.1. Lineage (GTDB taxonomy): Bacteria > Myxococcota > B64-G9 > B64-G9 > B64-G9 > JALVPF01. The sequence continues at coordinate 2,291 of CAYSLH010000211.1, forward strand.
AAAGTCTCCATACCTACTAAACCGAAAGAACTAATCAATTTCAACTTGAGTGTTTTTTGTGGATATCAGATTACTGAGAGTGTGTACGAAAAACAGAGATGGAATACTGTGAAGGATGTGGTTAGAATAAACATGATTCTCTAGCAGGGGGAACGGGAGGTTGTCGTGAGAAAGGTCGTTACATTTGTACAAGGTTTTGCAATCGTTGGCGCATTGTGGCTCGGTTCACTGCTTGTGACCCACTGCAGTTCCAACAGCAGCGATACGGATGGAGGTGATGGTGGACAGGTGTGTTCGTCCCAATGCACCACCTATGAAGATTGTGCAGAAGACCAGGACTGCAGGGACGGATGCTGCACGAGAGCAAAACGCTGCACCCAGGATGTCACCTGCCAGCCGGATGGTGCAAAGTGTGTCAATGGAAGATGTGTCGGCCTTTGCGTCAATGATACCGATTGCGCTGAAGGATATTTTTGCGACTATGGATTTTGTGAACAATATCCCCAGGATGTGATGGATGCCTTCAAGACACCTCCTCCAGACGATCAACAGACCCAAAAGCAGCCACTCCAAGTCGGTATTGGAGAGGTTTTTCTCGATTTTCCCGTGGGGGTGTCTTTAGCGGGATTCGGCGCCAGGGTCGGGCCACACACTCCTTACAGAAAAACCCTCGGAGGTTCGGAGCGAGTCTGGGACAAACCCCGTGTAAAAGCCTTTGTTTTGGACAATGGGCGCAAACGCATCGCAATCGTACGAACTGCCACGGGTTGGTCCACCGACTACCTGGTGACCAGGGCAGCCTGGGACATTTACCAGGCAACAGGAGAAAATTGGATCAACCGCATTATCACCTCCGCCACTCATACCCATTCGTACCCAGGAAGATTCTCTTTCTGGATTCCTGATCGTTCCATGGGCGTTCTGGGTCACGGTGACTATTCACAAGAAATGCTCTTCAGGCATGCTGACGCCATTGCCAAAGCCGTAATGGCGGCAGAGGAGGATCTCAAACCTGCGAAATTAGCCTGGACCTATATTGAGAATATGGATCCGGATAGAAAGGTTCACCAATATAGAAGGGGTGAATACCAGACCGAGATGGATGATTCCATGGTCACCATAAGGATCGATGACATGGATGGCAACCCGCGTGCTTTGCTATTCAACTTCGGTCTTCACGGAACCCATTCGAACGATACCGCCGTTACCGGAGACGCCCCTGGCGCAGTGGAACTCATTGCCGAGTTGAAGCTACAAGATCTGACTGGCCTGCCTGTAGTCACAGGCTTTTTATCTGGCGACTCAGGTGATATTTCTCCCGCAGGTGACGGCAACGGACTCGACGACTGGCGCAAGATACAGCAGGTTGGACTCAATGCGTGGCCCATCATCAAAGCGCAATATGACGCCATGGAGGGGAAGACCACTTCAGATGTGGACCTGGACATAGCCTCCATAAGGGCTCCCATCAACAGGCAGGTCCTGGGATACGGGCCAGGGGAGTTTATTGACGAAGATGGGGCGGAATATGCTTTTGGAGCTTTCCAATGCGTCGTTACCGGGGATGATGACCCGTCTACGAAATATAGCGATGGAGCCTTGGGATGCATCTTCTCGGCACAGATGCTCTCAGGTGGGGTTCCTGTATCTCCCTTTTGCAAGGTCCGAATAAGCCTGCTGCGTATCGGCGACCTGGGATTTACCACGGTCGCAGGAGAACCACTGTCCAAGTTTGGCCGAGATCTGCACCAGGAGCTACTGGACGCAGGATTTACCGGCGGCCATGTGCTCGGCTACAGTCAGGACCATCACTTATATGTCATGCATGCAGACAACTGGCTACAGGGAGGATACGAGCCATCCATGGGCATCTGGGGATGGGCAGAGGGTGACTACTTTTTTTCCGTGACAACCAAGGCCATCGAGCGTTTTGGACAAGAGGGTGGTTTTGTACAGGACAATGGGATGGTTCCTTCCTGGTATCCGTGGCATGATGACACTGTTCCACCTACCAGGACGGATCCGGCAGACGCGGGTGCCATAATACAGGACGTGCCTGACACGGTGGAGCGCTCCACCATGGTCAGATTTTTCTGGACAGGCGGGCATCCTGGAGTGGACCTTCCTTCGTTTTCACTGGAGAAGAACAATGGCGGGCAGTGGGAGCCGGTACTCAACGCAGCAGGTGTAGCATACAACGACATTCTCTATTCGAGCATGACATGGTACAGAGGAGATTACGACTCTGATCATACGTGGGAATTGGAATGGGAAGAGGGCATGGATTTTCCTGCCGGGGAATATCGAATTCGAATCGATGGGCACTTTTTTGACGGGTCTGGTGTTCAGCAATATTCCACCACGTCCAGCGCTTTCGATTTTGTCCCATCGACTCGTTTGGTTATAACGGATGTATCCATGTCAGGTAATCAGATTAGCGGTGCAGTACTTTATCCTTCCGGGCCTACGAATGATGATGGTACGAGTTCATTCGACACTCTGGAGCCCACAGGATATCTATGGCACTCGGACCGTGTCCCGCCATACCTTCCCTACCCGGTTTCCACGGACGGAAGTGTGACTGTGACGGTTGGGGTCAATCCTCCCAATGCTCCTGCACTCACGCTGGATCCTGTAGCCGTGTCATCCGAAGCACAGGTGGATTACACGTTTGTCAATTCCAGAACTGACCAGGGAGAGGAGACCACAGCCACCGCATCCGTACCTGCAGGAACATTCAGTGCGGATTATACCCCTGGCCAATCCGGCACCTACACTTTGGTAATCTCCGTTGAAGATTCACAAGGAAATACAGGCCACGCTACAGTGGAGGTTGCCAAGAACTAAAACTACTCAAAGCGACCTCCATCTAAAAAATCATTCCTGTATTGCATCCGTACTGGAAAAAACTTTCCGCAAGGTAATATTACCCGAAAATAAACAAATCACCCCCACCAACACCTGCAATCCCAGTTGGATGGCATGAACCACTATGGCATAGGCCACACCGGTCGAACCCAACACCGTCTCTGCCACAAACAGAGACAGGCCAAGTTTAACAAAGTAATGAAAATTGCCGATCATTCCAGGACCAGCAGGTATCATCAACCCGACGCAAAGTACCGAAAGCACAGTAAATGCCTCCAGCAAGCCAAGACCAGAGAGGCTGTCGAAGGCACCGAACATGATCCAAAGACCAAATCCATTCAACCCCCAGTAGACAATCGTAAGACCGATCACCCCACCCAAGAGTCTAATATCGGGCAAGGCCCTTAGTCCGCCGATGAAAGAATGAAGAGTGGAAGCTGCCCGGTTTGCCAGTTTTGGCGACAGGGGATGTAGCAAACGTTTGAACCAGGCCACCGTTGTTGCCTGGCGCCAATAGGCCAGGAGTAAAAAGGCCAATAGTCCCAAGAATCCCAACAAAACGACCCTGGACCAAAAATGAAGATCAGCAGGGACTGTAACCTTGTTCTCCACAAAGAACAAAAGCCCAACCAACAACCCTGCCATGGACAATGCATCTATGACCCTCTCCACCACCACCGTGGCAAATGCAGCGCTAATGCGTATCTTGCCTTTTTCTGCAACAAGTATGGGCCTGGCAAACTCCCCCAAGCGTAGCGGCAGCAGCATCAAGGCCATGAATCCCACAGAGGCCACGGTGAATAGTTTTGAAAAACCGATTTTCCCGAGGGGCTTCAGCAGAAGGCCCCAACGCACTATGCGGGAAAGGTGCACCAGAAAGAAAATTCCGATATAGACGACGACTACCCAGATATTTATCCCAGCGATGGCATGCTCTACGGCATTCAGGTCCACACCCCTAATCGCCAAGTAGATGAATAACGCTCCGATCAGCAATGAAATAATGGTCTTGACCATGGTGTTTTTCAATTGAGGTCACTCCCATCATGTAATCCAGCAATTTTTGATGGATTTTTCCTCATGAGAGTATCCACTCCGTCGTCGCCCACCAATCCCTCCAACTCCTGCAGGCCGCTGCGAATCAGCGACGCATCGTCAACGCTGTGCATGTCCGTGGTAGCTGCATCTGCAAATCCCTGTCTGACCACATTGCGGGCTGTTTTCAAGGCGCGACGATCCCATCCGCCTACAAGTGAAGCCAGATTTACCAAAATATAGCAGCCTCGCTCCTTAAATTTACCAAGTATGGAGACATCCTTTCTGACTTCGGAATATCGTTCCACATGGGCCAACACAGGTCTCAATCCCTTGAGTTGAACCCTGAAAAGAAACTCGTCGAGGTTTGGAGGAAAACCATCCAAACCAAACTCCATCAAAAACGTCTTGTCGTTAGGGTAGGTTATGATACTCCCGACTGCCAGGCGCTCCATGACCTCAGTTACCCAATGCTCGGCACCTTGATGAACACGAAGAGACACACCCTCTTTGTTCAACGAATCTTGGAGTTTTTTTCTGACAGTCGCAAGTTCATCATCAGTGCGATGAATCGCAGGCCACGGTCTGTGTGGAGTACAACAGATTTCCGTAAATCCCATGGAGCAAAGTTGGCGAGACATGGCTATGGACTCGGACAGGTCTGATGAACCGTCGTCGACTCCAGGCAACAGATGACAGTGTAAATCGATCATTAGCTGTTGTTCTCCATGCCTCTAAAAATCGCAGATAGACCTTAGCATCAAGACGAGAAAACCCCAACACGATTCTTCAGTGAGGTGTGGTAGCTAGCTTTTCTAAAAAATTTGCAACGACGTGTCGCTAATGTCGCACCCTGCGTCGGGTTTTTCACACCACACCGACCCTACCAACATGGAATTTCAACACTCTCCATCACATAACTAATTGTTTTTTATGGCATTATCCAAATGGCGTTCCATTCACCACCCCAATTACACTACAGAATAAAACTGGCCCAAGCCTTGCATAAATCATTAGCCAAGGTGAACGAAATGAATGGAATTCAAAACACAGCCGACATGAGCAGTATCCTTGTGGCCGTTTTCATCGCACTTTCTCTGGTGGGCGGGCTCGTCATAGTACAGAAATCCTGGCGCGCTTTTTTAAGGTGGAAAGCAGAGCAGTATCACACGCAAAACCACAGAGATGAAATCTGCCAGGAAAGGGACGGTATTGCGCCCTGATTAACGATGCTCCAGAAGGCTGCTTATTTCCTTATGCAGTCCCATGGGCGCTGCAATAAGGACTTTGTCGATATCACCCCCGTTGCTGTAGTCCGCTAGGTCCACCTTCTTGCCGTTCAAGTCCCGGATTCCCCCACCTGCTGCCTCCAAAACCACTTGTCCTGCAGCAATATCCCAGATGTGAACATTTCCCATGACCGCAGCGCTGGCTCCACCCCTGGCAACGAATGCCATGTGGGCGGCAGTGGAGCCTAACGAGCGGACCTTGCCCGTCAGGTTGGTAATGAAATCAGAATGGAACCTGGAATAGGTCAGTAGTAAAGATTCATTGTCCAGTTCCTGATCCCTTACCGCTATCTCACGATCATTGAGCATGGCTGGGCCAGATCTGGTAGCACTGTACAACTCCCCTGTTACCGGAAGGTGAATAATCCCCAGCACCGGACGTCCGGCATCGAACAAGGCCAATGAAACCGCCCAGACAGGCATTCCAGCGGAAAAGCCGGCCGATCCATCCAGAGGGTCAACGACCCAGACCGGATCTTGGAGATCCCTAAGATTTTTTTTCCTCCCTTTGCCGGCGGATTGACCACCGAAAAAAACATGGTCGGGAAATGCGTCAGAGACTTCCTTGCGAAGATATTCATTCAGAGCCAAGTCTGCCTCTGTTACCAGATCGTAATCGTAACGAAGGGTGGGATTGGCCCTGCCATAAAAGGACATGGCAAGGGCTCCAGAGGCCCGGGCAAGACCCTTTGCGAATGTAAGTATTTCAGCGAGGTCACGAACACCGAGCCTTGGACGCCAAGGTCTCGTTGTGGCTATACGTTTCGTTCTCGTTGAACTGTTTTTTTTTCGTTTCGTTGCCATGGGCACTTCCTTGAAAAGGTTGGAGCCAATTACCAAATTGCAGGGATATGATATCCGTAGATTAAAATAAAGTACAGTCAGACAACAGAATCCGAACCGGGACGAAGCGAGCTTTCAAGAAATGTTTCTTGACCCAGGTGTATTTCTCTGTTTTTCTCCGTAAAGATAATCCATGAGGAAATCACCCAAACCTTTCACGGGAGAGAGACAAAGATGAAGAAAATTATTACTGTATCCATTGCATCGCTGGCCTCACTGGCCCTTCTTTTTTCAGCAGGCTGCAAGAAGAACAGTTCAGATCCTGCTGAAGCCGTCATGGGTCATATGAAGACCATCTTCAAACTCATGAAGGACAACAAGGACGATTGCGACAAGATGCTCAAAGAGGTTACTGCATACACTGACAGCAACAAGGCGGAGCTGCAAGATGCCGTCAAAAAACTCAAGGAGATGGAGAAGAAGCTCTCTGACGAAGAAAAGAAAAAGTATGAAGAGAAGATGAAGAAGATGTCGGAAGATATGATGAAGGAATCCATGGCTGTAATGATGGAAGTTGCGCAAAAATGCCCTGCCCAGATGCAAAAAGTGGGTAAGGCCATGAGCTTCATGGACAACTTGAAATAACGATTACACGATTTAGTGAAATTGGACTCAGCCCACCCGTTGCTGGTGGGCTTTTATCGTTTCCGCCCACCTGAAGGTGAAGGAGCAAAATGGTAGAGACTAATTGACCAATTCAGTACAGCTTTGCTAGCCTCATGACGAGGAGAAAAAATTGCGAAAGGCTGAAAGACGAAGACATCTATTGGACTGTGCGCTGAAAGTTTTCGCGCAAAAAGGCTACCACGCAGCTTCCATCACCGACATCATTAAAAAAGCGAACGTGGCTCGTGGCACCTTCTATCTGTATTTCGAGGGCAAACGCGCGGTGTTCGAAGAACTCTTGGATGAAACACTTTCGGCTCTCGACACCCAGATAAAGCGCATCGATCCGAGTCGTGGCCCCACCGGAGTACTCGCTCAGATGGAGGCCAATATCGATGGAGTTTTCAGCTATTTT
>CAYSLH010000212.1:0-9314 GCA_964431605.1 uncultured Myxococcales bacterium
CCTGTATTGGGCACCTGTATTGGGGCACCTGTATTGGGCACCTGTATTGGTATTGCGCCTGTCGAGGCACCTGTCGAGTCGAAGCAGTCTCAAGAAAGATTTGACAAATAGTATTCTATCAGGACGTTTAGATACTTTTTCAACGGGGGGCAAGATATGCCGCTTCCGGATAAATCAGCCAGAGCGTTGGTCGTATCATACCTGACCAAATAAAGAACGTGTGGCAGCATCTCAGCAGGTGCATCAATATACGCACCCATTTTTTTCGCCAAGGGCCAAAGCCATGGCTTCATCAAAAGCCTCACCAGTCTCTTTACAGGGCGTCGTATTCTTGGCCCAATAAAACCCATCTCATCCAGAATAGACAGATACAATTGCCTGAAACTCATTGGATTTGGATCTACCAGATGGTAAGTTTTAGAAAGACTTTTTTCCAAATCAGACAAGTACGCCATGGCCTTGACAAGATAATCCACAGGAACCACACTGAAAGCATCATCGCTGGACTTAGGCACCAACATGGGCATCATCCTGGCGCCTGGAATACGCAAAAGGGAACTTAGAATCCTGAACACATAGTACAAACCGTCAACCTTGTCCATTTCCCCGGTAATGCTGTCACCTACCACCACGCCTGGACGATAAATGGTATGAGGCAAGGAACTTTTTCGAACCAGTTGCTCAGATAAAAACTTGGACCTCGAGTATGGATATACAAACCCCTGACCACGATCCAGGTCCGACTCGAAAAACTCTCCTTGAAAATCTCCGGAGACATCAATGGAACTGACATGATGGAATCTATTCAACGCTTTTATTCCAGAAGCCAGATTTAAAACTCGCTCGGTGCCTTCCACATTCGTCTCTTGCGCTTCTTGTTCGCCCATGGACAGATGGTACGAGGCTGCAACGTGAAAAACCTCCCACACGTCCCGAGAGACTAATTCCTTATCCCTTTTTCCCAGTCCAAGATTTTCACGACGCAGGTCACCTGCCACGATCACTGGTGAGGGAAAAACGCGAGGGAGAAGTTCTATCCAACGATGTAAACGCCTCATTGATTCAGGTCTGCACAACAACACTAAGGACCTGCCTCGACGTAGTAACTCCAAACAAAGCCTGGAACCAATAAAGCCGGTCGCCCCTGTAACAAATGTCATTTTCGATTGTTTATTGTTCATCTACCTACCCCATACCTAATATTCAGACCTAATATTCTGCACAACCGTCATCCTCAACCATAAACCATATCTCCCATCGACGCGGATCGGATCTCGTATTGCACAACACAAAAACGGCTATCAAAGCAGCAAATCCAACCAGTGCAAATATCCCTGATTGTGCTAACATACAATCCCATGTTCAGTCGATCGATTTTGTTATATTTTCTTTTGTTCCCGATCCTCACCACCAATGTGCAGGCCATCTCCACGTCCGACTCGGAGCATATAGACAAGGCACCCCCACCCCCAATACCACTCGAAGAAATGAGCCAGGCCCAATTCGACATATTCCTGTCTTCGATGCAAAAAAAATATCCAAACATAAATACCAGAATCAATAATATTTCAGAGCGTTTCATTGGGATACCTTATGCAGCATCTCCTCTTGGAGAAGGGCCAGGACACCTGCCGGATGAAGATCCCTTGATCCGGTTTGATGAGGTCGATTGCACGACTTTCATCGAGGAGGTCATGGCTTTGACCCTTTCCAAAAGTTACTCTCAAGCCTGCAAAACTCTCGAACAGATTAGATATATACACGCAAAGGTTGGATACAAGTGGCGGAAACATTTCCCTGAAGCGCAGTGGATTCCTGACAACCAGAAAATGGGCTTTATCAGGGATATCACCATACAGATAGCTCCCCAAAAAGCCATCTGGGTTTACAAGCGTCTCGATCCTCAGACATGGAAAAGTAGGAGACATCCTGAAAAATGGCCCAAGCTGGACGATAAGGACATTCCTTCAGGAACATTCGCCCTACCGGTCATCCCAATAGCAGATGTTCTTCTCGTCACGAAAAAAATTCCATCTGGAACCATCGTGAATATCATTCGTGAGGACATCAAGTCATACCCGACACGAGTTACTCATCAGGGTTTGCTGATCAAAAAGGCGGGAAGAACATACTTTCGACATGCGGGGCGAGCCGGATACGCAAGAGTCGTGGATGAACCAATAGAACATTTTGTCAAAAGAAACATGGCTTATCGAAAATGGGTAGTGAAAGGTTTCAACCTGCAGGAAGTGATCGCCCCAATCCGTAGAAATAAATCCACTACCGGCTTCTTTCATTCGACCGGCCTAGCGAGCGATTCGCAATATCCATTCATACCTGCTGGAAGATTCCGTACTGCATCCAGCTATGTTGTATATATAATGTATAATCTTGCCGAGCGCGGAATGCTTCTTTTGTATGATAATCTTGCACCAATTCTCTCACCGTGATACATCTTATTAAGAGTTTTGGTGCTCTCGAGTTCTGTAAATTCACTTGTGGAGGAGACGGTGTATAAGCTAATCATCGAAGATGATGAAGGGCACACCACCGTAGTTCCCTTAGTCAAAGATGAGATTACCATCGGCCGCAAGGAAGGGAACATCATCCGTTTGACAGAACGGAATGTTTCCAGGCACCATGCCAGATTGATTCGATCGAACGGTTCGGTATTTATCGAGGATCTGGACTCCTACAATGGTGTCAAGGTAAACGGTGGAAAGATCACCGCAAAGACCACTATCAGGGATGGCGATTTGGTGGAAATTGGCGACTATCATCTCGCCCTGCAAAAGGCCGATCAACCACCACCCACACCTGGACAAAGCAAACCAGATGATACTCAGTCTACTCCTAGTGGCGAGCAAAAAGCCGCTTCGCCCATGGCTCCTACCACGGCTGACGGAGGAACTGCTGTTCTCAGACTGCCGTTGGAAGACAAGAAACCCCCTGAGCCTGGACGGGCAAGGGCTATTGCAAAAGAACAAATCGCTCACTTGATCGCCATATCCACGGACCTCAATGGACAAAAGTTCACATTAGACAAAACTGAAATCACCATAGGACGAACAGAGGACAATGACATTTGTTTACCCCATCGCTCCGTGTCCAGTAATCACGCAAAAATAGTCTTTGATGGTGGAGTTTTCAGAATAATCGATCTCGACTCGGCAAACGGCATACTGGTAAACAGCGAAGAATATGCCAGGGTCGACATACGCAAGGGAGATATCATCGAACTGGGCCACGTAAAATTGAAGTACGTGGCTCCGGGAGAAGATCTCAACTCCATTCTCAATCAGGTTCCCGCAACTGGGGCCTCTGCTTCTGCTACGACTCCCAGTACGATGATCGATGCATCCATGCCCGAACTCAACCCTGCTTCAGGCAAGGGAAAAATTCTGGGCATCGTGGCGGCAGTTGCTGTTATTATCGGCATAACGGCAGTTGCAGTCATGAATTGGCCAACGGGAAACAATGCAAAGACAGATACACCGGAAACCGACCTCAAAGCTGCCAACTCTGAAATCAAAAAAACAACACCTGAAAATTCTGCTGGAACATCGAAAAAGGCAGAAGCAGCGGAGTATTTCAAGCAGGGCTTGGAACGAATGAAGGTCGGCGACTGGGTCCAGGCGGAAAACGTTTTCAATTCTGCCATAAAGTTGGACCCCGACCATAATGGCGCGAAGGAAATGCTGGAACGGGTCCGCAAAGAGCAACAGGGCGAAACTTTTCTTCAGAGGGTCAATGGAGCCATACAACGCAAGGACTGGGACGACGCTGTTGATCTGATCAACCAAATCCCCGAAGCCACAAAAGCTGCAAAAGCAGCAGAGGTGAAAAAAGCTGAGGTCATAAAAAAATACAGGTCGTTCCATCTGAATCGAGCAGACCGGTTTGAAAAAATCAATCGTTTGAACGATGCGATTAAGGAGTTAGATGCAGTACTCATAGTCGACCCAAAAAACTATCTTGCCCAGACCAAGAGAGACAAACTCGTATCACGAATCAAAAAAGCCAAGACTTCAGGTAGAAATTACAACAAAAAATCTTCCCGTAAAAGTTCATCCGGCATTGTTTCCAGGAAAGAAGCGAAGAGGCTAAAAAGCGAAGGCAAAAAAGCCAGAAAGGCGCAGAAATTCACCAAGGCCATCAGCTTGTTCAAAAAAGCGCTGAAGCTCACTCCCAAAGATCCCTATCTATACTTAAATCTTGGTATATCGTGGGCAAGCATGGGCAGAATGCCAAAAGCTCGTGAAGCGTATGTCAAGTTTTTGAAGTTGTGCCCCGACTGCAAAGAAGCCCCAAGGGTACGCCAAATGGTCAAAGAATATGATGCCAGTCAATAGGCTATACAGGTGAGCCGAGTATAGAATCAGTCCAAAGTTGCGAAAATATCATCGACAGTAACAGGAGCTACTTGTTCCAAGGCAGCGGTGAACACCAACCTGTGAGCCAAGTGCTTGCAAAACATCTCCAGCAATATCAAATCAACCATAGCCAATTCAGACTTGTGAGGAAACAGAGCATGAATAGTGACAACGCCGAGAAGATCGTCCCACTGTAACCCTCCGACTGCCAACAAAAGAAGATCGTCTCCCAAAGAAAGGGGGGGCACAGGCATTATGATCCTGTTCTCCGCCATGGCCTGCAAGATAGGACCATCCAATGGAATCCAATGCTCTTTTTCACTGTCGAGCCCCTCAGAGACAATGGGTCGCAATTGATCCGAGCCTGTGTTCTTCAGCATAATACAGAAGGATGATGCACCAATGAGATTTTTCAATACATCAGAAGCTGACACTAATAGATCTTCAACCGTCGATGCCGTCAAGAGTCCGTCAGCCAATGCCACCATGGCACTCAGCTTTATATGTTCCTGTTCGAGAGACTTGATTCTATCCTGGAACTCGTCATATTCCACAGCCAGCCCTTTCAGCCTGGAGACATCTGTGTCATCAGGTGTGTCGGAATCATCCACTTGATAGCTCAACCTGCTGAAAACACCATCGTTGCTTGCCGATTCGATATCCTGCTCGGCTACAAGGGCATCTATCAGCTTTGCACTGGACTCTGGAACATGCATGAAAGATACCCCAACCCCACCAGGCTGGTCACCATCACCCTTGGAAATTCTTACTACTCTGCCATAAGCCATAACCGGTTGGTCAAAGGGTTTGGGTAGGGAAAAAGACAGTCTGAGCTTGGTGCCAACAGGAACCGGGTTCGCCATTTCTATAAATACGCCGTTCCTGCTGATATCTTTTGCATATTCAAAAAAAATTCCACGGAAATCTTCGAACGAAACCTGCAAAGATGCAGACAGTCGGGGAAAACGCCTTATCGAGTTACTACCCAATAAATCTTCGACTTTTCTAAGTAAAGAAACGTCATCGATTGGTTTTGTGAGATAATCATCACAGCCAGCCTGCACAGCCTTTCTGATGTCCTCATCTCTACTCGAAGACGTCACAATCACCACAGGGACCGATTGGAGTGCCGGGTCCTTTTTTATTTGAGTGCATACCTCTGTGCCTGTCATTCCCGGCATGTAATAGTCAAGCAACACCAAGTCTGGAGGGTTCTCTCTCATGGATTCCAGAGCCTCAGCACCGCCTGATGCTTCGGTGACACTATATCCTCGCCCCTGAAGCAAACTCGATTCCATATGGCGGAATAATTTTACGTCATCTACAACTAAAATCCTGGTCATTAATCTCTCCGAAATAGAGACTATCGATGAGCATAGGTTCAAGCAGGATGCTTTGCAACCGATTTCAACATCGAGGATACGGATTATGCCGAAAATTTCCCTCCCCCAAAAGAACCTGCTTTTGTCAGGTTGGTGAAAAATCTCAATATTTCAGATGTCAACTTCTGGAACGACCGAGGTAAATATCCTCAGCACCCTTCGAATATTTTTTCCAGACTGGTGCCCAGAGCTGAAGCGATTTTATAAAGACTAGCTACCGACGCCGCTGATTCAGCCCTTTCGATCTGACTTATGAGACTTACGGAAAGGCCTGTTCTGCGTGCGATTTGCTTCAAAGTGAGTTGCTGCTCCTTGCGTTTTTTCCTGACCTTTTCACCTATTTTTTGCAGCAACCCTGCCTCCGGGTTGCGAAGCAATCCTTTTTCCCGGATCACAGAGTCGATGGATTCTAAAAGTTTTTTTGAGTCCAAAGGTTTTTGTACATAGTCACTAACTCCACCCTTTAGAGATGCAACGGCTGAGTCCACAGATGGATAGCCTGTCAGGACTATAATAGCCAAGTCTTGATCCCTTTGTCGGATTTGCCTCAAAACCTCAATTCCATCGCTGCCTGGAAGACGGAGATCGAGGATCAGAACATGAAAAGCATGTTGGGCCATCAGGGCAAATCCCTGCTCAGGGTCAGAAGCGGTTTTTACCTTGTAGCCGTTTTTCGAAAGCAAATGTTGGACGATCTCTCTGGTATCTTTGTCGTCATCAAGAACAAGTATCTGAATACTGCGGTCTCTCATGGCGCCCCCCATGGACCGGAAAAAAGTTCATTACTTATTGTCTGTCCTTTCAGAATATCACCTTGTTCCGTTGAGCGTCAAGCAATCATACCGCCATAATTCCTTTACCCAATTTTTCATATCGCCCGCTCTTAGATTCACAACTCGTCTCCAAAAAAAAGCAGCAGGCTTTCGGTTATAAAAGCCTGCTGCTCGGTCTCATGCATTCAACTCAACATCAAGGCATGCATGTGTCTCCATCAGGTATGCATTGCATAGACCCGCCACCCACGTCGGTGCAGGTCGTCCCATTGGGACATTCATCTCCATTGGGACACGGCAAGGTGCAATACATCTCTCCTGAATTGGCCTCAGATGCCCTGCAAATCGCGTCTCCATCGCACTCATCCGAAGTAGTGCAGAAGGAACACAAAGGCGAATTGTCTCCGGGAGCGACACATGCTTTTGCATACTCGTCGTTACCCATGCCTATGAGAACACATTCCATGGGGACGTCCTCAACCGAGTAAGCTGCACAATCCACATTGGTTGTGCAAACAGCCGAACAGTATCCCGAATTTAGACAAAGGTCATTGAAGCAAGGAGTATCCTGACCACAAGCTTCTCCGGGAGCAGCACCACCATTTACACCAGTCAGGCAAAGGGCTTCGACAGGCTGGTTGGGTGGCGCCATGAACTGACAGGATTCGGTTGCTTCCGTGCAATCAGCTTCGCTGCCACAAGGAGTGGCACTGCCCTGCGCCTCTACGCAGGCACCAACCACCGAATCCGATCCGGAAAACTGCAATCCACCACAAAGCCATCCGGAAGGGCAATCCTCATGTGCCATACACGGAGCCGAACACCACGAATCCGTGCCGTTGGTCAAGCACAAGTCATTGTAACAAGGAGGCTGGTCCTGGCCGCATTCATCGCCCACTCCACCGCAGTTGTCACCTGACGGATCACAAGACCAATCCAGGCACAAAGCCTCGATGTCACCGTTGGGACTCTGGTTGTATTGGCACACCTCTCCATCCTCAGAACAATCCGAATCGCCGTCACAGGGATCTCCCGAGCCGGAAGCCGGAGCACAGGCGCCATAAACACCCGGATCATCCTGGAACTGTAAACCACCACAGAGATAGCCTTCCGGACAATCCTCACTTGTCTCGCACACGGCTCCACACCAGGAATCTGTACCATTGGTCAGGCATAGATCGTTGTAACAAGGGTTCTCACCTTGTCCGCAAGGTTCACCTATGAAGCTACAGTTTTCGTCAGCAGGATCACAAGTCATGGTTGCACAAAGTGACTCCACACCTGCTGCAGGAGATGCAACGTAAGTACATGCCTCGCCATCCGGGCAACTGGCATCACCGGTGCAAACATCGGCAGAACCGTCGAATGGAACACAAGCCCCCGTGGTCTCGGTGTCACTGACACCCAACAATCTGCAAACCATCCCGCTGGGACAATCGGCATGTTCGTTGCACAACGCTGAACACCAGCCATCTGCAGAGCCTTGGGAGACGAGGCATAAGCCGGTAAAACACTCGGGTTTCCCTGTGCCACAAGTCTCCCCTGGTCCAGCACATTCTTCATTCTGGGGATCGCAGCGCTGTTTTGAACAGACCTTATTGACACTGCCGTTGGGAGGCAGGTAGTAGTCACAGATCTCTCCATTGGGACAGTCGCCGTTGCCATCGCAGGTGCCACCCGAACCCTCCATCCATAGACACATTCCAATGGAGGCGATGGTTCCATTGCTATCCATCTGGAAGTTGACCGTTCCACACACCATGTTTTCCGGACAATCATTTTCCAGAGAGCAGACCTCGGAACAATGACCGTTCATGCAATAAAAATCCGAACAGCGCTCCTCTGAAGGCAAATCGTTCGGATTCGCTTCATCATCACATTCCGCCCCGGGAGGAAGATCTCCAAGATTAGCGCATTTTCCTTCAAGGCTCTGCTGATCATCGCTGGGCCAGGAAACGCACACATCAGGCTCTTCACAGTCGAAGCTGCTTTCGCACGTAGTGGAAGTGTCTACCAGGCAATAGGTCACGCCGCCGGAGATGGCCTGGCAAGAAAAGGTCGTGTTCTCGTCGTTGGGATCGACGCAATCGGCACACTCATTGTTCGTGGAACATTCGTGGGCACATACGGCATTGGGATCATCCACACCAGTCGACAAGCATGCTTGCGAAGAATCACATGCTGAATCCATCTGTCCCACGCAGGAAGAACCACACATACCGGTTCCATCACCACAGGCAAATCCTTCACCTATCTTCATACAGATGAAATTTGCTTCGCCGACGTCCACGCAGCACATCTCTGCGCTGTCGGTCCCGTGATTCACACAGGAATCATTGCCCTGGCAGTCTCGCTTCGTGCAATAACCTTTATCCTGGCCCGTGTATTTCAGACACCAAGATTCACAACACTGGGTGGAATCGGTGCACTCCTCACCCAGTTGCAGGCATGTGCCGGACTGCACACAAGTCAATCCCTGTGCTTCGTATCCTTTATCGCAGTTACAAGCAGCTTTACCGTCAGTGAGCACACAAGTACCATGATCGGAACATGTTACATTGTCGCATGACTCCTGCGCCGGCTCGGTTTTAGGACAACCCGTCATGAGAAAAGCGAGCAAGGCCAAGCTCGCCATGGTCAACGAAAAACTTTTCAGATACATATACCTCTCTCCTTTCGAAAAAAGACTAAAAAAACCGCAAGTGATTTTTTATCTCGTTCCACTTATCTTACGAGGCTGGCCTATTCTGTGGGTAACACAAGGGTCTGTCAACCCTAAAAAATTG
>CAYSLH010000213.1:0-9254 GCA_964431605.1 uncultured Myxococcales bacterium
AAGGCAGGAGGCTGGGTTTGCCTGCCGTGTCGGACAAGGAACGACAAGAGTTGCTGGATGGTTTCAAGGCAAAGTTTTCCGATGCCGAGGCCTATGCCAGGTTTCTACTTGAAAACGGCTTGGATGAGCAGGTTGTCACCGATGCCCTGGTGAGGCATTACCGGGTGGAGAAGCTAAAACAGAAAAAAATGCGGATGATCTCTGAACCCACCAAGGAAGAGATCAGAAAATATTACAACAGGCACAAGATGGATTTTGGAGGGGCCGGACTCCAGGATGTCTCAAAGGCCATAGAACTCAAGCTGTCCAAGAGAAGGCGTGATAAAGAGTTGGCCCGTTGGATATTGGAATTAGGCAAGAGGGCTGACGTCAAGGTCCTGGTTGACCTTTTAGAAGGGAATGGCAGTAACCATGGGCATTGAGCACCAATTGCTTGAAGCCAACATGGATTTTCTGGATCGAGTGGTCGAGGTGGAGCAATCGTGTTTTTCGGACCCTTGGCCCACTTCCGCTTTCCTGGCGGAATTTTCTCATCCATGGTCTTATTTCAAGGTGCTTGTCAGGGACAAGCACAGCAAAGGCACACGGGTGGACGGGTATATCATCGCGTGGATGCTTCCTGATGATATGCATTTACTGAAAATGGCGGTATTGCCGAACTGGCGGAGAAAGGGGTTGGCAAGATTCATGTTGGATGATTGCCTGATGACCTTTGGAAATTGCGGGGGAGGGGTGGCCAGTTTGGAGGTGAGGCCGTCCAACTCGGCAGCCTTGGCCCTATATAGCTCATTTGGATTCAGACAGGTCGCAGTTCGGAGAGGTTATTATTCCAAAGACCACGAAGATGCCTTACTGTTGCTGAAGGATATTGCTGTAATAAATGACGAAAGTGTTCACCGCCTTGGGGAATAGAGCATGCCTTGTTCTCACCACGTCGTTGCCAAAGTGATATTGGTGCAGCAATCAGGTTCCAATCTATTCACGTTGCGTCTCGAAGCACCTGCTATTGCCCGGGCTGTGACCCCGGGCCAGTTCGTCATGTTGGGGCCTCTGGACCCTCAGAGTATGGATCCGTTTTTATGCAGGCCTTTATCCGTTTATGGCGCTTCGGCTCGGGGCTATGTGGATTTGCTTATTGCGGTGGCAGGGCGCGGAACGAGGCTCATTTCCGGTTGGACAAGTGGAACGAGTGTTGAACTAACCGGGCCATTGGGGCATGGATTCCAGGTGCCACAGAGGGTGCGGAGAATTCTGTTGGTGGGAGGAGGGGTGGGAGTAGCCCCCTTGGTTTTTTTGGCAAATTCGCAGTTGGACAAAGGGCGTGAATGTATCTTGTTTTATGGGGCAGAATCGTCTGAGATGTTGGTAGATTTGAAAAAACTCGAAAGCAAGGGTTGCAAGGTTCGCTTGACCACCGATGATGGCTCCAAGGGGCATCACGGGCTGGTTACGGACTTGCTGATACAGCAACTTCAAGAAAGTGATCTGAATGATACCCTTGTGGCTTCCTGTGGGCCTTGGCCCATGCTGGAGGAGGTCTATCGTCTGTGCTCGGTGAATGGAATCGAGGTGCAGGTGTCGTTGGAAAACCGCATGGCATGCGGAACAGGTGCTTGTATGGGGTGTAGTATGCTTATTGCGGGAAAACCTCAGAGGGTTTGCAAACAAGGTCCGGTGTTTTCAGGGGGAGAGGTCTTTGAATGAGTTATCTACCCGACATGACAACGACTATAGGAAACCTTGTCTTGGAAAATCCCGTGATGGTGGCCTCAGGAACGTTCGGATTCGGCGAGGAATACGATGGATTGATGAATGTAGAGGCTTTGGGCGCTATTGTGACCAAGGGGATTTCTCTCGAACCGAGGGCTGGAAATCCAGCACCAAGGACTGCTGAGACGCCTTGCGGATTGATAAATTCCGTCGGGTTACAGAATCCCGGGCTCGAAGGGTTTGTGGAGGACAAACTTCCATGGCTGCAAACCATTTCACCAAAGGTTGTCGTGAACATCCTGGGTGATTCGGTGGACGAGTATAAAACGCTGGCAAGGGAACTCGATAGGGTACAGGGAGTGGATGCGCTGGAGGTAAATATATCCTGTCCAAACGTGGAGCATGGAGGTATGGCCTTCGGTGCGGATTCGCAAACTGCCAAGCAGGTGGCGTTGGCGGTCAGAGGGGCAACCGACAAGCCGGTGCTGGTCAAGCTGTCACCAAACGTGACCGACCTGGTACGGATTGCATTGGCAGTCGAGTCTGCAGGAATTGATGGATTGACGTTGATAAACACCATTAGCGCCATGGCCATTGACTATGCAACTGGAAAGCCTCGACTCGGAAACGTCACAGGCGGTTTGTCAGGCCCGGCAATAAGACCCGTGGCAGTCAGGGCGGTTTTCGAGGTTAGCAGAGCGTGCAAGATTCCAATAGTGGGATGTGGTGGAATCGTATGCTGGCAGGATGCCGTAGAATTCATGAGAGCAGGCGCTGTGTCGGTTCAAGTGGGGTCTGCCACTTTTCGCAATCCATCTTCAGCCAATGATGTGCTCAAAGGGTTGGAAAATTTTTTGTCTGATATCAATTGTTCCAGTTGCCGGGAGCTCGTTGGTACGGTAAAGGTATAGGTCTTGGACCGGAGGACCAAAAGATGACGAGCGCAAAGCAATCAGACACCGAGTTACCTGCCAAGTTTGGCAAGTATCTGTTGGTGGAACGGATTGCATTTGGTGGCATGGCTGAGATTTTTCGCGCCAAATCATACGGTGTGTCAGGGTTCGAAAAGACGATTGTCATCAAAAGGATTCTCGCATCATACGCTCAGGACCAGGAGTTTGTCTCCATGATGATAGACGAAGCCAAGATTTGCGCTTCGTTGCAACATGCAAACATCGTGCAGATTTTCGATTTGGGAAGGTTGGAAGGTAAGTACTACATAGCTATGGAATATGTACACGGCCTCGACCTTGTGCAGGTGCTTGCAAGACTCAGGCGGGCCAAGACTCGATTGCCCATAGAGCTTGCATGCTTTGTAATAGCCGAGGCGTTAAAGGGGTTGGATTATGCCCATCGGGCAACTGATCCAAACGGGCGTCCCCTCAATATTATCCATCGTGATTTCAATCCTTCCAATATATTGTTGTCCTTTCTAGGAGAGGTGAAAGTCGCTGATTTCGGTATTGCCAAGGCATCCAAAAGGAATTCCAAAACAATGGCTGGGGGTCTAAAGGGAAAGATGGGCTACCTTTCCCCGGAGCAGGTTGATGGCACAATGGAGTTGGATCATCGTTCTGACCTGTTTACGGCCGGAATTACGTTTTGGGAAATGTTGGCCACTAAACGAATGTTCTCCACTGGTTCGGACTTGGACATTCTGGTAGCTATCCGGGATGCCGATATTCCTGATATTCGCCAGTATGTACCGGATCTTCCCGTCCAGTTGATCAATATTCTCAACCACGCTCTGGCAAGAAATCCTGATGATAGGTTTCGGTCGGCAGGAGAGTTTCGAGACGCTGTTGACGATTTTCTTTTCGAATCCGGTATAAAAATTTCATCCACTCATCTGGAAGGTTACCTGAAGCATCTTTTTGCTGACAAGTTGGAGAAGCAGAGCAGGGAGAACATTGATGCAAAATTGGCTATGGAGCCTACCCGGACTCAGCCTCCCAGGTATTGGATTCGTACTGTGGGCGACAAACCGGACGGGCCTCTGGAAATGTCCGAGGTGATAGACAGGATTCAGACAGGACAACTGGACCAGAACACGGAACTGCTCAGGGAGGGAGGAACCTGGATGAACATCCTGGATATTCCTGAACTGGCGCCGCAGATATCCAAACTACCTACGCCGGAGGAATCTGACCCTGATGCGTTGGCTTCATACCAGGGATTGCTTGCAGAGGTGAGCTTTCCCAAGCTCTTTTATCGTCTGGCCATCGCAAAGGAGGATGGAAGACTGGTCTTGTCCAGGCCAAGGGTGAAAAAGGAAATATACTTCCGTAACGGTATGCCGGAGTTTGTAAAATCCAATCTCACCAGTGAACGGCTGGGAGATTATCTCGTGGATCACGAGGTCATTACTTTGCAGCAAAGAGACGAGGCCGTCAGGGCAATGAAGGGCTTTTCCGGCAGATTGGGCGATACCTTGATCGGACTTGGTATGTTGCAGCCTCACGAGATGTTCGAAAAGTTGGGAAACCAGGTCAGGGAAAAGCTTCTCGAGGTTTTTTCCTGGACTGCCGGAACATATAGATTTTTTGCAGGTCAGACCTATACAGGTGAAGTTATGCCTCTAAAGCTTGGTTCTTTCGCGTTGGTGGCAGAAGGAATCCGTAAATTTGCCCAGGAAGAGATGTTACGAAACCGGTATCGATCGAGGATGGACCAGCGACCGGAATATATTGAAAATCCTTATTTGAGTTTGGAAAAGCTTGGATTATTGGCGAGGGAACAGAGGGTAGTGGATCTCCTCGATGGCAAAAGGACCGTGCGTAATTTACTGGCCATGGGGGGATCGGACAGGGCTATGTTCGAGTTGACGGTATACAGGATATTGTATCTGCTGGAAGAGTTGGAGATCATCCATTTCGTACACTGATCCATACTAAATCTACATTTCAATAGGCTCCCTGGTGCCTGGGGGAGTGCAGGAGTGACCATGGAAAACAAATACATCGAGCAAGTGGATCGCACTCATAGCTGCGGGCAGCTGCGTTCAGGTGATGATGGAGCACAGGTTGTCTTGTTCGGTTGGATAGATGGAAGAAGGGACTTGGGAGGCTGTGTTTTTGTGGACCTGCGTGATCGCGATGGTATTACCCAAGTGGTTTTCGATCCCAAAGATACTCCGGGTGAGATTTTCTCTGTCGCAGGTAGGATTCGCCCCGAATGGGTCGTTGCAATTAGAGGAAAAGTCAGGTCTAGGGGCAAGAACGTGAATTCTAACATGGCTACTGGAGAGGTGGAGGTCGTTGCGGACGATCTTTTCGTGTTCAACTCGTCCCCGGTTCCCCCATTTGAAATTGTCGATGGGGTGGATGCTCGAGAAGAGTTGAGACTCGAGCACAGATATCTGGATTTGCGAAGGCCGGAGATGGTCATGCGCCTCAGGACAAGACACCAGGTAATGCAGGGTGTGAGAAGGTATCTTTCGGATAATGGATTCTGGGAATTGGAGACTCCCATGATGATAAAGAATACTCCGGGAGGCGCGAGAAACTTTCTGATACCCAGTCGTCTAATGCCCCACAGCTTCTACGCTCTTGCTGAATCACCCCAGATTTACAAGCAGCTTTTCATGGTAGCGGGATATGATCGGTATTTTCAAATCGTTCGTTGTTTCAGAGACGAGGACCTGAGGGGAGACAGACAACCGGAGTTTACGCAGATAGACATGGAAATGAGTTTTGTGAGCCCCAGACATATTTTCGATGTGGTTGAGGGGCTTATGAGTGAGATTCTTCAGGATGTGGTTGGCTACAGACCCACTCGTCCTTTTCCTTCCATGCCGTATTCAGAGGCCATGTCCAGGTTCGGCACCGATAAACCCGATCTCAGGTTTGGTCTTGAACTGGTGGATCTTACGCCTACTGTACGTGAGCATGCTGGCGGTGGAATCGGAATGTTTGCCGATGCAGTGGAACAGGGTGGAGTGGTCAAGTGCATCGTTGCTCCTGCTGATGCAAAACTCAGTAGAAAAGACGTGGATCTTTTAGAGGCTAAGGTAAAGGAGATGGGAGGTGCGGGGCTGGCTCGGGCAAAAGTGGCTGCAGACGGCACGTGGACACAGTCTCCGTTGGCAAAGAGGGTTGAGCAGGATATGAGGGAAGTCATAAACTCGGTGGCTGGAGCGAAACAGGGAGATGTACTGCTGATTCAGTTCGGCCCCGAGTCCAGAGTCCATACGATCCTGGGAGGCTTGAGAATCCACTTGGGGCATAAACTCGGCTTGGTGGATGAGGACAAGTGGGCGATGCTGTGGGTGACGGATTTTCCCATGTTTGAGAGAAGCGATGAGACAGGGCAGATACAGGCTTGTCACCATCCGTTTACAGCGCCCCATCCTGATGACTTGGATAAACTGGAGTCTGAACCTTTGGTCACGCGGGCGAGGGCATATGATTTGGTGCTCAATGGTGTAGAGGTAGGTGGCGGGTCTATTCGTATTCATGATTCAGCAGTTCAATCCCGTGTGTTCAAAGCCTTGGGAATTAGCGACGAAGAGGCGCAGGAGAAGTTTGGCTTTTTGCTCAATGCGCTGAAGTTCGGCGCTCCACCTCACGGTGGCTTAGCCATTGGCCTCGACCGATTGGTAATGCTGCTTTCAGGGTGCGATTCCATAAGGGACGTTATACCGTTTCCGAAAACCACGAGCGGTCAATGCCTCATGAGCGGGTCTCCGTCGAATATTTCCACACGGCAGTTGGAGGAGCTGAAGATAGAACTCAGCAAGAACTGAAATCAGGGACGGAAGTCGGGAAATCGGGGACGAGAGAGAGAATAAAAAGGGGCGCGGATGAATGAATGATCCGCGCCCTCTTCTTTTAGCTTATCGAGCTAAACTGGAACTAGAACTTGTATCCCAGTCTCGTGTACATGTACCGACCCACGAAATCGTAAGTCAGGATATTGGCGTTTTGTCCACCTTCAGGGAAGAAGGGAGGATCTTTGTCCAGCACGTTGTCCACGCCGAAGATGAAAGTGAAATCATCCCATGTGTATGCAAGAACCAAGTCATAGTAGATCACGTCGGGCATGTGATGCGTGGGCATATCCCATCGGCTGTTGTCCTCGTCCCACTCTACTCCGAAGACCTTTGTGCCCTGGATGAACCTCAATCTGTTGCTCAGGGACCATGTGCCTGGTCCGGCTTCACCGGTGAAGTCGAAGTTCAGATTGAAGCGGAAGTTGGCAAAGGCGCCGGAACCAGAAGTTATGGTGCCTGCGTACTTGACGGTCTCGTCGCTACCCTTGACGTCTTCGTCATAGTTGAGCAGGTAGTTGCCGTGGAAACGAATGTCGAAGTTGAGCAAGCCCTTTTTCAGACCGAACATGTTGAAATCCAGTCCATAGTTCAGCGTAAAATCGAAGCCGGATGTGTTGAGCTTGGAGATATTCTGGAGCGTGGCGTCGATAAAAGTTATTTCATTGGAGGTGTTCCTGGCTCCCAGGTACTTGCAGTTGGGGTGACTCATTCCTTCACTGGTGTAACATGAATCAAGTATCCACTGTGGAGGAGCGCCGGAGATGGCATTGTCAACTTTGACCCAGTAATAATCGAAGGTTGCAGCCGCCCTCATGTTCTTGGGCATGAAACTCGGCGCAAGTACGATTCCGCCATTGGCCACGACGGCTGTTTCTGCGTCCAGTTCAGAGTTGCCTCCCACATTGGTTCTGATTTGAGAACCGCTTGAAGTCCAATCGTCAGGTACACCCTGAGCCGCGCAGTTGGCCCTCACGTTGGGATCGGTGCTGGCTGCCCAGTTGGCGCATGGATCCACCAGTGCTTCGTACGATACGGAGGTTCCACCGTACAGATCGCCGATATCGGGTGCACGGAACGCAGTCGAAAAGACACCACGCAACCTGACGTCTTTTATGGGCGCCCATGTCAGACCAGCCCTGTAAGTGAGATCGTTTCCAAAGGTGTTGTAGTGAGAGAACCTGGCTGCCAAGTCTACTGTCAAGGTGTCCACTGCCAGCATATCTTTGAGCAAGGGGAGGCTTAGCTCGATGTAGACCTCCTGGGCGTTGTAAGAACCTTCGGTGGGGTCCAGCGCGTTGCCTGCAGAGTCTCCGGCTACTGTTATTGCGTCAGGGTGATTGAATCCCCATTCCTTACGGGTCTCGGCACCGAGCACTGCGCTGAAAGGGCCACCGGGGAGATCGAAGAATTCGCCCTTGATGTTTCCGGCCAGCACGTACATATCCCAGCCGGTGATAGCATTGTCAGTGTAGCGTATGTAGTCTGCAAGCTTGGATGGAAGTCCGAGTCCGAAGTAGTCACCCGCCACGCAGCCCAGGAATGACTTGGAAGAACACATATCATTGTACAATGTCTCTTCGAGCTTGGTACGGTTTACCGAGTTGTAAATGGTGGTGATGTTTTCATGGTGTCCATAGTTGAAGTATACATCAAAGGATAAGGAATCCGTGATATCTCCGGCAACACCAGTCACCAAGCGGAACGTGTTGGACTCATTGTCGTAAAGACGGTTGCCAACTCCTGCCATACGGCGGAGGCCGATGAGCATGGGAAATCCGGGGTTTACATCAGAGGCCAATGCCGGTGGGACACCCGCCCCGTCGGCTGGTACCATGAGTCCATCCTGGTAGGTGTTGCTACCAAAACCGATGGGCTGTGGCGCCAACTGGTTACGACTCCAACGGTTGGTGTACATGGTCTCCATATATACTTTCGTGTTCTCAGTAAAGTCATAGTGACCCAGGGCTGTGATATTGAACCTTTCCATCTGGCCCACCAGCCATTGGTCCTTGCCGTAGTTGTATCGATCTCCAAAGGGATCAGTGCAGTTTGCAAACGAACCATTTTCGCTTACACAACCGCCCGAGTTGAAATCCCTGAAACTCCTACCATCATCGCTCATGACCACGTCCGCCCAGTCGTTGTCCAGATCTCCGGCTGTGCCATCTTCATCGATATCGCGATTGGATGCATAGATGTAACGGCCTGCGGGATTTGTGCCTGAACCATAAAGCCTGAAGACTTCAGAGTCTGGTCCGTCTCCTGCCCAGTCTTCGAACACCACGGGGTTCTTTGCCCAATCCCTGTCTTTCTGCCATATCTCGTTACGATGGCCGTAAGAAATGTTTGCCGTGAAATTGCCCTTTTCACCGCTCACTCCACCTGTCGCTGATATGTTCAACTCCGCACCGTCACCTTTGTCGGTGATTCCGCCTGTGAGATCTACCTGGAAGCCCTCGAAGTCATCTTTCAGGATGATGTTGATGACACCACCGATAGCGTCAGAACCATAAACCGCCGACGCACCATCGAGCAACACTTCCACTCTCTCTATCATTTGAACTGGTATGTTGTTCAGGTCGACACCAGCGCCGGTAGCGGACTTGATGAACCTGCGTCCGTTGACCAGTACCAGGGTTCTGCCAACACCCAAGTTCCTGAGATCTACCATCACCAAGCCGTTTCCACCGTTGTTGTTTTGCTTACTGAGACCCTGCAGAGTCACAGACGGCATTTTGTTGAGCAATTCGTCGATGGTGTTTACACCGGAAAG
>CAYSLH010000214.1:0-9209 GCA_964431605.1 uncultured Myxococcales bacterium
AAGTTGACATTCAGGTCTCTGGTTAGCATTGGCAGGCTGACATGTCAATTGCTATGGTGAGTTGGGCACATCGATCAAGGACAGAAGGTAACCACAGATGCTATTTCCTACTGTATGATATACAAGGTTACGACAACGGAGTCTTCTGTTACATTACCATCCGAATCCGTTACTCTGAACGTAATCGTGATGTCCTGCCTATGAGGCTCGGTCATGTGGATTCGGGTTCCTCTGCCAGGAAGCAAAGCACCCTCTCCAAGTTTTCCATCCGTACTAGAAAACCACTCCATCAGCAAACTCGAATTATCGTCTTCCGGATCAGAAGCCATTCCATGAAGTTCTAACTCGTAGTATGGCCCTATTTCATCTGGCCCCATGGCAGGCACGACAGTTCCGTCGGCTGGCGACAGGATCACGGCCGAAGGGGGCAGGTCAGTGCAACCAGGGGCGTTCGAAGACAACACATCAAATTCCACACTGGCCTGCTCAGACGTTCCAAATGAATCTGTTACCGTAAGAGTAACCATCCAATGGCCCCGGCCTAGTTCTGCGCTCGATACAGTGCGTCCTGTACCAAGGTCAACAACCTGCACGAATGGGGGAGTTCCACTGGAGGCAATCCAACTGAACGCTTCTTCATCGAGTGTCTCATTCTGGTCTGTTGCCTGTCCTCGAAATGTAATGGCCTGCCCTTCGCAGAAGCTTTCATCAGGTTCAGGTGAGGTTATTCTCACTTGCGGCGCAGGGTTGATGATTTCCACAGACACTGATTCCTGGTCTGTGACGACAATATCCTGCCCTGCCGATTGCGCAATGGTGGCAACGGTCGTTATGGTAATGACGTGACTGCCGGGACTGAGAGAAGCTGTTACTGAAGACTGGGCCGAATTATATCCAGCAGGATTCGTACGCTCTATTGATACTGTCTCTGAACCCAAATCACCATCTATGGACGAATTCCAGTAAACGTCCACAGGTACAGGTCCGCCGCCTGGCGAAGAAATCACGTTCAACTGAGCCATCAGGGTGGTTGGGATTCCGGCGTCTAACTGTGCGCCTTGCTGAGGGCTGGTAATCCTGGCGTCAAAAGCGGTTCCCATGGCGCTCAGTACTGCTTGGAATGCGTTTACGTGCTTTTTGCCCGAATGAATTGTGGCGGTCCGATATAGAACGTCTTTTACTCCATCACTGCTCAAGTTGCTCGAAGCGGACCAGACCAGTGCCGCGATCCCAGCAACGAATGGGGACGAAAAACTAGTCCCACAGGCATCCTGGATAATATTATCGCCGCTGTTTGAAGTCGGACCTACCTTCGTGCAATAAGGTGCAAAAATATCTACGCTTTTACTGCCGTAATTCGAGCTGGGATCCACCGAGCCATCACTGTTTAGACCGCCGACACAAATGACTCCAGGATTCTCGCAAGGAAAATAGAATCGCTTTTCCCAGCAGTAACCCCAAAAACATGTCTCTTCATCCACATCCTCTCCTGCGTTTCCCGCAGATGCGAAAATCATTGTTCCGCTGTTTGCAATATCTCGTGTTATATCTTTGAACCAATCCAAAAAGTGAGCTAGCGCCCAGTGCACGTTGCCACCGAAACTGGTGTTTATGATTTTCGCATGACGATTTTTTGCTTTCACCATCGCTATACTGGCAGATACGGCATCGACAGATGTAGATATCAACACACCCTGGGCCACTGGACCAGCAGTACCGGCTGCTCCGAACATGTTGTCCGGTAACGCCATGGCTGTACTCGTGACCATTGTTCCATGCCACGGACACGATGCGCCACCAGTACATGTATTGGGATTGGGGTTGTTCAACCCATCGCCTCCCCAAACACTGGCAGATTGAAAAGGAGGAAAATCGTCATTGGGTTTGAACCCCCCATCGATGATTGCAATCTTTATTCCAGTGTTCAATCGACCGGCGTAGTAAAGCAAGGACCAAGACTCGGGCACTCCGAAATTCAGGCCGTCCTGGTTCCAATAACTCCACTGGTAAGCATCATAATATCCAGTTGTTTTGGGCGCCTCTTGGGTGCTGTCAGGAATGGAGTGCGGCTGTGAGACAAAATTAATAGAGACACTCAAGCCACCAATACGCTCGGTACAGGCGGCAGCAACCAATCGTTTTGCCACATCAGAGGAAAACCTAAGACCAGCCTCACCGTATTTCTGGTCGTCATTCAAAATTTCGACTAAATCGTCAACAAGATTGCCATCCGGCAGGCTACTGCTTTCAACCCTCACGAGGGCTATTTTTTTCAATCCCTCGAGACCCTCCTCGGATGGATCGGACTGTAACAACAATTCTCCTGAATATCTTTTGATAAAATCATCCAACTCCTTATCGTCCGTGTACGAAACCACCAATTCATTCTCAACGAAGTTTGTAACACCGCCTTCATCGTCTGCCACCGCAGCCAGGGGGCGTATTCGGCCATCGGGCAACGGGTCCAGTTTTCCAACAGTGGGAACAACTCCTGGATCGACCGAGACCTCGATCTTCGCAGTTGGTGCATCCTCGTATGGAGCTGTGTTGTCAGACCCACAGCCACCAGCGGCCAGCGCACATAAGATCCCAAGTGCCACAATTGTTCTTTCGACTTTCATCTCTTTCCTCCTTTTGTGATCTATATCACCCTGTAATTGCCTCAAACATCTCGACAAATTCATACAGGGCAAGGGGAAAGAATCTGACACTCCTCAAAAAAATATGTTTGATAAATTACCTCAAGGCACTAGTGGAATCTGCTGATCAAGTGAGAACTCACTACCTGTATAGCCCTTCATGCGTGCAACTATTTGAGCAGTACTAGGAACGAAGGCTGCAGGCAAAGGCAAGTTCTGTAGTTTCATCAGTTGTCCTGACATAGGTATATGCTGAAGATCGAAATACACCTGTATCCCGTCACCTGCCAGCTTGAGACCGAAATTTTCAAAAACGGATACACCTCCACCCAGTAGGGAATGATTTTTACCGTCCACAACGTCTCCAAGGTACAAGGTAGTGCCTATGAAGGTACATGTGGGGCAAACAGGTTTTCTCGGTTGTGGAACGAGCTGTGGACCAACAATATAATTTGGTGTGGATATGTCGGGACAGGGATCGGACGCGATGCCGCTTTGGGGATCATAATACACCCCCACGTCCTGGCCACACTGGGACACCAGGCTGTAATCCAGGGTGCCCACAACGACGGTGTTAGCCATGGAATCAGCACTGGCTTGTTGGTCGTCACTCCATCCTGGATTTGAGCTGGGCAAGGGCGGGCATTGTTTTGGTTCGATCAAATTCAGCTTTTCCAACATGAGGCATAATGAAATCCTGTGGATCTTCGACGTCTGACAAAAACTCCCCATGCAATAATCAGGCACCTTTCCAATATCCAAACCCGATTCATATATGTTCTGCATGACACTCGTTGCATCCAAGCCTGGTCTATACGACCAGGCCACGGCAGCAAAAGCCGATCCTGCGGCCGCAGCCATGGAACTTCCGGTCAACGCAGGATGGGTGATCGACACATCCGATAATTTTCCTGGATTCAGGTACTGCTCATCTATCGTGACCTGGTAAGAGTAAGCGGCAAGGGATGGCTGCGCCCCGGCACGACTGTTGGCCAAGGGGTTGGAAGTCGCATCAACGCCGCCCACAGAGTATATCATCGGTTCAGAAGCTGACACCAGCGGACAACCTTCCCAATCATAGTCTTCGAAAAGCGCAGGGCCCATGGGACCGTGGGATCGACCGGAGCCACCAGACGAATTTCCTGCCGCAGCTATCAAAAGTGCCCCTTTGCAACGAGCATGGGAAAGAGCTGTCTTTACCGCCTGGACGGGTAGACTGTTGCGGGCTGTATCAGGACCGGTTTCCCAACCCACCGACATGTTTATCACCGTCCTGGCATCACGGTATAAAAATGAGCTGTAGATCACAGACCACCAGATCATACGAGCAAGTCCGGCTGGAGTTCCAAAGAACCCTCCTTGTTGCCTGTTGAGCCGACTACCACCCATTCCGTCAGGTTCGCGATCCAGCACCAGGAAATCAGAGATTTTCACTCGACATGAACCTGTTGGGTATAAAAAATCATTTCTTGGGCAAGCCAACGCCCTTATCAACAAGCCAACCTGTCTACCGTGTAAAAGTTGTCCGCTTCCGGGAAGTCCGTCGTTTCGTCCGAAATCCGTTACACTCGAATCGAGTACCGCGACCACCACATCAGATCGTGTATCAGAACTCACACCGGATAGATCCACCGCACCCAGTCCCTCCTTGGACGCGGCCCAAAAATCTGAATTAATTCCCTTCTTCAAATCTTCGAAACCATCATCGAGGGGCACCAATGCGACAGGGTCTGTGTCGAGGTCGTCAAGGGGAATGGTTTTTTTCAAGGAATCAGAAAATGCCTGATCAATAATCTTACCAGTCCACTCGTAAAGGCAAAACACTCCATCCCCCATAACAGGGGCCAGCAATTCGTCAGGGCTACCCATAGACTTTATCAAAGAGACCAAACGCATGCCATCGGCATTGAGATTTCCATTGGAATCCAGCCCTCCCATTTGTTCCACGAGTTGAGCTGATGAAAAAAGCCTTCCGTACTTCCATCCTGCGACAGATCCTTCTGGGCTTGGACATGGCTCATCCATTGGCGTCAGCTTACTGGTATCCATCGGCAGCCAGCCGACCCAACTGGACGCAGGACCATAGCCATCAACCGGTTTTATTTCTTCTCCTGAATCAGCACCGTCCGGACCAGCATCAACCCCATCATCGGTCCCTGCATCAGCAGGCAGGTTCTCTCCGCCAGGACATCCTGCCAAAAAAAACATCATCAGCAACGAACTCAACAAACTCCACAACATCCTACTGCGGTAAATTTCATTCATGGCTCATCTCCCACACATTCAAAAGCTATCAAGGAATCAATACCCTGAGAGAAGATCCATCGCACGAAGAACAAGAGGAAAGTAATTTCAACTGCGTCCGTTCAATGGCTCTGGCAATATTTTTCGATGATTGATTGATCTTACCTGGTCCAAATGAGTTTTCCTTGTAGAAAGTCTCGAACAACCTTGCAGCCGTCTCGTCATCAAGCTCTCTGGAGGAGCCCACAACAACCTTGGCACCTGCCAGTATGAACGCCTGGGCCAACCCGAGGCCAGTTGGCCCTGATGAGGCGGCAGTACCGCTTTTGCAAGCGGCAAGAATCACCACCCTGGGTACTCGTGCAGATGCCAGTATGTCAGCCACGCCTATACCTGGCTTGTCATACAGAACCAGGCTGCTATCCCAACCATCCAACCCACCGAACCTGGCATGACCGGAAAAATGGAAAAGACCAGCTTGGCCGAGTTCTGCCAAGACACTTTTTCGTTTTGCCCGTGTACCATCAAGACGTCTGACATTCCATCCGTTTTTCAATAACGATTTTTCGATGGAATCAGCGACTTTTCTCGCACCAGGAAGATTGCCGGATGGGTCCACCACCTGCAAAGCCAGGGGAAAAGGCTGTTCTTGTTTCACAACGGGCGTTGGTACCGGTACATCCAGAGGATACACCACAGGAGCCCAATCAGACAGCAAGCGACCATCCAAGGCTAGGGCATGAAAATCCACATGCTGTAGCTGTCCGAAAGGCAACACGGCTACTTGCCCCGAACTAACGATCATTTTTTTAAACGGTTCCAGCAAAACCCGAGACAATCGTTCATCTGTTGTATGGTCCGTAGGGGTAAACTCCAACCTTTTCACAATTATCTTTCCATCAAAGTATCCGAAGCCCACCCAGCCTTCGGGTAATGGATGATATATTAAAAAGCACGTGTCGCTATCATAGGAAGAAGCAATATCATCATTCGGGAGCCTGGGCAGAGAGATTCCCCAAGCATGGTCCAAAGCCATTCGTGCTTTTGTCGTAATACTTTTAATCTTTGCCATTAAGGCCGGCAGGTCGTCTGATGCCGCAGTGTCTATTTTTTCTTGAAGCTGCTGCAAGCGATTCATGGAGATACGAAATTTTTCAAGGCTCTGGATTTTCCCACCAGTTCTACCAGCTGCCAACGCCCATAATGCCCTGGCCCTGGAGCGGCGTGCTGCGTTCATGGCCTTTTTTTTCAGTCCTTTTTTCAAAAGAAGGTCTATGAACTCACTCGTAGCGCTCAACTTGTCACCTAAAAATCCTGTTCTACCTTTGGATAAAGGAACAAGGCAGACCTGGCGGTCCAGAAGTCCTTCAGCCAGCTCATATTCATCTAGGGAATCATCAATCCTACCCATGAGTCTAAGAGCTTTTGCTTTGCCCACCTGTGACCGCCAACGGGAAAAAGACAGGGGCAAGGTCTTTCGTTGCATTTTTTTGTATATTTCCAAGGCATTGCCAGGCCTGTTGTTTTCCAATTCTAACCTGCCCCTGATATCACTCATCCACGTATCGAGGAGCAAGCCAGGTTCGGGCTGAACAGCGGATGCCTTGTCCAGGAGCACTTTTGCTTCATCGAGATCATGCCGTAGTAAAGATACAAGAGAAAGATTCAGCAAAATGTTGGCTTCATCTTCCCGTGACGAGCATTTGCCACGATAAAGTATCAATGCTTTTTCAAGGGGTGCCCTTGCGTCCGCACCATCTTTGTGCCACCGCAACCTAAGCCATCCCTGGTTGGTATACAGAGCTGCAAGATCACAAGGTGAAAGGTTTCTGGATTCTTCCTGCAGTAACTTTTGAAGTAAGGCATCGGCCTTGGCTTCACGTCCCAATACCTGCATGCAATCAGCCAGTGCCTGGACAACACCAAACAACAGGCGACTCAACCCAAGACGCCTTGCCCAGATTTCCGAATCTGAAAACAATTCCATGGCTGTGCGAATGTCACCATTTTCCCTTGCCAGTTGTCCACGATAGTATTTCCATGAAGCCATAAGTTCAGGTCTTTCCTGAATCAAAGAGCCGAGTTCGTCCAGCAGCCTGCCGGCCTCTGTGTATGAAGGTTTTCTAAATGTCAGTATCCACGCCAGAGTAAGGGTGTCATCGACCCTGGCGACCATGTTTTCGTCCTGTACATCAAGTTCGATAGCTTGTCGTAAATAGTCCGCAGCTTCCGTCGGCTTATCCATGGCAAGCAGCAACCTGCCCTTTGCTCCTGCACTCTTGGCCCGACAGTTACTTCCTTGAGCAGCCGTAGACAATAACAC
Organism: uncultured Myxococcales bacterium; assembly: GCA_964431605.1. Lineage (GTDB taxonomy): Bacteria > Myxococcota > B64-G9 > B64-G9 > B64-G9 > JALVPF01. Next base: position 7,207 of record CAYSLH010000214.1, read on the forward strand.
CAGGGCCTTGGCAGGAGCACCTTTACTAAAGAGATCTCTGGCCTCATCCACCTGTGGACACGGTCGTATCGACCGAAGTTTTAGTGAAAAAAACTGATTTCCATCCCCATTCATCAGCACCAGCCGTCTTGAACCGGCGGCGATCCTGGAATAGACGCGAGTGCCAGAGTCCAGGTCTTTTCGCTCCACAGGAATTTTTTTCCCGTCCACCAGCAGGGAAAATTCCGCTCCCAGGGCAGGCTCTATCCAGAAAGTGATCTTTGTAAAATCGTCCGGCTTGATAAAACAGGTGTTTTTAGACTTCAATTGTCGGCACCCTGCAAATTTCACATCATACGACCCCGACACCTTTTGTGAATATGGATCATTACAGGACGCTGCCAGTGATATGCATACTATCAGCCAAATGGCTCTTGCAGACATGTCATCTACCAATCAACTCGACAGGAATGACAAACACCTGCCACTGGTCCAGGTTCCCATCACTGCGCATTTTCAGCAAAAAACTCCTTCGAGGTATGCTGTCGCCCTTTCGCCCCACTGCAAACACCATGCGATACAATCCTTGTTTTATACCAAGAAGCTGGCTCACCTGCCCTTGTATGCTGACTGTACCTTCTTTGGAAATACGAACTGGGAGAATCAGTGAGGTCACTTTGTTTTTACTCACTAAAAAACCTATCACCTCCACATCAACACTCTCCGGCACTCGGGTCTTTGGTCTAAGGGTCAAGCGAAGCATCGACCCGGGGCTCAGCTTGGCAATTTTGCCCCTAACCTTGGCTGGCTCGGCACGGCTTACTACATCTCCGCCTGAAAATTCTAAGCTGTATGAAGGAAAATCCGACGAGGGGGATTGTGCCTGCCGTACAACCGACAGCAGCACCAATACCGCACCCAGCAAACCTACTCCTGCCACAGCAAGCCTGTGAGGATTGTGAGTCATCCACCCGACCAAACGTGTCCAGGTAGTGACTTTTTCACGGGATTCGAACAAACCCTTGAGCGCTTGGTTGGTCTGACGGGACAAAGGAGAAAAAGCAGCCCAAGCTGACTTCAATTGCTCTTCATCCGGTCCGTCCGGACGAGTGGATAAATCCCGCTTGAATTCCTGCTTCTGTTTTTCATTCAGCAATCCGCTCGCTAAGAGATTCCAGCGGGGATCGTCCAAATAATCCCCATGAGCGATGGCCTTACCCAGCTCTTTCAGTATCCCGTCGTCCTTCATGTGTTATCTCCGACCAACTGCTCGAAATCCGGTCCCATCTCCCCGGCCATCTTCCTGACCCTCTCGAGCAAACGCTTGCGCGCCTGGTACAAAGCGTCTCTCGAAAGACCTGTCCGCTGCCTGACCACTTTATCGTCAAGTGCCTGAACGTACATCAAATCGAACAACTGAAGATCCCGCGCCGAAAGCCTCTGAACCAACTGCCTGCCTAAGGCCAACAATAAGTTACGGAAATTTTCTTCATCGTTTTTCACAGGACGAATATCGACACAGTCCTGGAGCTTTTCGTTGCTTGAAGGTGTTTCACTCCATGGATTACGCTTACGGCTCGATAGCATGTTCATCAACCATCTTTCCGCCAACAAGCCGAAAAATGTCGACGCCGAACCCTTGTCCGGATCCCAGGCCAACAGGCGACGAGCACCATTGCCCAGGAGAAAAGCGAATACTTCCTGCACCATGTCCTCCATGTCCTGTCGAACACGAACGCTCGATGCACTTCCAGGCCACCGGCTTAGCAACACCCTGGCGAGGCGAGCTTGTATTATGGGAGTCAAAACAGCCACCACCTGATCGACACATTTCTTATCCGAGTCATGCACCGCTCGTCTGATTATTTCAGGGGTCAAGGTACGAGGCATGGCTTTATTTTTACACCGCGTGCGCTCTTTTGGCAAAACTCCTGCCTGCACCCAGTCCCGTAATATCTATACAGTGTTGCAACGTTGGATCTGACACAGTGAGATGGAAAAATCACCTTGCCAATACTCATGCA
>CAYSLH010000215.1:0-9139 GCA_964431605.1 uncultured Myxococcales bacterium
TTGGAGATGCTCCTGAGGCAGCAGCGCCGGTATGATGATCTCGCCTTGCTTTTCAGACGTTGGCTCAAGACCGATCTCATCAAGGACAGACAAAAGGGTATTAAAAGATCGCTGTCTTTGATCCTGTATGAACATCTGGAACAGCCGGATGAGGCCATAAGGATTCTGAGCGAGATGGTCCGGGAGGATCCGGACGATCAAGCAGCTGCTGGTGACCTTATAGATCTGCTCCGTCGATCTTCACGATGGGAGCATCTTGCCAGACTCTTGGACGACCAGTGGGAAAGGGCTTCTTCCGAACAGGAGCGGATAAACAGGCTGGTGGAATTATCCGAGTTATATCAACTGAAGCTTTTTGATTCCGAGGCTGCTATCGAGTGCCTGAAGTTGCTCGTAGACATGGGGCATGAAAATGCACGGGAGCGACTGAGGAAACTCTATCACCAAGAGGGAATGAACGAAGAACTGGTGGCTCTTTTGGAACAGAGTGCATCGAGTACTGACGATCCTGCCCTGGCTGCATCCCTTTGGCGAGAATTGGGCACCATCCTTCGGGATGACTTGAACCAGTTGGAACCAGCTTTGGATGCGCTGGAAAAAGCATTCGTCAACGTCCCCAGCCCTGAAAACCAACAGGCTCTGCTCCAACTAGCCAGGCAATTAGGGCCTGCAGAAAGACTGAAAGATTGGCTTGAACGCTTGGCATCGGAGCAAGACGACCTGGAACAACTGAGAGATCTCCTGTTGGAGCATGCGGATGTTTGCCTGGAGCAGTTGGACGATACAAAGGCGGGATTGGCTTCCATCAGACAAGCCCTGGAACTCAGGCCCGATGAATCTCTTGCAAGGCGTGCTTTGGCCCTGTACGAGAACGATCTCGATTTCGAGGGCGTCGCCGACATGCAGGAGGTCTTGGTGGACCTTTCGGAGGATGACACAACCAGGGCTCAGCGGCTAGTAGCTTTGGGAAAGACATTTGCACAACACCTGGCTGCACCTGAAAGGGCCAGGGCTGCGTTCGAGGCTGCTTCCGAACTGCAGCCATCTTGGATAGAGCCTCACCTAGCTTTGGAGAAGATCCTCGAAGAGTCGGGTGAGACGGAAGAGTTACTGGATGAAAAAATTCGAATCGCCCAGGTTACAAAGGATAAACAAGAGCGGGGTCAGACTCTGAAAGATGCAGCATTGTTGGCTTTCGACAAGCTTGGAGACGATGACCGTGGGGTGGATTTACTGAGAAGAGCAGCGGAGTTGGTGGCAGAACCTGCGTCATTGTGGATAGAGTTGGCTTCTCGTTTGGAGAGTATGGGAGAATCGTCGGAAGCCGCCGATGCTTTGGAACAGCTTGTGACGCCGGATTCTGATGGCATGGATGTTGGGGAGGGAGGGCAGACGCCGGCATCGATCTTTCGAAGGATTGCCGCCCTGCGCCAAATGGCCGGCGAGGAGTTGGCGGCAATTACGGCCTACGAGCGGACCCTGCGGCAGGAGCCATCGGATGAGGAGTCTGCCATAGCTTTGCAAAATCTCTATCGAAAGCATGGTAGATTCGATGACCTGGCACAGATGTTGACCGACCTGGCTAACAGGCGATCCGGCAGGGATGCCGCGGAGACTTGGTGTGCTGTTGCAGACGCATACAGGGAGTTGGAAGACGACGAGGCGGTGGATGCGGCCCTTGGAAAAGCATTGGAGGCCGACCCTGAGAATTACGAAGTGATTCGTAGCATACAGCGACGTCTTGTGGAACAAAGGCAATGGAGTAGGTTGCTTGGCTTGCTCGATGGGTTGGATAGTGAGTTTTTCGAGGATGAGTCTTCGGTTCGCGCAGTGCTCGGTTGTTATGACGGAATTGTTGCTGATCCAGTCTCGCCGCAGGAGGAGTCCAGGGTATGCCAACTGATGCTTCGTATTGATCCTGTCAATATAGATGCCCTGGCAAGAGCCGCGAAATTTGCAGCACAAGAAGGACGACAGGAAGATGAAGATCAGCTTCTTCGCCGATTGGACCAGCAGGCGGACAGGTTGGATTCCGATAGCAGATATGAGCTGGATCTTCGTTTGGCCAAGGCTGATTTTTCGAGAGGAAAGACTGAAGACGCCGAGACGAGGCTTAAGCGTTGTATCGTCAGCAAGCCGGATGAAAAAGAACCACGCGAGTTTCTGCACAAGCTCTATGATGGTGTCAAACGGTATGGAGACAGGGTCAATCTCTTGTTGGATGAAGCTGAACGATGCGAATTTCCAGAGGATCGTTTCGAAAAAATTCACGAAGCCGCAGCGTTACTAGAGACAGAGCTTGGTGATCCACAGGGCGCTGCTGCGATCTATGAAAAATTGGTTGAAGATGAACCTGATCGCCTGGAGGCATGGAGGAGGCTCGGGGAAATATACAGGCTGCTGGAAAATCCCTTGGAGCAGTCGAATGCACTGAGGCAGGTTGGTCGCCTGGCTCATGGTGATGAAAAGCTAAAGGCCTTCAGGAAAGTATGTCGACTATCTTTTGAAAATCCAGACTGTGGAGATGCGAGAAAGGACCTGGAGGGATTGCTGGAGTTATTACCGGGAGACACTGAAGCTCTCGACAGATTGCTGGAACTCGACCGCCTGGAAAACAACAGCGAACAGCTTGATGTACATTTGGCCCAACGAATTGCCGTTACCTCTGACTCGGTAGCCCTTGCAGGCTTTCTAAGGGAACGAGCTGCTGTTTTGATAGAGCCTATGGGGCGCACATCAGACGCAATCGATGTTCTCAACCGTCTTCGTGAGTTATTGCCTTCCGATGATGACACTCTTTCGCTTCTTCACAAATTGCTGCGTTCAGCTAAACGGTTTGAACAGTTGGAAGATGTGATTCAACGGCGTATCGGCTTGGCTGGTACAGAACTAGAACAATCTCGACTTTGGTTCGAGCTTGGTCAACTTCGCCATCTTAATCTAAAGGATACGCCCGGAGCTGTTGCAGCCTATCGTCATGCTGCAACACTCGACCCATCCTCCACAGAACCGTTGGAACTGATGAGGAAGCTTGGTCTTGAGATTGGAGATGATGCGGTGTTGCTCGAAGCGTTGGAACTCCTCGCAACGAGAACGCAATTGCATGAAGAGGAGTTACAGTTACGTAGGAACATCGGGTTGCTCAATTGGTCATTGGGAAAAAAGGACGAGGCGAGACGAGCCTTTTCAAAGGTCCTGAGCATGGATGGAGACGACGTTGTTGGTCGTCGTTTCATGGCGAAGCTGTCGTTCGAGCAAGACCCACAAAGCGCATTACCTCACCTGAAGTGGTTGGTGCAGCGATCCGATCTGTTACCCAAACGGGAACTTGTGATGCTTTACAGGCAACTGGTCAAATCTCAGCAAAACGCCGAACCGGAAGATGAGATCAGCGCCTTGGAGCAATTGATGCATATCGCCCCGGACAAGGATTCCGCTATCCTGCTTGCAGAAAAATACAGGGAAGTCGGTCGCAAACACGATCTGGCCGATCTCCTGGAGAAAATCGCTGAGATGGAACATGGAGAGTCAGGCCCGGATCCATGGATGGAAAGAGCTGAGATACTGTTAGAAGAGGGAAGGTCACAAGAGGCTGCCGAAGCTTTGAGCCATGCTTTGACATTCGATGGTCCTCACAAGTTGCGTGTGGCTGTCCGCTTGGGAGGGATTCTGCGGGACGAACTTGATGACGTAGATGCCGCCATAGAGGCATTTGAATCGGCACGTGAGATAGACCCTGCAAACGGTGGGATCTTGCAGGACTTAGCCGACCTGTACGAGTCAGGAGAAAACTGGCCAAAGGCAATAGAGCTACTTCAAGCAGTATTGGCGGGTTGTGAAGAAGACAAAAAAACAGAATTATCGTTACGGCTTTCAGATGCCATGATCTCCAATGGTCAGATACAAGACGCTGTGGCCGTACTGGAAAAAATAACTAAGGATGACCCGGGATGTATACAGGCGTTTGAGCGTCTGGAGCCCCTTGAGCAGGATGCATCTGAGTTGGCAAAGGGTTTGTTTTATTTAAACTGGGCTGGGTCCGAAGCCGCAGGATCACGACGAACGGAGCTATATCTTCTTGCCTCACAAAACCTGGCTTCATCAGGTGATGAAGACAGCGCTTTGCGTGCGCTGAAGGAAGCGTCCAGGTTGGACCCTGATGACACTAGATTTTATGAGCAAATGCTTCCCCTGTTAGAGAGAAAGGAGGAGTTTGCTGAGTTGATTGAGATACTGAGGCGATGGATTTCGGTGGAACAGGATGAGAAAATAATTGGTGCCTTGGAGTTCAGGACCGCAAAGTTGCTGTTGGATGAACTGGATGACAGGGCGTCGGCTGTGGAACATTTGCAAAATTGCTTGTCGCTTGATTCTACCAATACAGGCGCGATACTGAAACTGGCCAATATCCGATACGAGCAAGAAAACTGGACCGAGGCAAGGGAACTTTACGACCGACTTGAAGGTGAAGAACCCGAAGCGGAGAAACTCGAGATACTGTTGCGAAGGGGTCAGTTGGCCGCTCGTGCGGACGAGCATGAGCAGGTCATTGATTGTTTTGAACAGGCTCTATCCATGGCCCAGGCCAATCGGCTGGCTTGGGAGGGCCTGGTGTTGTCGCTGGATGCATTGGAAAGGACATCGGCCGCCATAGACACAATCGATAGACTGATAGAAAGTTCCATGGATGAAATCGTTATTGATCAGGCATTGGTCGATCTGGAACAGTCTTTGAAACAAGGTACAGTCAGGGCCCACCTGCTGGGTAGATTGGGCCAGAGAGACGAAAAGCAGGGTGCCACTCCAGAGCTTTGGATAGAACGCGCAGAGTTGCTGTTTGACCAAGGCCTGTTCGAGCAGACCGCTGAATCTCTGAGGAGAGCCTTGGCTCTGCCGGGTGATCACAGGTACCAGGTTGCCGTGAAACTCGCATCAGTCGAGTTGGACGACTTGAAAGATGAGGATGCTGGTATCGAGTCACTGAAGTTGGCCGTGGAGATCAATGATGGCGATGTTCATGCCCTTGGTCAATTGTCGGATCTGTTGTGGAGAAAAGAAAGATGGGAAGAAGCGGAGCAGGTAACGAGCAGACTTTTAGAGGTTGCCGACCAAGAACATGCACCCGGATTGACCCTGCGATTAGGAGACATCAAGGTCAAGCAAGGTGACGAGAAGGGAGCCATGGCGTTGTTTGCCCGCGCCTTGGAGATTGACGGAGCTTACCGTCAAGCGTATGAGAGAATGGAGCAGCTACTGGCTGGAAATTCATCTCCGGAGCAACTGGCTGAGTTCTATTTTCGTTGGGCAAAGTCCGATGCTGGTCCTCCGAATCGTTCGACTCTGTTGAGAACCAGTGCCAGGCAATTTGAAAAAGCGGGTATGATAGAAAAGGCCGTGGAAATACTCTCCGAGGCCTTGAGAGCAGATCCGGACAACCCGGTATTGAGTGAGACTATTGCGCCACTATTGGCTCAACAGGGAAAGTGGAAAGACCTTCTGGGGCTTTTGGAAAATCATGTAAAGCAAGACCAAGAGGTGGACCGTCGCAGTGCACTGCTTGTGGAGATGGGACAAATTTGTACGGATCATCTAGACGACTTTGAACAGGCTGCGGGCTATTTTGAACAGTGTCTGGAAATAGACCCTGACAATGCCGGTGCTCTTGAACAACTCGCACAGATTAAATACGAACAGAAGGATTTCGAATCGGTCCGTGACCTCTATGAACGTTTGGGTGACAGGGTGTCATCTGCAGCAAGATTCATCGCCCGGTATCGACTGGGTGAAATACACCAGGCCCAGGGTAATGATGATAAAGCCATGGACTACTACAGGTTGTCCATCGACTCCAATCCTTCTTTTCTTCCTTCCAGGCAAAACCTCATAGGCTTGTTGATAAAAGAGCGCAATTGGCAACTGGCAGCAGAGGCCATCGATGACATGCTCGATGTACTACCAGATGAGGGCTTCGATGACGTTGCAAGGGACTTGCTTGAACGATTGGCTTTTGTCAGAAGAAGCATGTTGGAGTTCGATAAGGCTTTAGATGCGTACGAACAAATCATCCAAATGGATCCTGAAAACAGGGAAGTACTCGAAGCGTCGTATACCTTATATTTCAACCAGATGAAGTGGTCGGATGCTGCTCGAATATTGGAAAAGCTTATTCAGTTGAAGCTTCCTGAAGAACAAAGAGTAAAATTGCTTAGTGTATTGGGCGAATTGTATTTGAATAAGTTGGGTCAGAAAGACGCTGCAACCAGGGTTTACAAACAACTCCTCGCCAATGGCCCTGCAATAGAAAAAGACACACTTTTGCACTTGTGGGAACTGTTCCGATCAAGCAATGCGTTGGAAGAAATGTGCGAGGTCGGTCGAAGGTTGTTGGATTCACGGCTCGATGATCATCAGAGGTACAGAATCGGAGTTGATTTGGCTAGAGCTTGGTTGGCTTCTGGGAGGGATTCTGCAACTGCTTTATCATTTTTTGAACAAGCCATGGCATGGGGTAAGGCGGAACTTTTCGTGGTGGACGAATCAGCCGAGTTGGCACGATCAGTTGGAAAATGGGAACTATACGCCTCGTTGGCCGGACAATCCCTCGAGAAGAGGTTGGAGACAGGCTTAGACCAGGAGACCGCAATCGAGGGCTATTTGGAGATTGCGAGGGTTTACCAAGAGAAAGTGGGCGATATTGAAAGAGCTGGTGCTGCTGTCAGGAGAGCTCTGGAGTTCAATCCAAGGGACCCGGAGTTATTGAGACGTCTCGGTCATTTGTATGCAAGCAATTTTGATACATACAAGGAGGCCATTTCCGTATTCAGGGAATTGCTGGGCATGGATCCCAGCGACCCTGGTTTATTGAGATACTTGGCCAGGTTGGAAGCCGCCAAGGGAGATGCGGATCGAACCGCGTGTTATTACTCTGGGTTGAGCTACCTGTTGCCTTCAGACGAAGAACCACGCAGGTACTTGGCCTATGTCGGTAAACCACGAAAACCGGTAAGGCCTTTGAGTAGCACCGAATGGAACCAGGTGTTTCTCCATCCGGGAGCTGACTGCCTTTTGCAGAGAATAGTTGCATCCCTGGCCCCTTTTCTCGAGCAGCTTTTCCCGGCCAACATGGATCGCTTCGAGCTTGTGGGTTCTGAGGCAGGTTCTTCTGAGCATGCCGAGTTGTTTCACATCGGTCGTATGGTTACGTGGATGCTTGGTGGTCGTCAGGTGCGTATACTTGTTGCTCAGGAAAACGTATACCAGGCATGGCTGGAGAGTGGTTCGGTACCAACAGTGGTTTTCTCTTCGGCCGTGATTGACAGAAGCGCTCCTGCTGAGTTGACCTTTTTCGTGGCGAGGCAGATTGCCAAGGTTGCCATGGGAGGCATACTCCCACACAAATTTTCAAAAGCGGATATGGCGCAGTTACTCGCGATTCTAACCAAGCTTGCGGATGTTCAGTCCCCCTCCCTTGCGGATTTACCTGCTACCGCGCCTCAGTACGTAGAAGCCATCAAACGTGTAACGCCGCCGGAAATATTGCAAAACGTGTTGCCTCTTGTCCGCCAGTATGCCTTGGAGCCTCGTGTCCATGACATGGACAGATGGCTCAATGGTATCAGGCTGACAGCCAACAGAGTGGCGCTGTTGGCATGTGGAGACCTGAACGCAGCTTTGTCCGTTCTGACAAGATTTTCCCCAGCCGCCGGCGGACGAGAACTGGCTTTTGTCCCGGACCGTGCGTCTTTGTTGACGTCTGACGAGGACATGCTCGCGTTGTTCAGGTTCGCTTTTTCGGAGCCGTATTTCCAGACTCGAAAGGCTATCGGGATCGCATTGGATAGAGCTGATCAGGATAGATCAGAGGGGGAATGATCCCTGCTGAATCCGTTGGAGCGTAATCTGATGATTCCCCTGATTTTAGCTGCAATGGTGTTTGGTATTTTAACGCTCGTAACAGGATCTTCAACCCAGTTTACGGGTATTTCCCGGATTGAAAGCCCTGCCTCTTCTGCCAGAACCAATAACTCGGTGTCGAAAAACCACCTGTCATCTTCCACTCGATGGATTATGGAGAGAGTTTTTTCAATACGCCATGCTTTTAGTCCACATTGTGCATCTTTGAACTTTTTTACACCCAGCACAGTTTGCAGGATCAGGTTGTATCCCCGAGATAAAATTTCCCGGTGCACACGGCGCGTTACCTTTGCCCGAGCATGCAACCTGTTTCCGATCGCTAAGTCCGCTCCTGAATCCAGGGCATGAAGCAATTCTGGAATGGCGTTGAGATCTGCGGATAGATCCACATCCGAGTAAAGCAGATAGTCAGTTTCACATGTTGCACAAGCTTTTTTCAGTGCGGCTCCTCTTCCCGGGTTCGGAAGGTGAAGCACTTCTACCCAAGGGTTGTTCTCTGCAATTCGGTCCGCTAATCGTGGTGTCGAATCGGTGGAGCCATTTTCGGCGATTAGTATGTGCCAGTTGTAGCCTGTCAATCTTGAATCGCAGAAATCGAGCATCCTGCGTACCGACTGGGCAAGGCAAAGTTGTTCGTTGTATGCCGGCAAGACTATTCGAACCGATGGCTTTATGGACATCAACTCCAAAAGGGCCTCCCTGGACCTTCAGGCTCTAGTTTGAAAAAGGTCTCGATGGTCGATGCCAGGTCTTTCAAGTCCGGATTGGAATGGCAGGGCTTGCTTGCCGACAATATTATTCCAGGAGTCTGTTTTATGTCTGAGGCTGCATGATCACCACACCATGGCTTGCGGTTCAAAACCATGGATTCGCCCAATGGCGCTCCTCCCAAGGAGGTCTCCCAGGACGACCTCCAACCAGGGGAGAAGGCAATTTGAAAATCAGGAGCCCGCGATTTTGCCAAGCCTTTCGCCATATCTGATACAGGGTAAAGTTCTGTAACAGGTTTAGTGCCACTGGTGGAATCCTTTAGATCCAGCAATTGCTTTCTGATGGCGGCCATTACTCTTTTTCGTTGAGTGTTTGTGACGAAACCATGAGACTCCCGGCCATTCATGTTGATATATAACTGTCCATTGCCCAGCGAGTACGCCTTGGTCTGAGCCCAGTCGACACCCCTGAGAAATCGTACCGGTCCGTTAGGTGCGGCTCTTTTGAAGAGGCC
>CAYSLH010000216.1:0-9030 GCA_964431605.1 uncultured Myxococcales bacterium
GAACCCACTTTCATGGCCAGGTCCATCACCTGGCATATCTTCTTGGACTGCATTTCACCCATGGTTCCCGCCCTGGAGGTAAAATCCTGTGCATAGGCGAAGACCTGCCGCCCGTCCACAAGGCCATGACCTGTGACTACTCCATCACCTGCCACCTTGGTTTTTTCCATTCCAAAATCCACGCATCGGTGTTTGACGAACATTCCTGTCTCTACAAAGGTTCCCTTGTCGAAGAGCCTGTCCAGGCGCTCCCTGGCAGTAAGTTTTCCAGCGGAGTGTTGTTTATCCACTCCCTTCGCTCCGCCCAGGGCCAACTGGGACTCTTCTCTTTTTTCGAGCTCCTCTGTACATTGTTTCACTGTCTTCATGAGCCCTTCTCCCTTTTGCTAAAATATTGTCATCAACCCAGCAGCGCCAATAACACTCCAGCAGCGATGGCCGACCCGATGACTCCGCATACGTTCGGTCCCATGGCATGCATGAGAAGATGATTGTTCAAGTTTGCCCTCTGCCCTTCGACCTCCACCACCCGGGCGGCCATGGGAACTGCAGACACACCAGCTGCTCCGATAAGTGGATTGATCTTTCCACCAGATGTCCAGTACATGACTTTACCGAGCAGAACTCCTCCGGCCGTCCCAATGGAAAAAGCGACGATCCCCAAGCCCAATATCTTCAATGTCGGTATAGTGAGAAAGCTGGCTCCATCCATCTTGGCGCCTACACAGAGTCCGAGAAAAATCGTAACGATGTTTATCAACTCGTTTTGAGCTGTCTTGCTGAGTCGCTCCACCACCCCGGATTCCCTGAGCAGATTTCCAAACATGAGCATTCCTATGAGTGGGGTGGCGGAAGGAACAAATATGGCACAAATCAGTACGGTACCGATGGGAAAGAGAATCTTGGCGGTCTTTGACACCTCGCGCACCTGCTCCATCTGTACGGCGCGCTCTTTTTTCGTGGTCAACAGACGCATGATGGGTGGCTGGATGAGAGGGACCAAGGCCATGTATGAATATGCTGAAATGGCAATGGGCCCGAGAAGGTGTTCTGCAAGATGGCTTGCAACATATATCGAGGTAGGTCCGTCCGCTCCTCCGATTATCCCGATAGCGCCTGCCTCCTTCATATCGAACCCGAGGGCTAAAGCTCCAATGAGAGTGGCGAATATTCCTAGCTGCGCCGCGGCGCCCAACAACGCAGTTGATGGCCTGGACAACAAAGGACCAAAATCGGTTAGGGCTCCGATGCCAAGAAATATTATCAACGGAAACAGCCCTGTAGAAATGCCTGCCTCGTAGATATACCTGAGCCAGCCACCTTCGTTCATCATACCTATGAAAGGGATGTTTACAAGAATGCAACCGAACCCGATGGGGATCAGCAGCAATGGCTCGTATCTTTTTTTAATGGCAAGGTAAATCAAAACCGACCCGATTAGCCACATCACAGGCTCATGCCAGCCCATGTGCCAAAGGCCCGTTGACTGACCAAAAATCTTTAACGACTCCTGGATATTCAATTGCGCCCCCTGTGTGCTTTCAAAGCTTGGGCTATAACTTTTGGACCGCTGAACAATGCCTGGCGTCCGGACTGGCTCCAAATATTGTTTGGCTGTCTGTTTGAATCGACCCTGACGATAGTGCCACCGCTCTGTGAAAACTCCAGGGCCACAGCCACCGCTGCCACTGTGGCGATCTCCTCGTCCATATCACCAGACGAAACAAGGTTATGTTTCTTTTGCCCTGAACCCGACGATCCATTCCTGCCAACCTCATCACGAGGACCCTTACGGGATATGGCCACAATGCGAATGAACGCCATCAAGATAATCAGGAACAGGAAAACCACTCCCATTCCTATCAACATGATCACAAGTCCATCACTCATCTACTCAACCTCCATTTTCGGTCGGCAAGAGAATGGACAGAGCAAGGGGGCTTTGTCAACCCGTAGATGTTTTTCTATTTTCCGAATCAAGGAATCAAGATCCCGAAAGGAAAACATTGAAAATCCACACATGCCTCATGGAAACCGTTGACAGCAAGCACACTCAAAGGCATGCTACGCGCGAGGAATTAGGAAAAATATACCACCTGTAATTTAGGCCTTGGAGGTCAAAAAATGGATTTCGGTTTGAACGATGAACTACTCGCCATGAAAGAACAAGCCCGCAAGTTTACGGACAAGGAGATCGTGCCCAATGCCGACAAGTGGGACGAAGAGCATCATTTTCCTGTGGACGTGGTGAAAAAGATGGGAGAGCTCGGCTTTTACGGCACCCCTATCCCGGAGGAGTACGGTGGCACGGACGTGGGATTTTTAGCACAAATGCTAATTTGTGAAGAGATTTCAAGAGGCTCTTCCTCCATCAGGGTTGCTTTCAACACCCAGTGCCTGGGCACCGCCCTATCCATTCTCAGGCATGGTACGGACGAACAAAAAAACAAATGGATCGAGCCCATTATCAATGGTGACAAGATCGGCTGCTTCGCAATAAGCGAACCGAACGCAGCTTCCGACGTCATGAGTATGAAGACCCACGCGGAGCGTTCCGGGGACGGTTGGGTGCTCAATGGCTCCAAGATCTGGATCTCTTTCGCTTCCCGTGCCGACGTGGGTATCGTTTATGCATACACGGACAAATCCAAGGGATCAAAAGGCTTGAGCGCGTTCATCGTAGACATGCACTCTGAGGGAATTACCGCAAGCGACCTGGACAAACTAGGTACAAGATCATCCCCCACCTCGGAGATTTCATTCGAAGACGTCAAGCTCCCGGAATACGCAATCTTGGGGGGAGAGGGAGCAGGAGCGAAAGTCGTTTTCGGCTCCCTGAACCAGACCCGGCTGTGTTGCGCGGCGGGAGGAGTGGGCTTGGCCCAAGCCTGCCTGGATACAGCGGTACAATATAGTAACGAGCGTGAACAGTTCGGAAAACCCGTGGGCAAATTTCAGATGAACCAGGCACTCATCGCGGAAATGGCAGCTGACATCGAAGCGGCTCGCATGCTCCTGTACAGGGCCGCGTGGCAAAAAGACCAAGGCCAGTTAGGTAACGTCTTGGAGACCAGCTATGCCAAATACGCAGCCAGCAACGCCGCTACCAAGGCTGCGGAATACACCATGAAGATCCTCGGCTCATATGGATATTCCACGGAGTATCCTGCTGCCAGGTTTTATAGGGATGCCATTCTGTATCACATCGTGGAAGGCACAACCAACGTACAGAAGATGATCATTTCAAACGATCTCCTGGGATATCGTAAGGCCAACCGCTAGGCCTTGGTGGAGGTAAAAATGAAAAATGTCGTGATTCTCAGTTCAGTCCGTACAGCCGGTGGAAAATTCGGCGGATCCTTATCGTCCCTCGGCGCTACTGATTTCGGAGCAAAGGTAGTGGCAGAGGTGGTCAAAAGGGCTGGTATTTCACCCGACTCCATCGATCAGACAGTGTTCGGAAATGCGTGGCAAGCAGGAGTAGGGCCGAACCCTGCCAGGGTGTGTTCGGTAAAAGGCGGCGTAACAATCGACGCTCCGGCTGTGTCCGTCAATGTCAGGTGCGGCTCCAGCCTACAAGCGCTTATCTTCGGCGCGCAGGCGATAAAGGCTGAAGACGTAAGCACGGTGATAGTCGGCGGCACGGAAAGCAGCAGCCAAATTCCCTATGCTCTGCCAGGCGCCAGGTGGGGTCAGCGAATGGGTGACGGAAAGATGGTCGATCTCATGCACAAGGATGGATTTCGCTGTCCGTTGGGCGGTGGGCTGATGGGAGAACTAACCGACGCCCTTGCAGAAGAACTGGGCATCTCCCGCCAGGAGCAGGATGCTTACGCTGCTTTGAGCCAAAACCGGACCGAGGCAGCGGTAAAGGCCGGAAAATTCGAAGAAGAAATCGTTCCCATAGAAGTTCCTGGTCGCAAGGGAAAAGTAAACATATTCAAAGACGAAGAGATATTCCGCGAAGGAGTCACTCCGGAATCCTTAGCCAAGCTTCGGCCAGTATTCAACAAAAACGGTACTGTTACTGCGGCTAACGCCTGCGCACTGTGTGACGCAGCAGCGGCACAGGTTCTCATGGACGAAGACAAGGCAAAATCAGATGGTCTCAAGCCCATGGCGAGGGTCATAGGTTATTCGTTCGTAGGGTACGAACCCAAGAGGTTCGGCCTGTCTCCAGTCAAGGCAATTCCAGCGGCTTTGGCAAAAGCCGGGTTGCAAATGAGCGATGTGGACCTGTTCGAACTCAATGAAGCCTTTGCCGCCCAGTACCTCGGCTGCGAGAGGCAACTGAATCTGGACAGGGAAAAGGCAAACGTCAATGGCGGTGCCATTGCGTTGGGCCATCCAGTGGCTGCCACTGGATCAAAAATCCTCACTACTTTGCTGTATGCCATGCGTGACCGTGACGTGACCATCGGTTGCGCCAGCGCCTGCATAGGTGGAGGCAACGGTGTGGCAGTAGTGGTTGAGAGGCTCGACTAAGCAACATACAAATCAAACGACTGGAGTAATACAATGAATATCAAAAATGTCGTAGTGGTAGGATCCGGGACCATGGGTGCAGGAATCGCCCAGTTATGCGCCCAACAAGGATATTCGGTAACCGTAACAGACATCTCCCAGGATTTCATCGACAAGGCCCGTGCTCGTATAGAAAAAAGCATGGACAAGAGGATCGCCAAAGGAAAGATTACAGAAGAAGACAAAAAAACGGTGTTGGAAAAAATGTCCTTCGAGGTAGGCAACGCTGCGGCTAAGGATGCGGATTTCGTCATCGAGAGCGTGGTGGAAGACCTGGAAATCAAAAGCAAGGTTTTTGCTGAACTAAACGGGCTCACTCGTCCCGAGGTGATCCTTGCCACCAACACCACGTCCATGAGTATATCAGCCATTGCGAAAGCCACCTCAAAACCGGATAAAGTCATACAAATGCATTTTTTCAATCCCCCCACAATCATGAAGCTGGTGGAAATAATGCCCGGCGAAAAGACATCCCGCCAAACCATGGACGAGGCGGAGAAGTTCGCAAAATCCCTCGGTAAAGATCCCGTTGTATGCGAAAAAGAAGCGCCTGCCGGAATAGTCTCACGCGTCTTAGGCCAGTTGCTCAATGAAGCTACATGGCTCGTCGAAACAGGTGTCGCCAAACCGCAAGACATCGACAAGGCCATGAAGCTTGGAGCCGGGCACCCCATGGGTCCTTTACAACTCGTGGACATGATCGGGCTGGATGTGCACAGGGCTAAGATGCAGACCCTGAGAAAAGTCCTGGACGATCCCAGGTACCAACACCCACCCGTCGTTGACAAGCTGGTGGAAGAAGGGCACCTGGGTAAAAAATCCGGCAAGGGTTTTTATGACTATAGCGAGTAGACGCCATGTATGAAAATCTCATCCTGGAAAAAGACGGCGAACTCGCCATACTGACCATAAATCGCCCCAAGATGCGTAACGCCCTGAACGACGCCACCATCGAAGAAATCGCTCGTGCCGTTAAAGAGGTCGAATCAGACGATCAGTTGCGTGTCCTCATCGTGACGGGTTCCGGCAAAAAAGCATTCGTGGCAGGAGCTGACATAAACGAACTCAAGGTACGCGATCCGCTGTTGGGCAGGACCATAACCAAACGACGCCAACAGGTATTTTCCATGCTGGAAGACCTTCCCATACCATCCATCGCGGCTCTAAACGGTTGGACCATGGGAGCCGGGCTGGAACTTGCCATGGCGTGTACCATGCGTATTGCCGCATCCGGTGTCAGAATGGGACAACCGGAAGTCAAGCTGGGCATCACACCTGGAGCAGGCGGTTCGCAGCGACTTCCTCGTCTGGTGGGAATGGGCAAAGCCATGGAGCTAATCCTCACCGGAGATCCCATAGACGCGACAGAGGCTCATCGTATAGGCCTGGTAAACCGGGTGGTGGAACCAGGCGAATTGATGGACGAAGCGAAAAAACTGGCTGAGACAATCGCTGCCAGACCCAGGCTCGCCATACAATACTCGAAAGAAGCGGTGCTGAGGTTCATGGATGGATCTTTGGCCGAGGGGCTCGCCCACGAATCGTACCTCCATGCTCTTTCCTGTGGGACTGAAGACAAAGAAGAAGGCGTGGCCGCATTTTTGGAAAAACGAACTCCACAGTTCAAAGGCCGTTGAGCTTACTCCATCTCAGTTCTGTGCAGAAACAGGTTGGACTAACGACTAGTGGTCATCGACACGACACCCGCCATGAATCCAGTTCCACGTGCTTTATCAGGGTATCGAAATCCAATGCCAGGGCTTTTGGGCATATGTTGTCAGCCAGATCCGCGTCACCATATTGCACCTGGAACACAGCCTTCGCTGCGTTGATAAATGGCAAAAGCATATCGCACTCGTCGTAATCAAAACACTCTTCATTCAGGGCCCAGTCGAAATCATCGAGCAGATCCTTGACCTGGTCCAGATCGTTTTTCAGGCCAACGGACAACCCCCGTGCATGAGCCTCTTTGGCGAGAAACCTGTTGTAGTCAATCTGGTCTGAATAAGTCAGGTCAAAGCCAGACTTGTTGGAATATCCATCCACATTATCCGGCTCAACCCCATCGCATTTTTTTTCAACGGCCAAGTCCATCCTTGCCTGCATGATCCTGCGCACGGTTTGGTTGCGGATATCGATCCATCTCTCTCCTGGCCAGTTGTCCAACTGTTTTCCGATGGACATCACAGGAAACACATCAGCGTCCGGTCTCCAGTCCTCACGACTTCCTGCACTGAAATAACATATGACGACCCTGCCGTTTTCATGGAGTTGCTCTATCAGGCTGGCCGAAGTGTCGAATAAATCTATGTCGTACATATCCACATCGAAAGACGTATCGATGGTTTTGTTCAGCTGCCACTGCCAACTGGTCCCGGGAGTCGGAGACCAAATACTCTCCTCCTGCCCGTCTCCATCTGATTGTCCGGCATCATCCGAAGGAGTCTCGTCGTCTGCTCCCGCGTCCCAAGACTGGACCTCATCTGTAAGACTCTGCCCATCTACTTGCCCATCTGTTGATGCGTCGGACTTATCAGCAACCTTATCAGAACATCCAAAAACTGCCAGCAGGCTCAATATTACCGACCCAATCGTTCCAAACTTTGTTATCATTTCTTGCTCCCCCTATTGTTTGTCCACCGTCACCTAACAATTGTCCACAAGTCTACAATTGATTTTTTCTTCTTTTATTTCCACCTGTATAGTCGAGTGTTCAATTTTGAACCGATCGTGCAACTCACTCTGGACTCCGACCACAAAATCATTATCCAAGGATTCGTCACTTACCACCAGATGGACCGTTAGTGCAACCTCTGTGGTGCTAAGGGGCCAAACGTGAAGATCGTGAATCGAACATACTCTATCGAGATCCAGCAAGTATTGCCTTATTCTCCCCACATCTACACTTTCCGGAACACAATCCATCGCAAAGTTCACGGAGTCGTGAAGCAAGTTCCATGTGCCCACAAAAACAACTGCCACAATGAGGAGACTAATCACCGGATCGACCCATAACCAACCCGTATAAATGATAATGACACCGGAAATTACGACGCCAAGAGATACTCCAGCGTCAGCAGCCATATGGAGGAAAGCTCCACGAATGTTCAAATCCTCCTTTTGTCCCCTGACGAAAAGTAACGCCGTTACGGTATTGATGAAAACTCCTATGGCCGCAACGATTATCATCGTCGCGCCTTCAACATGCGCAGGGTTATTGAAGCGACCAACAGCCTCCCAGGCTATGGCCCCAAGGGCGAACAGTAAAATTATGGCGCTTGCCAAAGAGGCGAGGATCGTTGCCTTCTTGAATCCATAGGTCCGGGTTTCGGTCGCTGGTCTCGAGGCGAGTGCACTCGCTCCCCACGCCAGCAACAGGCTCACCACGTCGCTAAGATTGTGTCCGGCATCCGCCACCAGTGCAAGAGAGTCTGAATATAATCCAAAACCGAACTCGATTATAACGAATACCACGTTGAGAATTATGCCTATGGCAAACGCCCTGCTGTAGTTTTGAACATCATGATCATGATGGTGGCCCATTTTTTATTTCTCTTTGCCCTTGTCGGTACAATTACATCACAATTCCATGCCAAGTATACCTTACACCCAGGGCCAGCATGAACACCACACTAACGACAAAAAGGGATCTTTTGTATTTGACCAAGGAAAGAGCCACGGAACCAAGGGCAAAGCCCATAAGTGGATATACGGACGAAGACAGACTGAACACCACTCCTAAGCCCACCGCCTTGTTCCATGGCGACTTCATCAAAACAGGTAACAATACCAAAAGCTTGCCACAGAGCACCGCGCCTCTCATGGCGCCGAGGGACAAGCCTGCCAAAAAGCCACCTTTGGCAGCAGGGCCTGATTTTTTACCTTTGAGTTTACGCGAAGTCCTTGTGAGAAGCTCGACCTCAGGCTCTTCTGCCTCGCATAAGCCGGACGGACGGCAATCACTACATGACGATCTGAATTTCGGATCAGAGCCATGGCTACAAGCGTTACATTCTGCACAATTATGCGAAGTCAATCCCCCTTCCCCTCCTTTTTTCCATGGTGGTATCCAGGAAAAAATCCTCGTTGCTGCAAGATAAGAGGCAAACGACAATAGAAAAACCCCTGAAGCAATGTTCATCACTGGTTTGGGAACGAACACGTGGGAGCCGATAATCGATACAGCTACGGACAAGGCCACAATTGCAAGGGCTCGTCCTAACAAATACCCCAAGGAAAGGGCCTTGCTGCCTATTTCAAACGAAAAAACCAACAGGGTGCAAATCCAAAGATTCCCGAACGAAAACCCCAGCAAAAGGGCTGTGGTATAATCTTGCACGACATATCCTCACGATGTTCTCGCCAAGTCCTACAGTTACTCTATTGACTATATGAAAATATTTCAATTCAATAATATCAAAATCGGAGAAATCAGGAAATTGGGGAAATTGGGGACGGAGGCAAGATAATTTATTGATTTTACATACTATATTGATACAGACTAGT
>CAYSLH010000217.1:0-9020 GCA_964431605.1 uncultured Myxococcales bacterium
TGAGTTTTGCTATATCTAAACAGCGATTTAGTTGAGAAATCCAAGAGAAACTTGGGTTGTGCGTTCAGGCAACAATCTATATCATTGTTGATACCATGACACAGGACAACGATTCAGGAAGAAGATTGTCTCAGCGCATGCCCATGCAGGCCATGGTTACCTATCGTCTCGATGGGCAGGAGTATGGCAACCTGGCTGCGGACGTGTCCACCGATGGGATTTTCATTCGCACCTTCATGCCTCCCGAGGTAGGTACCAGGCTGGATATAACCATCAGTCTGCCCTCCAGTCATGACAGTATGAAAATAGAACTAAAAGGCGTGGTAAGAAGACGAGTGGATTCCGATGATCCAAGGCAAAATGGCATGGGCATTCAGTTTACATCGGTCAGTGCAACCGATACCGAGGCCGTGCGTTTCATCGTTTCGAAATTTATCGGTCACGCGGCACAACCAGCCGAAGAATCACAAGCACTGGAGCCAATGGATGATGGGGATACAGAACCTTCCGGTTGATATTAAGCACTGAGAACTCACAAGTGTTTGTGCAAACTGCAGTATGGAAAGATCAGTGGGTGGGGCAGGGACAGGTGTTTTTTTGTTCGTGTTTTTTCTCTTCCGGTTCGCTAGGTAGTCTTCTTTTGAAAAAATGATTTCCTCTTTCTTTTACGATTCTTCGATACCAACGCTTCGGGTATCCTGGATGAGTGACCTTGCCGTGTTCGTCTCTGACGTTGCCATCAAGATATTTGACCAAAAGTTCTTGGCCCAGCTTGCGCCAGCGTTCGACTACCTCGTTGGCTCTTTGGTCGCTGTAGTTGGTGAGGTACTGCCTTGCAAGTTCCGGAGCTTGTCGATAGAGCTTCAGTGCTGCTGTCTCTACCTGTTGCTGGCGGCTGAGGAAATTCCCTTCGAATTTTTCTTGCACCACCTGGATGTCTTTTATCATGTCCATGTATCTGCCATATGCAAAATTCGAGACCCAGTTGAAAACCCAGAAAGCCGAATCCCAGCTGAAATGTTGAAAGTCTGCTGTTCCTACCGCATAGGGCTTGGGTATCTTTCTGATGCCTGAGTACATGGGAACATAGACGGTAGAATATGTGTCATCCACTCCAAACCAGATCAGTCCACCTATGGGGTTCGGAAGGAAAGAGCGAGACTGGGTGATGAAAGAAAATCCAGTCTGCTGAGTGGAAGTTGCACGCTCGTTGAAATATTTTTTACCATCTATTTCCCAGTACAAAGGCCTCCATCTGTATGGTAACTGGTATGGGCCTGCGCCGATGCCTTTACTCAGGTCAAACGGTGTACCTTCGAAGTGATCCCTCATGAGCGACATCATGTCCTGGACAGAAAGCTTCCTGTCTGGTTTGATCCACAAGGGCAGGCGTTCGGCTTTCATGTCCCCCATAATCCATGGAGTCCATCGGTCTTTTTTTGATGGAGCGGCCCGCCTGAACATGGCCCATACCCTTGCCTCGCAAATTCTCAGGCCTTCGAAAGACATGGGTTCGTAAGCATCGGCAAAAGAAAAGTCTTTGTCCTTACCCTTGAAATAACCCATTTTCCTGGCAAACGAAATGACATCCTTGGAATAGATGCTGTTGCGGCTGTGCAGGGGAAACTTTCTGATTCTGGCCTGGTTTGCATGAGCCGATATATATCCATCTGGTATCTTTCTGGCCACCCAAACCGCTCCCTTTTCTTTGGGGCCTTTTCCGATCATATCCATGAACCAGACTTCCTTGGAATCGGCGATGGAGAATGATTCACCCTCTGAACGGTAGCCATATTCGGCAACCAACTCACCCATGATCCTTATGGCTTGCCTCGCAGTTTTTGCGCGTTGGAGAGTTATGTAGATCAGAGAGCCGTAATCCATGATGGACTTCTGTCCTTGTAGTTCCTCTCTTCCTCCCCAGGTTGTCTCACCGATCACTACTTGATGCTCATTCATGTTTCCCACTACCTCGAAGGTGTGGGGGACCTGTTTGATTTTGCCCAGGTAATCGCCTGTGTCCCATTCATAGACATCCAGCATGGAACCCTCTGGATGATCTGCGGCTGGTATATGGTACAGCTCTCCATAAAGCACGTGGGAATCGACAGCATAGCTTATCATGGTCGAACCATCAGCTGAGGCTCCCTTTGTAACCAGGAAATTCGTGCAGGCTTCAGGGGTTGATTCATTGGTCATCAGAACACCAAACATGAATATCAGTGCGAAAAACTTCATAATCATATGCTCCTTCTATTTCCGATTTGAACGGTTGACTTAGCAGAGTTGCGAATGTTTGGCAACGCCCCATGGGGAATATTCGTCCATTAGCCGACAGCTGGACTCACTTTACCGAATAACTGATGCCAGGCAAGGACATGGTGGTTATCATGCGGGTAACGACAAGGAGGGAAAAAATGACAGGACACAGGAAAAATAATGGAAATCATCAGCACGTCAGTGGACTGGTTTTTGGAATATTGATTATCGCCACGGGTGTTTTGCTGTTGCTCGATGGAATGGGCATCTTGGCACCCTTTGAAATATGGGATTTTTGGCCATTGGGCCTGGTGTTTGTCGGCGCCGTAAACCTTTTCTTGCCCCTTGAAGCGCCACACAGGGTGCTGGGAGGTTTGCTCATAGCCGCAGGTGCTGTGCTTCAGCTTCACAAGTTGGAGATGCTGAGTATAAGCATGCAGGTTGTGTGGCCACTGTTTGTCATTCTAATAGGAGTTTATGTTTTTTATTCCACCTGGTTGGTTCGAAAACGACAGCCTGACAATGAAAATGATTCTCCTGACGTGGTGAGCGAGATTGCCATATTCAGCGGGAGCGAGACGATAAATAATTCTTCGGACTTCAAAGGCGGTGAAATGCTCGCGGTGGTAGGCGGATGCAGCCTGGATCTCAGCCAGGCCGACATGCAGGGAGATCGGGTTGTATTGTACGCCAGGGCGTTTATGGGAGGTATCGATATTAGAGTTCCGCAAGACTGGGATGTCAGCATCAAGGGGATTGGAATCCTGGGTGGATACGAGGATAAAACCAGGCGTGCCAGGCCTGGTAACCATGAGCCTGATACCCACAAGAAGTTGATAATAAAAGGCTATGCAATAATGGGTGGGGTTGATATCAAGAACTGATTGTAAAAACATCTTGCGCGGACGAAGGTTGGAGCCTGATTTCATGGCAACGTTTTTTCAACGACAGGTTCGATATGGTTACTGGCTGGGGTGGATCCCTCTGAGCGCGTTGGTCGTTGCCCTGCTTTATTTGGACAATGAAATTGGTCCTGGTTCGGCTCTTGGTGCCGGACTATTGTTGAGTCTATTGTATGCACTGATCTGTCGATCTACTTCTTACATGTGTATGAGCCTGTCCCTGTCCAAGACACGTATCCCAAGGTTGGTTGTGATTTTTTTATCGTCGTCTCTGGCTGCAGCCGGAATTTGGGCCCTCATGGCGTGGGGATTAGGAAGACTCGTTCCATCGTGGAGTGGCGGGTTGGAGTCGAAGCTGGACTTATTGTTCGGCCTAGGCGTGGCATTTTACTTGTTTGCCGTGGCATTTCATTACACTGCCTTTGCTGTCTATCGGACCAGACAGGCAGAGAGTGCTGCGGAACAATCCAAGACACTCGCCAACGAAGCGCAGCTAAGGGCGCTTAGGGCGCAAGTGGACCCACATTTTTTGTTCAATAGCCTAAACTCCATCGCAGCGTTGACATTGACGAGCCCGGAGCGTTCGAGACAGATGTGTTTGCAATTGGCCGAGTTTTTGCGTTCCACACAACAACTGGGAGCCATGGACAGGATTACCCTGGCGCAAGAATTGAATCTGATTCGCCAATATCTTGCCATCGAAGAGCAACGGTTTTCTGAGCGTATGCAGGTGGAACTGAAGGCTGACCAAGAGTGCCTCGAAAGACTCATTCCTCCTCTATTGTTGCAACCTCTGGTGGAAAATGCACTCAAGCATGGTGTTGGAACCTTGCGCAAAGACGCGTGGATAAAGCTCTACGCCACGTGTGATGGGAGGATGCTTTATATATCTTTGTCGAACCGCTATGATCCCACCTCAGCTCATGCCGGTGGCACTGGTAGGGGCACGAACTTGGTACGCGACAGGCTCCGAGCTCAATATGGAACCAAAGCAGTCATGAACCAGACATCCGGTGATGACATTTGGGATGTAGAGTTGCAGATGCCAAGCGTGGAGGATTATATCGAGACATGAAAAAGCTTTCTGTTGCCATTGTGGATGATGAGCCGTTGGCTCGTGACTACTTGGCGGACTTGCTATCCGGCTACGAGGATTTAGAATTGGTTGCTCAATGTTCGGATGGATTCGAAGCGGTCAAAGCTTGTGCCGAGTTCAAACCCGATTTGATGTTCCTGGATATCCAGATGCCCAAGTTAGACGGGTTTGAGGTTCTTGAGTTGGTCGAACCCAAACCTTACGTGGTATTTGTTACCGCCTATGACGAATACGCCCTAAAAGCTTTCGGCGTACACGCGGTGGACTATCTCCTAAAACCTTTTTCCCAACAGCGCCTGGAACAGGCCTTGGAGCAGGTTAGGCAGAGGTATGCAAAACCGCAGAAGCTTCAGGGGCTACTGGACGACTATGGCAAAAAAGGAGATTTTTTACAGAGGGTGGCACTACAAGATGGTTCAACCGTTCATATAATCGCGGTAGGTGACTTGGAATACGTTTCTGCGCAGGATGACTATGTGGAGTTTCATTCCAAGAATGGGAGTTTTTTGAAACACCAGACTCTGTCTTCCCTGGAAAAGAGGCTTGACCCAAAAGACTTTGTTCGTATTCACAGATCTACCCTGGTCAATCTTCACAAGATCGATCGAATCGAGCCATGGGGAAAGGATAACAAAGTAGCCATCATGAAGGATGGAACCAAATTGAGAGTCAGCAGGTCCGGTTATCGGAAGCTAAGGAATGCCCTGGAACGCGATTGATATTGAAACAGGGGCGGTGTTTCCGGTATGTTCACCAGGAATGGCTTCACGGAGAAAGGAGCAGAAGTTGAGCTCTCAATCATTCCTGTTTGCACACAAGGCCCTGCCTGTACTCACCTTTGCCGACCCTGCCAAGACAATGGCCATCTTGATTGGTCCCGATGCTCAACAGTTTCTGTTGGACGCGTGGGACAGTGTTGGAAAACACTGCCAAGAGAACATGCGCAGAAGCCCTGACGGTCTTGGCTTGAGCGTAAGCCCGGCAGGAACGACGGGCTTAGTGGTTGTTATTCGTATGCCTGAACCAACCGAGCAGGGAGAAGCATATTTTGCTGCCATAATTTCCAGGTTTGATAATCCCCAGGAGCCTGATGTGGAACACCTCAAGTGGACCCGTTTGTTTACCCTGGAACTCGGAACTCATCCAGTCACGGACACCACGTGTCCCATGCTTTGCGAATGGACTCCAGGTGGCGAACATCTTAACCTGGGGGAAGGGTCCAACGTGGATGAACGTGAGTTCGTGGAATTGGCTCTGGATGTGCTTTGGCAGCAGACAAAAAGGGCAGCAGAACCCAACTGAAACTTCTTCGCTTCATGTCCCCATCGGTTTGATGGCAGGAGAATGAACTTGTATACGGCAAGGATACATACAGTCTGCCTAATCGCCATGGGGCTGGCATTGGGTTCATGTGCGAACAGCCAAAGCGATGAATTTTTTTGCCCTTCCAGCGAGGATCTCACCTCAGAGGTTGATCCAATGATCGGCACTCTGGGACCTGGTAACGTCGTGCCTGGTGCCTTGGTTCCACATGGAATGGTAAAGCTCAGCCCGGATTCTGTTGTGGAACCTGGTTCTGTTGATGCATACGAGTATGCAAGCGACAGGATCGAAGGATTCAGCCACACACATCTGCAGGGTCCGGGCGGGGGATCTAACGGATACAGCCAGATCTTATTGATTCCAACAACAGGCCCATTGAAAACCCATACTGCAGAATACGCATCGAAGTTTTCTCACGCCACAGAGAAAGCAACACCTGGATACTATGCTGTCACTCTTGACGACTACGGGGTTGAAGTGGAGTTGACAGCGACGCTTCATGCAGGCTTTCATCGATACACATTTCCCGCCTCGGACAGTGCGAGGGTGTTGATTGATCTTGGTCATTCGAGAGGCGACTCACGGGGCGGTCAAGTGCAATTTTTACATGATAATATCGTCTCGGGATTTGGGGCTTACAACGTCCATCCTGGCCTGGACTTGTTGCTTAGCAAGGCAGACAAGGTGGTGGGTGGGAGCAAGGTCTATTTTTATGCAGTGTTCGACACCTCCTTCGATTCCCATGGAACATGGAAGGGTAAGGCATCCGATACGGTGGTCAGGATGGGTTCTGATTCTGAATCAGGTGAATGGATTGGCGCTTTTGCAGGGTTCCATACTACTGCAGGCCAGGTGATCGAAGTACGTGTGGGCATTTCCTTCGTAAGCGTGGAACAGGCCAGGAAGAACATGGAAGAAGAAATTGGCGATTTGAATTTTGAGCAGGTACACGAAAAAGCCAGGCAGACGTGGAACTGCATGCTCAGTCGCATAAAAATAAAGGGAGGCACAAAAGCGAAACGTGGAATTTTCTATACGGCCATGTACCATACCCTCTTTGCACCTGCCAACTATACCGAGGCAGGTGGTGCGTTTTTTTCAGGTGCGGATGGTAAGGGAAACGTATTCAACTGGGACCGGAATTTTTATACCGATGATTGGTGTGCCTGGGATACATTCAGGACTTCTCGTCCCTTGGCAACACTAATCGAGCCCTCTACCGTAAGTGACGTGGTCGCTTCATACCTGCACCTATACCAACAGGGTGGTTGGCTCCCCAAGTGTAGCTGGAACGCAACTGGTTATTCCAGCGTGATGATCGGAAATCACTCTGTCTCAATCATAGCTGATGCCTTTAAAAAAGGTCTACGCGATTTTGACCGCGAACTGGCATGGGATGCGATGGAAAAGAGTGCAAACGAGGATGATCCGGACAGGCTTATAGATGGAGTATGCGGTTATTTCAACTTGGGGACACCCCCGGAGTATGTGCAAAACGGCTACGTGTCTGATGAGTGTGACGCTCACCAGTCGGCTTCCATGACTTTGGAATACGCATATGATGATTGGTGTATTGCTCAGGTAGCTGATGAAATGGGCAAACCGGACAAACGAGAAGAGTATCTGCGGCGTTCCCAAAACTATAGAAACCAGTTTAACCCCGCAACCCTCTTCATGCAGGGAAGACACAGGAATGGCGATTGGGTTGGCTCGTTCGACCCAACAGATTCCAAGGATGCCAATGATTTTTGCGAAGCAACGAGTTGGATCTACACTTGGTTCGTGCCGCAGGATATTCCCGGCTTGGTGGAGTTGATGGGTGGTGAGCAAAAATTCATATCGAGGCTGGATGAGTTTTTTTCCAGCGGACAGTTCGACCCTTCCAATGAGCCCAGTTTCCATATACCGTTTTTGTACAATTATACCAGCGAGGGGTTCAAGACACAGCAACTCGTACGAAAAATTCTCAATGATGACTTTTCGGATCAACCGGATGGTCTTGCCGGCAACGATGATTCCGGCGCCACCAGTGCATGGATCGTGTTTGCTGCCATGGGGCTTTACCCGGTAGCTCCCGGAGATGGTGTATACCAGATTTCGAGCCCTTGGTTCGAAGAGGTTACCATCGAACTAGATCCATCCTCGTATCCCGGAAAGAAATTCACCATTATCGCCAAAGACAATAGTGATAAGAACAAATACATTCAGTCCGCGACCATCAACGGCCAATCGCTATATGATAACGAACTCACCCATACCCAGATAGTCTCCGGTGGTCAGCTAGTGTTGCAGATGGGACCTTCTCCCTCTACATGGGGACAATAGCATACAACCTGATACATCCTCCTACGATGTGCGCTCATGTGAAATCCTTCCTTAACAGTTATGGTGCAAGTCTGTTAGTGTAATGGAGGAAATCGGCTGGGGGAAAAGGAGATGTTGTCGTGTCCAAGTATAAGGTTGGTCTGATACGGTTTTTCTTTTTGTCTTCTTTTATGGTTTTGTTTGTGTCATGCAATTCTGAGATGGACATATCCAGGGAGAGGGAGATCGTGTGGATGGGTAATCCCATCATAAACGGATCGCCTGACACTTCTCAACAACACCAGGCAGTAGTCTATATTCAGGTAGCCTTGAGTCAGTATCAGGGCTTTGCGTGTACAGGAACCTTGATCGCTCCTCGCATAGTGCTTACCGCAGGTCACTGCGTCTGTGGTGAGGGCAACGCCACACAGATATCGCCTGACAAGTTCGTTGTGATGTTTGGAGATGTGGCGCAACAGGGAAACCCGGTAAGGGGAGTCGTGGAGGTCAAGAAGCATCCAGACTATAATCCGAATTGGAATTACGGTGCGCCTAAAAACGATATCGCCTTACTCAGGCTTACCTACGACGCTCCATCTTCCATTACTCCTATCCCGTATCTGCCTTCCAGCCTGGCGATAACCAGGTCGGATGAGGGTACTTCGTTGGAGTACGTTGGGTTTGGCAAGACGGAGACAGGTTCATCAGGTACGAAGCTTCACGTGTCTAATGATCTCGGCTTGGTTTGCACCGCTTTTTCCGGGTGTAATTACGGGCAAGGTATTGCCGCACCAAATACCATTTGTGAGGATCAGACTCCCGGTGGACCGTGCTCAGGAGATAGCGGCGGGCCGGCGTTCATTACACGATCGGGAATCGAATACGTGGCAGGGGTTACCTCATACGGTGATCAGAACTGCCAGTATTTCGGGTGCTCTACCAAGGTGGATGCTTTCGACGATTTCATTCGCGATTTCGTAGGTGGCCAAAATGGTTCCAGTTGTTCTTCGTCTTCCCAGTGCGATTCCGGCTTCTGTGTCGATGGTGTCTGCTGTAACAACAGTTGCAACGATGAATGTAGAGCCTGTAATAATCAGGGTCACCTGGGTACCTGTACTTCTGTCTCCAACGGAACG
>CAYSLH010000218.1:0-8964 GCA_964431605.1 uncultured Myxococcales bacterium
TTAAAAGTAGCCTCCCAAAGGACCTACGTCAATGAAGGATTTTCGGATCTCTGAGCCAAGTCGATATTGTCGATATACAAGTGAAAATATGAAAAATCTTTATGAAAAGCGAATCCCAAAGAGCATGAATAGCGGGGCGGTGAAAACCGCCCCATAAAATAAAAATTCAGGTGACTTGGTCGAGTATCTCCGCGATGTCCAGCACTTCCATTTCTTCTTTGCCCATGGCCATGTTGGAAGCATCTATCATGATGGTGCAGTATGGGCACGCAGTGGCCAGTACGTCAGCCTCTTTAGCCACTGCATCGGCTACCCTAAGGTCACCGAAACGCGCTCCTGGAGGTGTCTCCATCCAGATTCGACCTCCACCACCACCACAGCAGATGCTGTCAGGGCCAAAGCGATCCATCTCCAGGCGTTCGACCTTGGGCAACGAATCGATAACGTTGCGTGGGGCTTCGTAGACTTCGTTGTGGCGTCCAAGGTAGCAAGGATCATGGAAGATGACTTTCTTTTCGAAATCTCCGGACGGCTTCAGCTTGCCATCTTCAATGAGTTTGTCCAGTAGTTGGGTATAGTGCATTACCTCGAACTCGCCTCCCAGTTCGGGATATTCGTTTCTGAATGAATACAGGCAATGAGGGGAGGTTGTAATAATTTTCTTTACACCCTTATCTCCAAATAATTTGATGTTGTGCTCGGCCAGGGACATAAAGGTCTCTTCCGAACCCACCTTGCGAACCGCCTCACCGCAACACTGCTCCTCTTCTCCGATTATGCCCCAACTGACCCCAGCTTTGTTCAGCAACGAGGCCACTGCCTTGGCGATCTTTTTAGATCTCGAGTCATAGCAGGAAGTACAGCACACAAAAAGAAGGTACTCTGTGTCTTCGCCAAATGCAGGCACATCCATATCCTTGGTCCATGCGGTGCGATCCTTTGCTTCTCCCTGCCAGGGATTGCCGTTTGAGTTCAACGAACCGATAACAGGGCGATATGCCTGGGGTACGGAACCACTCTCACCGATCATGGCCCTTAGAACCCTCATGTTGTCTATGGGATTGCACTCCCTGGGGCATCGTTCGACACAAACACCACAGGTGGTGCAGGCAAACAAGATGTCTTCCGTCTCGTAGCCTTCAACACCCAACATGGCCATGTGCTGAACTTTTCTTGTGTTGAAATCTCGTGATATGTCTCCCTCCACCAGTCTCCATGGACAAGATGCCGTGCAAAGTCCGCACTGCATGCACTGGTAGAGAGTATCACCACCTGTCTCGACGACTGCGCCGCCGAGCTCGGGAATCGGGACTTTAGGTTCTTCACTCATGTCTCGCTCCTCCTGAGAGCCTGCGGCCTCATTAGTCCTTGTAAGGGTTGGGTCCCAGCTCTTCGAGCCTCTCGACGAAACTATCGAAGATTTCCGGGATCTTTTTATAATCAGTTATGGCAATATGTTCCAATCGGAGCCTCTCGGATTCCAGCATCAGCCTGTCCAGGGTGTCCTGAACATTACCCATGCGGGTCTCACAAAGCTCCGAACCCTTTATAAAGTGGCATTGGTAGTCGTCACCGCTCTTGCAGCCTAGGAGCAATACGCCATCGATACCGTTGGAAAGTGCGTCTGCAACCCAGATGATATTGAAAGAACCGAGGCAGCGAAGTGGTATGATTCTGACGAATGGGTTCAGCTTGAGGCCATTTTGAGCAGCCATGTCGATGGCAGCCATGGCATCGTTTTCACACACCATGCAGACCACACGAGGCTTTTCTTCGAATTCGTCCGGAACGAACATGTTTTTGATCTGTTGCGAGATCATCTGGATGTTGTAATCCGGGAATTCTACGATCCTTTCCGGGCATGCACCCATGCAGACTCCACAACGTCTGCATCTCGTGGGGTTTGGTTGTGGTGTGCCTTTCTCGTCTTCATTCAGCGCCCCAAATGGACATTCTTCAGTGCAGCGTTTGCACTGGGTGCAGCGGCTGAGGTTGAAGTCCGGCAAGGATGCGTCACCAACCCTGGGATGCACTGCCAAACCATGCTCGATGAGATTGATGCTCTGGACGGCCTTGGCTGCGGCACCAGCGGCATCATCTATGCAAGTGGCAAGATCCATGGGCATGCGCACCGCGCCTGCGGCATAAATGGCCGTGCGCTGGGTTTCATAAGGGAAACAGACAAAGTGCGAGTTTGGAAATCCGTATTCCCGTTCCGGAAGCTCCGGGCCTTGTCTGTAGGCCAGGTTTAGCACGTCCTCTTCCAGTGTGGTAGGTACCATGCCAGTTGCGAGCACCACCATGTCGGCCTCTACGAACACAGGTTCACCCATCAAAACGTCTGTGGCCTGTACGTTGAGCTTTCCGTCATCACCTTCTTCCACCGCTTCGATTTCTCCCTTGATCAGAACGGCGTTACTCTTTTGAACCTGCCTGTATACCTCTTCATAGTGACCAGGCGCACGGATGTCTTTGTACACGACATACGTTGCTATTTCCGGGTTCAGGTCCTTGAGGTAGGTTATTTGTTTTAGCGTTGCGCCACAGCAAATATTTGAACAGTAAGGAAGATGATCGTCATCCCTCGAGCCTGCACATTGTACAAACAATACGGATTCGGGTTCCTTACCATCAGAAGGCCTGGCGATCTTGCCCTCTTTGGCCATTTGTTCGAATTCCACGTTGGTCAACACGTTGGGCTTGCCATACCCAAGGTGGCCTAATTTTGTGGCATCATACGGTGTCCAACCAGCAGCAACCACCACGGAGTCTACGTTTATTGTTTTCTGGCCGCTTCCGTTTTTCAGATCTACCTGGAACTTGGCCGGAGCTCCTGCGATACCAGCTACGGTGCTGTTGAACTCGACTGTTATATTTTCGTTGTTCGAGACCTTGTCCTTGAGTGCATCCAAGTCAGGTTCCGGGTAGGCAGCCAGGTCCATGTCCTTGGGAAAGATTTTATGGAGCTTGTTGGCAAATCCGCCCAACTCGCCTTGCTTTTCCACGATAACGACCTGCTTGCCTGCGTCGGCGGCGTTGAGCGCCGCGCTCATTCCGGTTACGCCACCACCAACAACGAGTATGCGGTTATGGACTTGTACTTCCTCTGGTTGTGGAACATCTGTAAATTGCAGCTTACCGAAGCCCATCCTGATGATGTCCTCGGCGAGCATTTGAGTGTCTTCCTCACCAGGAGGCTGGGTCCAGGCCATTTGTTCACGCAAATTAGCACGGTGAACGAATACGTTGGGAATACGGAACGTGTCTACGTGATCCCGTTGCGAACAAGCAGCTACAATTACGCCGTTGAGACCGTTCGATTCGATCTCGGTGTTTATCAGTTCCAGTCCTTCTTTGCTGCAGAGAGCTTCGTGACTTTTAGCCACCACTGCGCCGCTTTCATTGGCAACAGAAAGGACCTGATCAATATCGACGGCATCACCGATTTTGCACCCAGTGCAAACAAAGCATCCGACTTTTTCAGCCATCTCGCACCTCCTCCCTAGTTGCCCAAAACTTTGATGCAGGAGCCGGTAGCATCTTGCACCGAAGCGGATACGTCCACCGGGCGTTTTGTACAACCCACCGGGTAGACAGCCTTGTCCGGATTTGCCACGAGGAAGCCATAATCATCATAGGTCAATCCATCCATGGGGATTTTCTCTTCAGCAGTGGACGGGACCATGCCGGTGGCCAACACCACCAAGTCCACCGGAATTTTCACCATCTCGTTGTTGTTCATATCCTCGGAGATCACGAACAGATCGCCTGTCTCAGGCTCTCTCTCAATACCCCCGGCCTTTCCCTTGATGAAATGAACCTTTTCATCGTCCTGGATTTTTCGGTAAAACGATTCATACCGATTAGCCCTGATGTCGATATAGAAAATCCAGGCCTCGCCATCTTCGAACGCTTCACGCACGTACGTGCTCTGCTTCAAAGATGCCATGCAACAAACCGCAGAACAGTATGGCAGATGCGCCTCGTCACGGGATCCTGCACATTGGACGAAAGCAATTCGTTTTGCCTCGCGGCCGTCCGATGGCCTCAAAAGTTTTCCTCCCGTTGGACCATTGACCGCAGCGAGCCTTTCGAATTCCACGTTGGTTACCACGTCCTGGTATTCGTCGTACTTGAGGTATCCTATCTTTGCAGCGTCATAGGGCTTCCAGCCTGTTGCCCAGATGATGGATCCTACCTTGATGGTCATCTCCTCCGGTTGTTGGGAAAGATCCACCTCTTCGATTTTTTCCAATTGCGCCTTGATTGATTCATCTTTTAGCGCTTCTGGATCCACTACCGGTTTGTATGGAAACGCCATCTCGTGAGGTATCTGCGCGGGTTTCTTCTTGGAAAGACCGTAATTGTATTCATCCGCGATGCTCGCTTCTAACTCCTCAAAGGGATGAACAGGATCCGTGATTCCGTCTTTGATGTATCGAGGTGTGATCTTTACCGTGACGCTGTAGTCGCCTTTTTCACCTTCTATCTTTTCCACTGTCGTGGAGGTGAAGACCCTTACGTTGGGATTGTCCTTTATGCGGCGGTAGTTGATTTCCAAACCACAAAGGGGCGGGCAAAGCTTGGGAAAATACTGATTCATGGCAGACACTCTGCCTCCCAGGCTGGGAGTCTTTTCCACTAAAAAAACCTCCCTGCCCATCTCTGCGGATTCGATAGCAGCGCTTATGCCGGCTATCCCACCACCCACGACCAGTACGCTGGTGTGTTGAGAACTCATGTTACCAATAACCTCCTTAGCCTTTGTTCAGTATGATACTCCCGGTTGGTAAGTCATCGACATTGATATCAAAGGCATCAAAACGTTACGCTGACTCAGATACCAAGGCTCATGTGAAGTTTGTGATTGCTACTTTGCGGCTTCAGCCTGGTAATGCTTCATCAGGATCGCTGCGACCTCCGGGCGACTGAATTCCGGAGGCAGGTTTTCGCCGCGAGAGAGCATCTCACGAACCTTGGTGCCGGAAAGGAAAACCCAGTCTTCTTTTTTGTGATCGGGCGCGTTCCTCATCATTATCACTTTGCCTAGCTTCTTGGAGTATGCGGTGTGATCTGCCTCGAAGATCTTGATCTTGAGGGCTCCCTCTGGCACCTCGTCCTTGAAGATGGTCTGGGCGTCGAACGCACCATAGTAAGAGCCGACTCCTGCATGGTCGCGGCCTACTATTAGGTGGGTGCATCCACAGTTCTGCCGGAAAACCGCGTGCAAAACAGCCTCTCTCGGTCCTGCATAAAGCATGTCGAATCCATACCCTGTTACCAGGACGGTATTGGGTGGGAAGTAGACTTCCACCATTTTGCGAATACATGCATCTCTTACGTCGGCAGGAATATCGCCTTTTTTCAGTTTGCCAAGGAGCATGTGGATGAGTATCCCGTCGGCGTTGACGGCTTCTTTAGCCATGCGACACAATTCCTCGTGGGCGCGGTGCATGGGGTTTCTGGTCTGGAACGCAACCACTGTCTCCCATCCCAGCTTTTCCATCTCCTGCCGGATCTGCACCGCGGTTCGGAATGTATCGGGAAATTCGGTAGCAAAGTATGAATAGTTCAGAACCTGGATCGGTCCTGACACTAGAAATCGGCCCACGGAATTGAAAGCCTTGACTCCCGGGTGTTCCATGTCGTCGGTCCTGAAGATCTTTTCGGTCATGAGCTTCATCTGCTCGTCGCTGATTTCCTCGATTGCTTCCACTTCCTGGATCGCCAGGACAGGGTTCCCCTCGACGTTGGGATCGCGAAGGGCTATTCTCTTGGCGTCCTTGATGGCAGAGACATCTTGAACAACGTTGATTACCGGCACAGGCCAGAACAAGCCATCGGTGGTTTTCATATGTTCTGCCACACCTAGTGAATCCGCCAGATTCATGTATCCCTTGAGTGGATTGAAGTAGCCACCTGCGAGCATTACGGCGTTTGCAGCTGCCGCTGAACAAACCACCACCGAGGGCAGGTCTTTTGCTTCGTTTTCCAACCGGGTTCTTTCGGCATCGTCCGCAACATACAGCGGATTGAGAGTGTCTGATCCATGGGGTTTAATCATCATCTGTCTCCTTTATCTTTTTTGGTTTTCGTCAGTGTTTTTGTTTTTACTTGTTTGACCATCAGCCGTTTTTCGTACTTTCAAGGTCGGTTCGGCAAACAGGGCGAAGCGCAGCCACTGGGCTGCAAATTCCAACAGGGCTTCATCATTCTCACGGATATTATTTACCAAGTCTTCGTCCAGGTCGAATCGTTCCAGGAATGAAGACTCAAAAACGAACGCATGAAATCTATCGAGATCGTAAAACGCCATATGGAACATTTCAATTCGCTTTGGGTCCAGTTGGCGGCCACCGATGAACCATGGATGTGATACTACGCCCCTGAATCCTGCATCCAATGCGTCCCTTTGCACTATCCCCTGATCTTCCAGCCACTGGGTCACGGTCCATTGGGTAGATTCATGTCGGCCATGACAGAAGTCATCCTCGAAAAGAAAATAGACTGGTTCTGGTTGCTCTCCCGCCCTCGCAGGAGGAATCCCCATACCAAGGGGATACATCCTGCAGGCCCATGGCCTGTCTTCGTACACACCACATCCTTCAGGGCTTAGAAATGGGCAACGCTTGTCTTCCTCGTTCATCTTCAGGATGGGTACCGGTAAGTGGAGATCTTTTGTTATGGGAGTCAAAGTGTGTTTTGCCAGAAATTCTGTGGTTGAAATACAGAGCTTGCGACTGAGCTTGAGCACGTCCGTGGGCGTGAGTATGATGTTGACATCTCCGCAACAGTCGGTGAAACACTTTAGTCCGGAATGACAGCCGAACTTGAATGTATCACCCTTGCCCAGAATGTTCTTGTCTCGCATGGCGTATGGAAGTTGTCCTGACTGAGCCTGGCTTTTTGTTGTTTGGGTCATGATTAGTCCCGTTCCAGCGCCACCTGGGGATCTACCACCTGTGTCACCAGTGCGCTTCTAGTGGGCACCGCCAATGGAAGACAATTGGTGGAACCCGGTCTTGTGATTCTGTAACGATACGATGCTTTAATGCTGTATCGTCTCATCATCCAGTCCCACCCGTCTACAAAATAAGGACACTCGTCATTGAAACACGCCCAGTGATACTCCTCGTCCCAACTAGTGTCTTCAGGAACACTGAAGGGTTTTAGCTCCTGACCACAGTGTGGACACCTGGGAATCTGTGTTGCGTTCATATGTTCTCCTAGAAAAGAGCCCCAGACGCCATCGTCGGCACCTGGGGCTCGGTCTCTACGTTGTGACGCTCGGCGCCGTTAGATCAGAAGATCTTTTTGATGGGCACCTTTTTCGCGCTCCATTCTTCGCTCTCGGGATCCATGGTGAGATTGACGAAGCATTCCCACTCAGGGTCCATGGAGGGTTTATCAGAGCGGAAGTAATAGCCGGGCCATCTCGTCTCTTCGCGGAACAAGATTGCTCTAACGTGTGCTTCCGCCTGGTATGTGCGATGGATGTTTTCCCAGCATCTCATGAGCTCGTGCAGGTTGCGTGCGCCCAGCTTCTGAGAATCCTCTTTGAGCAATCCCAATAGTTCGAGGGCTTTCTCCAGATTCTTCTTCGAAGTGGTAAATTGGGCTGTGACACCACCGGCATACTCGTCCATGAGCTTTTGCAGGCGCATCATGTACATCTTCGGTAGGATGTACTCTGGGTTCACTTCCGGCATGGTGGATTTGCCCTGGTTTTCAGCGAAGAGCTTCAAGGGATGGGTCACCATTTCTTTGTACTTGTTGATCTCGTCCGCCGAAGGGTTGGCTTTGCCGGGGTTTTCCTTTACCAGGTAGCGAATTGCAGCCTTGGCCGCGATTCTGCCCTCGGCGTGGGAGCCGGAGGAGAACTTGTGCGAGGAGGCGCCGGATGCGTCGCCGGCTGCGAACAAGCCCTTGACCGTTGTCATGTTGTCATAACCCCAGAAGTACTCTTCAGGAGCAAGATCCTTGGGACCGGATACCCAGGCACCGGAGGCGCCGGAGTGCGAACCGATGAAGTAAGGCTCGGCAGCTGCGATCTCGGAGGCTTTTTCTTCGGGAGCCGTGTTAGTGGCGGCCCAAAGGATGGCCTGCGAGATGGTCATGTCCAGGAAGTCTTCCCATGCTTCTTCTTCCAGTTCCTTCATCTTGCGCTTGAAGGCTTTCTTGTCATCTTTGTACTCAGCAGCGATGTTTGCGATGGCCTCTTCGGTACGCATGTAGATGGGACCCTTGCCTTCCATCACGTCTAACATCATCAGCCAGTTGCGGAGATTGGCAGGTACCGGCTTGACCTTGCCATAGGGACCCCATTTTTCCAATTCGGGTCGCCGTGTCTGCATGTAGGCCTCGTCAAGGGCGTTGGTGGCGCGGGACTTGAACAGCAAGAACCATGCGCCCACAGGGCCGTAAGCATCCTTGAATCTTACCGGGATGAAGCGAACTTCCTGGCATGTCATCTCGGCGCCGGCTTTCAGAGTGAAGTACGCGGAGGCTCCGGAATTGAAAGGAGGATACCACGCACGACCGGCTCCTTCACCACTGGATCTCGGCTTGAATACGCCGACGGCTCCACCCATGGCGCACAGTACCGCACCGGCTTTGAAAACGTAGAACTTGTTTTCACGTACGCTAAATCCGTAAGCACCCACGCACTTGCCACCTTCCACGATGGGATGGGTGATGAAAATACGCTCGTAGATGTTATCCACGCCCAGTGCGTTTTTGGCTGCTTCAGCAACGACTATCTTGTATGATTCACCGTTGATCATCAGCTGCCAACGGCCTTCATGTACGTAGTTGCCTTCCTTGTCCTTCCACAGAGGCAAGCCCCACTTTTCAAACAGGTGAACGGTGGAGTCCACGTGACGGGCGATGTTGGCGACCAGATCCTCGCGGGTGACACCCATCAGATCGTTGCGGACATAGTCCACGTAGTCTTGAATTGTGTTG
>CAYSLH010000219.1:0-8959 GCA_964431605.1 uncultured Myxococcales bacterium
CACCCGGCATGCACGATAGCCCTTGGTGTACGTAACCATCGTCGCAGACACAGGAAGGCTCGCCGGAAAGCACGATGCAACTTCCGTGACCAGAACAGTCCACTTCATCACATGCATCAGATTGCTTGCAGACTCCCTCCTCTGTGCACTCTAGCCCCAAGTCGCAGGTCCCATCTTCGTAGCATACCCCTCCCTCCGATCCCTGTTGCGAACCGGACACAGAGGCATCTGAACACCCCCCAAAAAATCCCATCCCCACGAGCCATACAAGCATCAAACTCACCCACAGAAAACGCCGCGCCTGGGTATGCTTCACTTTTTTCCTTTGTGTCATCTGTACATCCCCCTTCTTCTTTAGGTTTTTAACTTATCAACTGCACATCCATACATCCATCAATTTCTATTTCTACATTTACTTGTTTTTCGTTGTCAATTGAGCCTGTGTGAAATTTTCATTCATTCAAAAAAAAAGCCAATGGGTGTAGATTGCCAAAAGAAAGTTTAGACAACAAGGGAGGGCGACCAACAAGGAGCAGTAAAAATGAAAAAATCAAGCCATAACGAAAAGGTGCAATCAGGCATTGCTATAATAAACCCTGTCATACTTTTGATAGCGGTTTTATTCACCGGCTGCTCTGATAGCACACCCGGAAACACTCCCAGCTTATCCATCTCCGATGTAAACATGCCGGAAGGAGACTCCGGCTCCACATCGTTCGATTTTCAGTTCATGCTCTCCGAACCGTCCAGCCGGGACGTCACCATCGAGTACCATACAGAAGACGGCACAGCCACGGCCGGTACGGACTACGATCCTGTTGAAACCACCCTTGTCATACCTGCCGGAGAGGTCTCGGCTACCATATCCGTAAACGTGATTGGCGACACGGAACCGGAACCAGACGAGACATTCAGCGTCCTTGTCTCCAGTGTCACCAATGCTGATATCTCCACAGACAGGGGTACGGCAACCATATTGAACGACGATCAGCTCTCGGTCACCATAGACGACCAAACCATAGCGGAACCAGATGACGGCTCCACCACTACCATGTTTTTTACCGTGTCTCTTTCCTCGCCGCCTCAGGAACAAGTCACCGTTGATTACGTATCCGAAGACCGTACAGCGTCTTCGCCTGACGACTACGAGCCCTCATCCGGTACGATCGTCTTCGAAACCGGAAAACAGACCCAAACCATTGGGGTGAGAATCATCGGTGACGATCTTTACGAAGGCAACGAGACATTCAACATTCGTCTGACCAATTCAGACCAGGCTACCATTCAAAAAGACCTGGGTACGGGAACCATCGAAAACAACGACTCTCCCCCCATCCTGACCATCTCCAGCGCTCAGCTTTCAGAAGCGGATTGCCAAACGAGCATGGAGTTCGACCTACAGCTCGATACTCAAAGCGGCCTTGCGGTAAGCATGGAATACCAAACCGCCGATGACACGGCAACCCTTGCAGACAACGATTACCAAGCGGCAAGCGGCTCGATCACCATAGAGCCCGGAGAACTCAACTCGTCCATCCCCGTTACCATAAACTGCGACGACAAGGGTGAGCCGGACGAGACCTTCATTCTGTATCTTTCCAATATCACCGGTGCCACACCGGACACCCCCCAGGCCATAGGCACCATTATCAACGACGACGGTCCGGCCACCATGTCCATCTCTGACACATCCGTAGAAGAAGGAGACTCGGGTATTACGCTCATGACATTTATGGTCGCTCTTTCTCAGCCCCTCTCAACGGACGAGCAAGTGAATTTTACCACGGTTGATGGTACGGCCACGTCTTTGTCCGGTGACTACAACCCGACCAACGGCACCCTTACCATCGCGGCAGGACAGACCGAAGGCATAATACAGGTCGAGATCCTGGGTGATTCGGTCTTCGAAGCGGATGAAATCGTCAACATGGTCCTTTCAAATTCGACTTCAGTTGAAATCACGGACTCTGAGGCCAAGGGCACTATCCTCAATGACGACGAGCCTCCCGTCATCAGCATCAGCGCGCCTGTCCAGGCAGAGGGTAACAGCGGTATGTCCACCTTCGTATTTGCCGTGTCTCTTTCCGCAGCAGAACAGTTGGATGCTTCCATTCAATACGAGACCCAAGATGGCACCGCCATGGTCTCTGACGGTGATTACCAGCGGACGACCGGCACTGTCATAATCCCTGCCGGATCCACGACCGCCACTAACGAGGTACCGGTTGCAGGTGACACCAGGTACGAGCAAGACGAGACATTTATGCTGAATCTGGTGAACTCGACCCATGCGACCATTTCTCAAGCGCAAGCTACCGCCACCATCGTAAACGACGATACGATTCCGCAGATCTCCATAAGCAGCAGTTCTGCTCATGAAGGCGAGAACGGACAAACATCGCTTTTGACTTTCACCCTGTCTCTTTCCTCGATCTCCGGTATGGACGTATCGGTGGACTACAGCACATCCGACTACACTGCTTCAGCAGCCGGCGGTGACTACCAAAGCACTTCGGGGACAGTTGACATTCCAGCCGGATCAACAAATGCTCAGCTGCAGGTAATGGTGTACGGAGACCATCTGTTCGAACCTGACGAAAGCTTTTTCATGGACCTTTCCAATCCGCTCAATGCAACGATTTCAGCTACTCGCGCCACCGGCACCATCATCAATGACGACCCCATGCAAACTTTGACCATAGACGATCAATCGGTAGACGAAAGTGCTCAAAGCATAACTTTCAATATCACCCTCTCTGCTCCTGAGGGCGTAGACGTTCCTTTCGACTACGCCACTTCGGACGGCACGGCAACCTCGCTTGACAACGATTTCGAATCCACGAACGGCAGCGGTGTCATACCGGCAGGACAAACCACGGCTTCAGTCAGCGTACCAATCCATGACGATCAAAAGTATGAGTCGGACGAGACCTTCACCCTTGAAATCTCGCTTCCTTCAGCCCCTGCAGTGGCGATACTCTCGGATGGAACCGGCCAGGCTACCATAATAGACGACGACAGCATGCCCGCGCTTTATGTAAACGATGTATCTTTGACCGAGGGAGACAGCGGGACTTCGAACATGGAATTCAGCGTAAGTCTGTCGACTACGGCGGGGGTGAATGTCACTGTGGACTATGCAAGCTCGGACGGTACGGCCACCTCAGGCCAGGACTACTCACAGGTGACCGGCACCCTGAGTATTTTGGCGGGCGCGACTACGGGTACGGTCTCGGTGCCCATATTTGGAGACGACTGGTACGAAGGCGACGAAGAGCTTTTTCTGGTCATTGCGAACCCCACCAATGCAAGCATCTCGGATGACACGGGGATCGGCACTGTCAACAATGACGACTCGCAACCCAGGATCACCATACAGATAGCCTCAGCAGAAGAAGGCGACGCAGGCCTTATGCCCACGATGTCTT
This sequence comes from uncultured Myxococcales bacterium, assembly GCA_964431605.1. GTDB lineage: Bacteria > Myxococcota > B64-G9 > B64-G9 > B64-G9 > JALVPF01. The sequence continues at coordinate 3,429 of CAYSLH010000219.1, forward strand.
TCCCTGTCCAGTTGTCCAATCCATCTGGTTTTGATGTAGGCTTAGACTTTGAGACATCAGATGGCACGGCCTCCACATCCGACAACGACTATGTACCTGCTTGGGGTACGATACACTTTGCACCTGGTACGACTTCACAACAGATAGAAGTGACAGTCGTAGGTGATGACCTTTACGAACCGGATGAGCAATTCAACCTAGACATTTCCAACCCCACGCTCGGCTACATCGGCGTTGGTCGTACCATTGGCACCATAATGAACGACGATCGTGCATGGTACTTCGTAGACCCCACGGGCGATGACTCGGATGGCATGAGTTGGCAGACTGCTTTCAATACGGTTCAGCAGGGCATGGACGCGGCAGGTCTGGCAGGAGGCGGCGATGTGTGGGTGGCAGCCGGTACATACACCAATGCGGGAGGGACCGGCACCGTGCTAGAAATGAAATCAGGCGTCTATATTTATGGTGGATTCGAAGGTTACGCGGCAGGCACAGGAGCACAGGAGACGCTTTTGCAGCAGAGGGACTGGGAACGAAACCCCACCATCCTCGACGGCCAAACCATTGCATATCATGTCGTAGAAGGAGCCAACGACGCTTTGATAGACGGGTTTACTATCACCAACGGTAACGCTACAGGTTCTGACTATCCTCAGGGATATGGTGGAGGCATGCTCAACAACTCAAGTTCCACTGACATCTCCCACTGCAAGTTCACAGGCAACGTGGCACAACTAGGTGGAGCCATCCTGAATCAATCTACTTCCATGATCAGCATCAGGGATTGTTTGTTTTCCAATAACCACGCGACGTCCGGCGCGGCCATCATGAACATACAATCAAGCCCCACAATAGATAGTTGTACCTTCGACTCCAACACGAGCCCTTCCAACACTCAGAGCGCCATCGTCTATAATATGCAAAACAGCGCACCAGTGATAACTGCTTGTAGCTTTTCCAACAATAACAAGACGGTCATAATGAACTCAGGAAACACCAACGGATCGCAGCCCACGATAACAGACTGTATATTCCAGGCCAACTATGGACCTGACCACGGTGGAGCTATGTACAATTTCAACTCTTCCCCTGTCATCGAAAGGTGTTATTTCTGGTCCAACTCATCGGATCATAACGGAGGCGCAATAGAAAACTACACGGCTTCACCTACTGTGACCAATTGTGTTTTCAGCGGTAACTCCACGAGCGCTAACGGTGGAGCCATGTCCAACAGAGAAAACTCCTTTCCGGTCATCACTAGCTGTAGCTTTTATGCCAACTCGGCCGACAAGGGAGGCGCCATAAGCAACGACAACTCAGCCACGTACGTCTCGGATTCGATCCTCTGGGGGAATTTTGCCAACACTGACCCGACAGTCCACAATACGAACATCTTCCGAACACCTAACTGGTCATACAGCGACGTGCAAGGTTGCGGCGGATCCGGTTCTTCGTGGTCAATGGCGTGTGGGTGGAACGCAGGAGGAAACATCGATGATGATCCGCTCTTCGCGGATCCGGATGGGCCTGACGGTAATCCCGGTAATGCAGACGACGATCTCTCCCTCGACTCCGGCTCCCCGTGTATAGACGCGGCAGATGGCGACATAGCCGCTGTGACTGACATTCTGGGCATGGACAGATACGACGATCCTTCCGTTACCAACACAGGCAGCGGAACCCCGGACTACTCGGACATGGGAGCCTACGAAGCCCAGTAAAGGAAAGCCCAGTAAAGGAAAGCCCAGTAAAGCAAAGCCCAGTAAAGCAAAGCCCAGTAAAGGAGGAACATCATGCGCCTTGTATCGAAGCTCGTTCTGGCAGCTTTTATCCTGATCGGCACCAACACGGCTTATGCCCAATCGGGAAAATTCTGTGACCCGACCTGGTGTCGTACTTTGGACAGAATGGAGCGGGCTCAGTGGGGAAAACTTCTCGTGGACGCAGTAAACGCCCTTGGCTTGTCACCCAGATACCGACTGAAGCCAAGACGGATTGAACCGGCAATTCCATGGCTTCGCACAAAGCGTAAGAAAATCTCCAGGAAGGTACTTGCTGACGCATGCCCTGCCATGGCCCCAGGCTTTAAGGACGGATCGTTTCCCTATCCTCTAAAGTTTCTCGGAGTATTCGATCTGCCGAAGAAAAAAAACAAAAAAGAACGCACCAGGCCTTGGTTGAGAGTCCAGGTATTGATTCTTCCCGGCCCTGCGGGAATCCCCGACTTGGACAAGGACAAGTATTCTGAAGTACGAACAAAGGGCGATGGTTATCTCATCTGGGAAAAATCCTGGGCAATAGGCAGCGCCAAGCTTCGACCAGACCTGAATATCGATGTCACCATCGTAGTAGGTAAGATGAAAACCGGCACGCAGACGGCTCCTGATGGCAGCAATCCAAGAGATCAAGTGGCAGAGCCCAAATCAATCACCATCAAATTATACGGCCCGAGGAAAATTGTCGATACCATCGTCAAACGAACCGACCTGAAAAAACTTCAGCGCCTGCTGGAGCGCTAGAACCTACTTAGGTGGATAATGAACCTGCAAGGTCACCTTGGCCTCCCAGGTCATGGGTCTTTGATCACTGTAAGTGACACCATCGAAGCTGACAAGAATGGAGTTGTGCTTGAGAAAATGAAAAACGTAACCACCAATGAATCGTTGGGTGGATACGGAACCATCGCTTACACCCCAGTCCCAATAATCGTATCTTCCCATGATGCTCGACATAAAACGCCGAAGTTTTATCTCGGCAAAAGCCGATAACCCTTTGAAATCCAGGGCTCTTCCTTGAGCATCTACCATGTCACCATTCTGGTTTCCCTGACCCGTGGCAAATTGTGCCGTCAGGACGAAATACTCATGTTCAAAGCTTGCCATGATATCATGGACAAGCCAGTTTGGTTCCTGCTCAGTGTTGCCCTTACCGTAGATGAACAGGTAAGAGACCTGCAACCCGGGAAACAACCCACCAAAGGGACGCAAGCTAAGGCGGGACTGGAAGACCTTGTTCTGGTTTTTCTCTTTAGCGTGATAACCACCGCCATTGTATATTCCAAGTGCAAATGAACCATATCTACCAGGGTACTTGGGGTTTACCCTGTCTTGGTAATCCTTGTTCAGCTTGGATCCCAGCAGTCCACCTATGGTGATTCCCAGGTCAGCGGAGTTGAAGAGTTTGTTCCTTTCCATCAACATGGTGCCTTGCATACGATACATGTTGGTATGTTCTTCGAAATCCAGCCACGGTGTGTGAACTAATCCGAACTCCACGCCAGGATCGCTAATCCACCGGGTCTGTATGGGTAGGCGGAACTTACCATATACATACTTGAGCCGGGCCATCCAATCTCCATTGTCATTTTGATGGGTATCTAAGGTGATTCTCGGTGTAAACCACTTGAATGGTTCAAACTTCACAGTGAAGTATCCACGACCGACCCTGACATCGTTGAAGGGTCCATCCACTGACTCTCCCCATCCATAGGACAGATACCAAAGGGTACCTACCTTTACCATCTTCCAGGCTTCGGTCCACAAAAGCGATTCGTTCTTTTGGGGTACTAATAGTTTTTCATCATTTGGAAGATCGTTATTGTCAGCGACTGCATAAGGCATGCAAACGAAAAGCCCCACAACCAAGGTCAGTACAACCGAAAGGCTTGTTCCACTTGTGAATGGAAATAATCGCATTTTTTCCTCCATGTTTTTCAAGCCAAACCATATCATCCTGCTCAACTACCCATGTGATGTAGCAAAGATAAAGCTCTAATTTGGTGAACATGCGATGACGGATGTGTAACATTCGCGTAACAATGTGGCAAAAACAAACTCCACCAGCATGCTATGACAAAACATCCAAGCATTTGAGTTCGATGGAAATGAGGCTTGACTCGGACGGCCAAAGGAATGATGATTTGCGACAGAAATGACCTTCAATCGAAAGACAGGAGAATATTATGGACATTCAACACGAAAAGACCAAAGCCATTTTGAAATGGTTCGAAGAAATCAACAAGGTCCCCAGGTGCTCAAAGAACGAAAAAGCCGTTTGCGACTGGCTGGCGAATTGGGCCAGGGAACATGGTTTCGAAGCTGAGACAGACAAGGTTCAAAACCTTCTCATAAAAGTTCCAGCATCTGCAGGTTATGAAAATTCGCCTACCTGTGTAATCCAGGGACACATGGACATGGTATGCGAAAAGACAAAAACATCCACCCATGATTTCACAAAGGATCCTATTCCTCTGGTAATGAAGGACGGATGGATCACTGCCGAGAGCACAACCCTGGGCGCAGACAACGGTATAGCAATCGCCATGGCCATGGCCCTCGCATTGGACAAGGACACTCCACACCCGGCATTGGAATTGCTATTTACCGTAGACGAGGAGACAGGTCTCACGGGAGCAGTTGCCTTGGAACCAGGATTTATCAAGGGCAAGCTGCTTTTGAACGTCGACTCTGAAGATGAGGGCGTCTTTACGGTCGGATGTGCTGGAGGTAAAGACATACAGGCCACACTATCTATCAACCCCGTTACCCCCCCAGAGGATTACGCAGCACATAAACTGCTAGCAGGTGGAATGAGAGGCGGCCACTCGGGTGTGGATATCCACGAACAGCGTGCCAACGCCATTCACGTACTAACCAGGGCACTCAAAAGCATACAGCATAAAACTGATCTCAGGCTTGGAACTATTTCCGGTGGTACGGCCCATAACGCCATTCCAAGGGACGCAGAGGCAGTGTTTTACGTTCCCGAAGCCGGTGTAGACCTGGCCAAACAAGTCATCTCGGATTTAGCGGCTAAACTCAAGTCCGAGTACGCCAAGACAGATCCGGGCGTAACCTTGCATCTCGAATCCCCCGATGACAGGCCCGACGCCATGTCCACAGAGGAGACAGGTCGGGTGCTTGATTTCATCCTTGCCCATCCACACGGTGTGGCAGAGATGTCCAACGACATCCAAGGTCTCGTGGAGACATCCAACAACCTGGCCACCGTAAAAACCGGCGCCACCAAATTGGAAGTCTTCTCGTCTCAGCGTTCTTCCAACATGGACAAACTGGATCTGCTCACCGAACGTATCGCGGCTCTTGGTCGTCTTGCTGGAGCAGAGACCGAAGTTGGTGGTGGATATCCCGCATGGAAGCCCAACATGGAATCCAAACTGCTCGCTCAGTGTCAGCAGGTATACAAGGAACTTTTCAACAAAGAGCCGGTGGTGGAAATCATCCACGCCGGGCTGGAATGTGGAATTATCGGAGCCAAGTACGAAGGCATGGATATGATCTCCTTTGGACCTACCATCAAAAACCCGCATTCACCGGATGAGACCATTGAAGTGGAGTCCATAGGCAAGGTTTGGGATTTTCTTGCTGCCTTGCTCGCATCATACAAGTAGCCAAGCTACAGACGATCCACTCTGGTTGAACCCAAGACTTCCTCAAGTGATTCATCGACCTTGTTGTGCAAGGATGCAACTACTTCATCTACCGTAAAATCTCGGCCACATGACCTGC
>CAYSLH010000220.1:0-8940 GCA_964431605.1 uncultured Myxococcales bacterium
CCTGTCCATTTCCATCCCTGATCAGTCATCTCACCATAACCATTACCGTTATCAGCCATATACTCATAGAACCAGAACCATGCAGCAGAATCCTGATGTAAACTGTCAAGATGATATCTATCCAGTATCTCCTGAGGTACATCCCATGTCCTATTTTCCTGATCCCACCATGAAGAATCTCTTGCTACACCTGGCCATGTTAAAATAAATCTTCCAAATTCCTTCCAATCATTATAATCTTTTCCTCTCATAGCAGCACGATGAAAATGGGTATTAAATGTTCCTATATTTATTGAATAAAATGTTGAGTGAAATATCTGATGTCTTATCTGCATATTTAGCTGATAATTATCTCTCATACTCATGGGCCAGTCTTCCCACCATGTTCCTATCAAGGTTTATGGTCACGTCCATGGGTGCTTGGAGAACGAAGCGGAACCTGTCCCGGCCGGATTTATTCAACCGAACGGTATAATTATTATTGAACCTCACCTGGTGGATCCGCGGACCCCTGATCACCTCGTCGTCCAAATCCCGTACCGGCAACAAACTGGTACTCCTGCTACTGTCCACAGTAAGGGGCATCTGGCTCCAATAATAAGTTCCCGGCTTGAGAGTTACTCGCTGTCTGCAAGAACAAGGGACCTCCAACATGGGCCACCCCCTGTCATCTTCCAGTCGGCACCTCAGGCTCGCCCCCTGAGCCTTGGTTGTCAGTGAAAACGTGTGTTTTGTCCTTACGATGAGTTTCTGCTTGAGCATCTGACTCGCTGGAACCTTGAAAAAGACTTCTCCCCCTTCTGCCACGGCAGGACCTTTCTTGATTTTCCTGGTTCTAATCGTTATGCCCGCTCTTCCCATGGAGCGACCCTGCGTTGTTGCAGACAACAGGTAATCTCCCTCGTTCATGTAGCCTGCCACGAGACAATTTCGTCCCCTGCCTCCACCCTGGTTGGAGAACATATTTGCAAACACCGGAGTCCTGACAGAACACTTGGTGGATAAAAGGCCCAGGGTGCTAGCCTCGTATACGCCTGCTGTTGGCACGTGCAGCAAAGCAGAGTGTGATTGATTTCGCTGGAAATCCGCATAAATTATTTTTCCAGGTTCCAGAGTGGGAAGCTTTACGATTTTTGGTGAATAAATTTGCAGGGGTTGCGGGTTTGGCTCCTTGCGAACCCTGGACAGGGAGACCCACAAGGGCAATTCACCGACATTGCCCATGGTTATGGTGGAATTTTTTTTCGATCTGGCCAGCCGACATCTTTGACCTGACGCGGGAAGAGGTGGCTTTACCCCAGTGGAGCAAAGTAAACCACTGGAGCCGGAACCTCTTACAACCACAGGATCACCAGGTGCGATGGGTAACCTGATCACATCACCAGGGTCGATGACCAGAAAAAGCGGCCTCGTCAACCTCAAGGGAAGTCGGCGAAGAACAAGGCCCCTTGCCTCTGCCCTGCCTTTCCTGTTCATTTTTAGCCCATATTCGGATTTGCCCCTCAGTTCGATTCCATTGAACCAACATGAAGTCTTGTGAATCGAAGCCAGGTTCTTTGCTGCCCTGGCACCAGGCTTTATGGAAATACGAGCTATCCCCGGCTTGCCATCATACAACTCCATACGATACAGGCCTTTTCCAAACGCAAGGGATAAGTTGCAACCTGTCGCTTTCCTTATGGACTTGGAATGCTGCAAAAACAAATCACACTTTTTCACCTGGCTTCCATGGACCCTGACAGAATACAATCCAGGCTCCTGCACCTTGAACCATATGCTGGCATGACTACCGTCATAATTGAAATGACGATCCAAGTACCTTGACTTGCCCACCAGGACGTAGTCGTATTTTTTCGTAATTCCGAACATGCTCCTTCGCATCGGTGCGAGTTTACAAGACAGTGCGAGCGCATCCGGATCAGAGGGCACGTCAACCACTCCCACCAAATACTTTCCATCTTCCGGTGCCGAGAACTTGAACGCATCATTCATGGACACAAACATGTCATCGGTCAATTTCGGATATCCCCACCCCTGGTCCAGGTATCCATACCAACGAATACTCCCCATGGTTCCTTCAGGCCCCCACACTGATACCACATGGGATTTAGACCCTCCGGAATTGGCAACACACTCTTGCTCCAATGATTTTGATTCGATATGGGACTTTCCCGAACTAGTCGTACCATCCCCGGAAGTGGCCGCAAAATCACGAACATCCAAGGTCACTTCCTGCAGGGGTGACTCATTCAACTGAAGATGGACTCCGAGCTTCCCACCTTTAATTTTTCTTATCACAAATCCCCATTTGGGAATCTGAAACTCGTAAAGCCGATTATCTCCAGCAGACTCGTAACCATTGCTTACAAACAATGACTCATCTGGTTTACCCATGGTCCACTTCTTTGGACTAACCCCATAGACCACCAAACGATAATCAGCCGGCTCGAGTTTGCCTGATAGACGCCAGAAATACCTGGGTTGACCAGGTTCGGAAAAGTACTCCATGGGTTTCTTCTGTATGGACTGTATCCATTTTCCCTCCCGCCAAAGTTCCACACGTCCAGCGTTTTTGCCAGCGACCACTATTTCCACGTCCCGGTTTTTTTGCACTTTAATCCACCAGGATACCTGGTGGCCCGGCGATAGTTTAGTATTGTCGCTGCGTCCCCTTTTGAGCAGAAGAGGTTTTGGACGATCCTGGATAAATTCCTTCAAGCTCAACTCTACTTTTCCAGTTGCCTTTTTCGGAGAATGGAGCCTCACCAAGTAAGAGCCCATGTCCAAGAGCAGATCCAATTCACAGTCACGTGTTCCCAAAAGCCCCCCGTAAGCAAAGGGCCCTCTGTGAATATCTACTACTTGGCAAGTGGTTCCATGACCCGAGCGGGCGGACAGGTGATACATGCCTGGCTTTACAATGTGTAAAGTTGTTTCTTGTTCCCCAATGGCAGCAACAGAGGCAGGCCTAACAGAAGCCGAGGCCAGAAGTAGGACCAAAAAATTCACTGAACTCAGTACCATGATGCCTCCCCAAAAAAGACTTCAGACCGATTTTCCCAACATCCAAAAGAAGACTCTGAGCAAGTGGAATGTTGGAATAATCCAAATATATTTTCGAAAAGCAATTGTCATGCCAACACACGCTGTGCCCCATTCAAGCTACTACCCGGAGAGTCAGCAATTAATATACGGATTATTTCGTGTAATACCTGACACACATCTTGTGTCAAAATTATAAATTTTCCTGGCCAGCCCTGCGTTTTATCATGGCAAGAACTCTCTGCCAGACTTCCGTGATCTCGTGCACCCGGAATAACTCCGCCAGGCTTACCAAACCCACCAAAAACACAAGCCCGGCCAATGCGCATACAGCCAAGGCACCCCAAAATCCATCGATATCCATGACATTCGAAAGAGCCCACCTGGCAGCCCATGCGCCTGCAGCCAATGGAACGGTTAGCACCATGGCCCTGCCCAGGGCCATATATGTTTCTGTCCCTTTGTTTTTCATCCTGTGGTTCCAGACCGTATACAAAATCAAAGCCTGCAGAAGAGCCGATACAGCTACTCCCAAAGCCACACCAGGACCACCGAATATTTTCATGAACAGGACGTAAAGGGGAACCGACAGAGCCACCCCAACGCTACCCAACGCTGCTGGCAACCAAGTGGAACGGGTCGCGTAAAAGCCACGCACCACCAGGTTCAAAGCAGCCATGGCAAAAGCACCGGTCAAGAAAGCTTGCAGCGCCAAGGTGGTTGCTGTCACATCAGCTTCGGTAAATGCACCGCGTCTGAACAAAATCACCACCACCTCACGAGCTGTCACCATCATCAACACCGAAGCTGGAATGGCCAGGCAAATGAATCTCCTGATTGTGGAATCCAATGTTCGTACCATCCGCCTGGTATCCCCCTTGGCAAACAGCCTCGCCAGGAAAGGAAAGGAAGCAACACCCGCTGCCTGGCCAAACAGGGCCACCAATAGCATTCCCGTGCGTAGGGAGTAGTTCAAGGCTGACACGGTTCCCTTTCCCAACATGGAGCCGAAAAACTTGAAGAAAAACTCCATGGAAAAAGTCATGCTCACACCCATTACAAGGGGAAATGTTCGCCAAAGGAATCTTCCGAAATCAGGGTGAGTCAATGAAAAGTCGGGCCTGTAACGCATTCCCGACCTATAGGCGCCAATAACCTGAAGTACGAATTGCCCAACGAAAGCCCCCATGAGCACACCCCAGGAGAAGCCTTCGACACCCAGTTGGGAACTAAAAGCCATGCCTCCCACAATGATCCCTAAGTTATAGACCAGGGGGGCCAGCGACGGGATTAAAAACCTGCCCTTGGCATACTGCACTGCCATGAGAATCCCGCCTATGAAAAAAAACGCCTGGGCGGGTAGGATAATCCTGGTCATGTGTATGGCCTTGGCCAGGGTGGCTGGATCGTCCGAGATGCCAGGGGCTACCCAGGACACCAGGGTTGGCGCAGTCCACATGCTCAAGCCGATGAGCACAAGCAAAAAGGCAGTGCTGACGGTTACGATGATCGACATTATTCGCCAGCCTTCGGCTTCACGATCGGACTCGAGGTAGGCTGCAAAGATCGGAATAAAGGTCACAGACAAAAAACCGCCAGCCACTATGTGATTAAGCATATCAGGGACTTGAAACGCTATGGTGTACGCATCCACATCGACAGAGGCACCTCCCACATAGGCGATATATGATTGCCTGACCTGACCCAAGACCCGGGAAAGAAAAATGGATCCCATTACGATTAGTGAAGCCGCCCCTATTTTACCACCAAGGGATTTTATTTTACCCCTGTCGTTTTCCTGTGTTTCATTGGTCGACTTTTCGTGTTTATCCAAGAGTATCTCTTTAGACATGTATCCTCTCACTGGTTGCAAAAACAGAGTTTATGCAATTGATGCGCCATATGCATTCTTTTTCTCTTGATGGGATCTTACCCATGACCATATCCTGCCACCATGCTCAAGCATGAAGAACAAAAACCCACGAAAACAGGAATCGGCCTCCTGGGACTGGTTCTGGTTTTTGCATGCTGGATACACCTGCCAAGCTTGGGACATCCATATCTGCCAGGATGGGATGAGGCTGTCCACGCAGCAGTAGCAGCAAACCTAACTCGGCACCCCCTTGAACCAAGCCTCGTAGATGACCCCCTCGTCCCGTTGAACTTTCGCAACTGGCAAGACAGCCAAGTGTGGCTGCACATGCCTCCCATGCCTTTTTGGCAATCGGCCGTGAGCATTCGGCTGGGGGGCAGGTCTTTTTTCTGGATGCGTCTACCGGCATTTTTGCTTTTTCTTGGTACGATCCTATGCATCTACTGGCTTGGCCTAAAAGTGTATGACCAAAATGCGGGACTTCTGGGAGCCATAATATACGCATCAGCGCCTTTCGGTTGGCTACAGGTTCAAGGTTATCATTTCGGCGACATGACGGACGTGAGCCTGGCGTTTTGGTTGACACTGTGCGTTGTCTCCATAGAGCGTGCGTTGAGCACGTCGAAAAAAGGTTGGATGGTACTAGCCGGGCTCAGTCAAGCGACGGCTCTCATGTCCAAAAGCGCTTTGGCCCTGGCTCCTGTGGGGGCAGTGCTGGTAATATGGCTCGCACCCAAGATCAAAATGCCACTAAGACCCAAACCCAAGTGGCACCTGGCCCTTGTACTCTTGGGGCTTGGTCTTTCCGGACCGGTTGCGTGGATATCATACGCATCTCATCGTTGGCCCGCACAATGGGCATACGAGACAAAAGTCCAATGGCTGCATGTCACAACCTCGTACGAAGGACATGGACGGCCGTGGGACGCATTATTCAACGATCTGCTGGCAAATTTGTACACTCCACCATTCGCTTTACTTATGATCGTGGCGGCATTGTACATCCTGCATCTTGCGTTCAAGCACAAAAACTCCGCGATTCTCTTACACTCACTGTGGATTGTGGGAACCTGGCTACCGTTGGTGCTTGTAAAGACCAAGGTTCCAGCCGTGCTATTCGGCATAGCACCGGCCCTGGCCTTGGCTGCAGGAGTTTTATTTATACGCATATCCCGCGCGAGACCCGGCGCACTTTTTTATTCACTTGCCATGACACCTGTCGTCTTTGTTTACCTGTGGGACAAGATCCCCCATGACTGGTTTGGGTTCGCTGCAAAACTCACACCCGACATGGCAGCAACACCCTATCTTCCGACCCAGCTGGTCCTGGCCGCAGGGATCTTCCTGTCAGCCTTGGCGCTGGGCTCGGTTCTGAAGTTTTTCAAATGGAAACCGTCTGCGGTTTTTGGAAGGATAATTTGCTCATTTTTTATTGTTGCGGCCATGGCATCCATCTTAGAGAAGCAACGCATCACAAGAAGAGCCTTTGAGATCATCGCAGACTACAACCCGGTAGTCTCAGCCATTTCCAAGCTCGAACCTTCGCTGCCCGAAAAAGCAACAATCCTCATCGAGGGGGTGACCAATGGTCGCCAGCGCCCGGCCCTGACGGCTTCGTTCCTTACGGGAAAACCCGCTCGATTGGTCCGAGGCAACAGTCTTGCTCATTTTTGGCCCTTGGCGAGAAAAAAGGGCATGGTTTATCTTCTTACACCCATACAACGTCAGGCCGACGCATTGATGGAGCCAAGCACGAAAAACGGATGGTGGGTATACGAGGGAGCAGATGCGCCTCCGCCCCCCATCCAGTCAGAGACCCAGGGCCAGTTTGCACGATACCCTCAGGGGCCGGATCTGGTACGGTTCGAACCTGAGACGACAACGACTAGCCCCGGTCAGCAACTGGGTATACTGGATATCTGGCATGCAAAAGGGCCCGCGTCATCTCATATGACCAAGATAATACTGGAATCCCTTGAAGGAAAAGCTCCACTGGATCCATGGCCCATTCCAAAAAACTTCCCCACCGGAATCCTTGGCATTCATCTGCACAACTTGTCCCCTCCTGGTCTTTTATGGGGCTATCGTCCCCTTGGAACAGGAATGGGAGAGCCTGGCAGATGGCGTCGCGGATGGATCGTGGCTGACAGGTTTTTTATCTGGATACCACGCCACCTGAAAACAGGCAGGTACAAACTGGTTCAACAGATGATGTCCGCAGGTCAAATCGAAAAACCTCTGGACGATCCAAGTTGGCCCATCATCACCGTGGTGGCTCCATGATCCACCCCCGTTTCAAATCATCACCTTGGACACACGTGCTTGCCGCCGGAGCATTTTTACTGCTGACAGCATGGTCGTTTCCTTATTTTCCAAACCTCGGAAGCCCCAATGAACTCACCAGGCTGTATTTGACCCGCGCCATTGTGGATGAGGGATCGTTTTCCATAGACGGGCCTGTACGCAGATATGGCCCTGTCACAGACATGTCCAGGTTTGAAGGAAAACTCTATACGGATAAGGCTCCAGGGGTGTCGTTTTTCGGCACGGCTGTCTATGCCGTGCTGAAGTTATTCAACGGGTGGCAAGGATACAGAATCGATAACGCCTTGCTGCTTCGATGGCTCAGGATACTCATATCCGGACTTAGCGCGGCACTGACCATGATCTTGCTCTCGAGCTTACTCAAAGACATGGGCCTGGGCCTGGACATGCGCTTGGTCGTCGCCTGGGCATGGGCTGTGGCAACAGTGGCATTTCCATATGGAAGTCTGCTGTATGGACACGGCTTGTGCGCCTTGTGGATAACGACCTCCTTCTGGGCCCTGGTCAAACTTCGCAGGTCGCCGAGTTCGGCATGGTTGTCCTTCGTTGCCGGAGTATCCCTGGGCCTGGCCTTGTTCACTGAGTACACCAGTATTTTACTGGTCGGGCCCCTGGGGCTCGCTGCCGTATGGGTGAGCAGGAAAAATCCGCTCGCCCTTGGGCTGGGAGCACTGGGTGCAGCCATTCCGTTGACGGTATTGGCCCTGTATCACCAGGCATGCTTCGGTGCACCATGGGCCACTGGTTACGCACACCTTGTAAACAGGCACTATGCCCATGTACACGAACAGGGTTTCATGGGGCTGGTCACCCCGTCGTTTCACAGGCTTTGGCTGATCATGTTCGGCACGACGAGGGGGCTATTGTTCTACTCACCATGGCTTTTGCTTGCACCTGTGGGCATCTTCAAACTGATTTCATCCGGACAACATGACCGAATAGGAATTCGCCCTCTATGGATCGCTGTGGGTGCTGCAACCTTCCTGTATTTATTGTTCGCCATGTCCTTGAAAATAGACGCTTGGGGTTGGAGTCTAGGGCCGAGACATTTCACTCCCCTGCTGCCAGTATTGGCCTTGGCTTCAGGTACTCTTTTTGCTCCAGGAAAAAGAACGAGCACTGTCACAACGGTATTTTTCGCCGTGGCTGTTGCCTACTCCATGATCGTAACGGTCACTGCGTTCGTGGTGTTTGGTGGCTTTCCCCCGGACTTTACAAATCCCCTGGCTGATTTTGTCGCGCCCCTTGCTCTCAGGGGGTGTGTTGCTCCGAACATGGCGAGCGAGGTGGGCCTTGGGGCCTGGGTCGGATTCATCCTGATCGAGGCAGGCCTGGCTTACCTGATTTACTGGACCTACAAGGTATTGCCACTCCAAAAACCATATAAATACGCTGCAGCTATTGTAGCTCTGGTTGCAATCACCTGCGCCTTTAGCATCAGGGGTGACAACCCGCCCAAAGAAGACCGGGCATACAGGTGGGTATATGGCGATATCCTGAGATGCTCCAATGACAAACCTCGGGACCAGGGGAAATAAAACAAGTGGCTGCTACCTGCACCTAGGACCCCTGCGAGGTTCAGCAGGTTCAGAGGTTCGAGGTTCGGGGACGGAGCCTTTAGGAAACTGGCCGAGGTAGATGTTTTTCCTTTGTGTTTTCTGCATGTTATCCCACCTCCGTCCCCGATTTTGTGCATTGTA
>CAYSLH010000221.1:0-8789 GCA_964431605.1 uncultured Myxococcales bacterium
GAATCTGACCAGTCTGCGAACATCTTTTCTGAACCGTCCCAAGACCACGTTCCTTGCAATGGCGAGTATATATGACTTGAAGGACGTAAGGCCGTTGTACCCTTGTCTGGCTCCTTTTCCAAACGCCAATAAAAAAGTCTCCTGCAACACATCCTGCAAATCTTCGGGACTGTCGTAACCGGAAAAAACCATCTGCCTTCCCTGACTGGAGAAGGTAAAGCCTTTGCGCAAAAACCTGGTCAACACAGGCAAATAATGGCGATAGATACTCTCCAATGCCCAGGGTTTTGCAGCCCTGTAGGCATCCAGTAAATCCCTGTCTCCAGTAAGAAGATCATCCATTACTCGTACTATATGCAGGAATTGACAAAATTGGTGTTTTTTTGATGCCAGACAAAGGTCGACTGGGCAGGTAACTTCCTATTATTGAAAAACTTTTAAGTATTTTGGGAGCTATTCGAAATTCACGTGGCCCCGTTTCGATTTTTCGAGGTCGTCCTTGCGCTTTTGTGCACGAACGTACGGTTTTACCACCTCACGGTATAACCTAGCGAATCCTCGACGAATTCCAGAAGAAGCTCTGCGTCTCAACGAAGGGCCCACAGTACGAACCATGATGTTCTTGGCTTTTTTCCACGCCTTGTCAGGATATCCATCACCAAGCTTAATACGAATCTGGTGTTCCTTTCGAGCAACGAAAAGTAAAATTGCACGATTGGCCTGATCATACTCGATGTCCCATTCGTCGAATACATCGGTTACGAACGAATCAAATCTCATGGGTCTTACATTGTAATCACTGACTGATTTCACCGTAACCACCATCATGGGCACGCCGCTTTTATCCGCCTTGCGGCACAAAGCCCTGATGGCTGCACGATCTCTTTTCCCAACCATATGGGCATGATCATTGAAACATTTGTTGTCCAAGCTTGGGACATCATCCTGTGCCTTAGCCGAAAAACAAACGAACATTGCCTGAAAAGCGACCAGCGCGGCCAAAGCCATAGTCTTAGTATCCCAATAACCATTTCGATCCAGACACGGACCCACTTTCAACCTCCGTTCCATGACCCGCCTATTTCGACAACTTCCTCTTGATCTCCTTGATTCTCTTCCTGGCCTTCTTCGCCAAGGAATTCCTGGGATAAGACTGTACGAATTCCCTCAAAAACGGAAGCGCTTCCCGATACATTTTCATGGAGTAAAAACAATATCCCAGCTTCAAAAGCGCATCCGGAGCTTTGTCACCCTTGGGGAACTTCCTTCGCACCTGCTGGAAAGTCAAAGCCGCTTTCCGGAAATTTCCTTCGGCATAATAGGTCTCGCCCATCCAGTACAGGGCGTTGTCCGAATAACTGTCTGTGGGCCATTTTTCCAGGAATTCCTCGAACAATATCCTTGCAGCCTTGGTCTGCCCCGCCTCGACCAGGGAATAAGCCAATTTATAAAAATCCGCCTTCTTCTCAGGCCTGATTATGTCAGGGAGCTTCTTCTTGGCTGCCTCCTGCTCGGCCTTGAGCCTTGCTGCCTCCTGCTCCATCTTTTCCTGTTCCCGCTTTTGTGCCTCTACACGCTGGCTGGATAGATCCTCGTGGATAATCTTCAGGCGCTTTTCGATCACTCCGAGCCGATGTTCGTTCACCTCTACCTGACCCCTCATCTCTGTAACGAGTCGCTTGACCTGTTCGATTTCCACACCGAAATCCGCGGCGTTTCTACCAGTAACCCTCCTGTACTCACCTATGAGGAGCTTCAGCTCCCCAATTCGTTTGTCCGCCTCTTCCAATCGTTTGGTCAGTTGGGCTTTTTCTTCAGCGTGAGCCTTTCTGATAATCTCGAACTGTGTCTGGAGGGCGACTATGTCTGCCTGCATCTGCTTACCCACATCTTTTTTCACCCAACAACCTGCCATAAAACTGGATGCAAACAAAAGGCACATGACCCAAATGATAGTCCTGCGAAAAACCACTTTTGATGACCTCCTGTCCAACGTTTTTCACACTACTGACAAAGAGAGCGGGGCCCCGAATGGGACTCCGCTCTCGATTCAAGACGTCCGTTCTTCAACCAAGCACGAAGCCTAGTACTTGAAATCACACCGCCGGTTCTGCTCGTAACAATCTTCCGTCTGCTCGTTACAAACAGGACGCTCTTCGCCATACGAGATTGTCTTCAAGCGACTCCTGGGGATACCAAGGTTCTCCAGGTAACGCCTGGTGGCCTTGGCTCTCTTGTCACCCAGGCTGATATTGTAACCGGTGGTACCCCGTTCGTCACAATTGCCCTCTATGGTTACTGTTATGTCCGGACGCTGTTGCATGCACTGGGCGTTTTTGTCCAGCACTTCCCGGTCCGAAGAACGCAGGTCGTATCGGTCGAAATCGAAATGAATGGTCTCGAGCTCACACTGGGGCTTATCTATGCACTCACAACTGTCGCACATCTTACCCTCGGGACAATCCTCATCACTCTGGCACTTGCACTTCATTACACAGTGGTGGTCCTTGCACTCCTTGTCCGCATCCTGACAATCCTCGTCCGTCTCGCACTCCCACTGGCATTTGTGGTCTTTGCAAATCATGCCGGCCTTGTCCCTGCGAGCGCAATCAGCATCGATTTCACATTCGTAAACACACTTTTCATTTTCGCAATAGGGTTTGTCCTCCGGACAGTCTTTGTTTTCCAGGCACTCCACGCAACGATTATCCTTGCAGCGAGGCATCTCCTTGGGACAGTCCGGATCCTCACAGCATTCCTGGCACATCTCCATACAACACTTCATCTTGGTTGTGTTGCCCTCTTCTGCGGCACAGTCGTCGTCATCTCTACACTTGGGAAAGTCCGGACGGCAGCCGGTGGTAAGCAGAGAAAGAAGAAAAATCAGTGAAGCCGTCCCAACCAGACCTTTGAGAATATTACGGTGCGTCATTGCCGGTTCTCCTTTTAGATACCCGCCTACGGCGCGCCGGACATGTTGCATGATCCGAGCACGACCATATGAAATTGGATTCCAATGTGTAACAACTCCGCCATTAGACCATTACCATTTAAGTTGTCAATAAAAAACACAACATCTCATCCAAGTCTCAATATCAATTGGACATATGAAAAGCCACGCCCACATGTGAGACTTGTGTATAGACAACCACCAAGGTCTCCTGAAAATTTCCATGTCAAAAAGATATTGCCAATATTGGTCCGACAACATAGTTTGTGCTGCATCATGCAACTTCTTGTCGACATACCCCTGTCAAAAAAAATCGGCACCCTGGCAGGCCCGGTTATTGTGGCGATGCTTTTCCAGACAGTGATTAACCAACTGGACACAGCCATGGTGGGCAGGCTGCCCGGCGCCACCGGAATCGACGGGCAGGCGGGAATAGGACTGAGCCTGCCGTTATTCTGGGCCATGGGTGGGTTTTTGTCCGCCATCGGAATCGGTACCCAGGCAATTGCTGCGAGAAGAACGGGCGAAAACAGGCCAAGGCTGGCGGGTATAGCCTTGTCCAACTCTCTGACCATTGCAATAATCTCATCAGCAGCGGTATCTGTCCTGGGTTACTACCTGTCTCCAGCCTTTTTCCGGATGATGTCTCCAAACCCCAACGTCGTGCACCTGGGTTCATCCTATTGCGCAATCAGAATGATCGGCGTTTTTACCATGGTCACCACCATGTCCTACAAGTCGTTTTTCGACGGCATAGGAAAGACCCACGTCCACATGGTGGCCTCTATCCTGATGAACCTCCTGAACGCGGGGCTAAATCTTCTACTGATTTTTGGTCTATGGGGGTTTCCCAGGCTCGAAGTGGATGGAGCCGCCATCGCATCCGTCATATCGACCTATGTTGGCCTGGCGGTCATGATCATCTGGAGCCTGCTGCCCAGCTACCTCAAAAAATACCGATACTACAAACTGAAAAACTTGGACAAACACGTCTCATGGGAGATCATTCGCCTAAGCGTCCCTTCAGGTATGGCAACGGTGTTCGTGATGAGTGGCTTTCTGTTTTTCCTTTGGGTGATCGCCAACCTGCCAAAGGGTCCGCAGTGGCTCGACGCATTGAGTTTTCTTCCCCTGGCAGGTCCTCTGGTCTCAGGTATAGATGCGGCCCGACCGGATCTTGCCACGAGCGCATCCTGGAGCATGATCTCGTTTCTCATGCTGGTGTTCATCACCTCCATGGCGTTTGGAACCGCCACAGCCACCCTTGTGAGCCAGAGCCTTGGGGCAAAAAAACCCGATCTGGCTGAACGCTATGGATGGGAGTCGGCCAAGATAGGAATTCTCGTCATGGGATTGGTGGGCTTGGCGATGATCATACATCCATCCATGTTCATGCGAATCTTCACACCCAAGCAAGAGGTCATAGACGTGGCCTTGCCGGCCATGCGATTGGTGGGTTCGGTCACGGCCCTGATGAGCGCCGGGATGATCCTGGTCCAGGCATTGTTTGGAGCGGGCAACACCAGATTCGTCATGATCGCGGAAATGCTGATGCACTCACTGTGCCTCATCCCCCTATCCTACGTGCTGGGAATGGTGCTAGGGTTGGGCCTGCTGGGTTGCTGGATGGCGGCCGCAGCCTATGCTGTAGCCCTGTCTTCCATTATGGCCTGGAAATTTTACCAGGGAAAATGGAAGCAAATAAAAATCTGAAATCAGTTATATTGCTCACGTAACTACGCAACTACTCCACGGGAGTGAGCATGGCTACCATCCTCGTAATCGATGACGAACAGAACATTCTGGTAACCCTATCTAGGGCCCTATCCCTGGAAGGATACGATACCGAGGTTGCAGGCAGTGCGAAGATCGGGCTGGAGAAGCTTTTCTCCATTGGCGCCGACGTGGTGCTGCTGGATGTGAAGCTGCCTGACATGGATGGTCTTTCCGTGTTGGAAAAAATAATGGCAAACTCGCCCGAGATCCCTGTCATCATGATGAGCGGCCATGCCACGGTGGAAATAGCTGTTCGGGCTGTAACCATGGGTGCCACGGATTTTCTGGAAAAGCCCCTATCGTCTGAAAAAATTCTGGTGAGCATCAAAAACGCATTGAAGCTGCGCAGGCTTACCGCCGAGAACCAGGATCTCAAAGAGATTATCGGCCTGAGCAACACCATGGTGGGATCGAGCAAGGCCATGGAAGTACTTCGGGAGGAGATACGCCTGGTTGCTCCATACATGAGAAGAGTCCTCATAACAGGAGAAAACGGGACAGGAAAGGAACTCGTGGCCAGGGCCATTCACGAAGGCTCGGGCCGGGCAAGTGGACCTTTCGTCAAGCTCAACTGCGCAGCGGTCCCCAGGGAACTTATAGAGAGTGAACTGTTCGGACACGAGAAGGGCTCGTTTACAGGCGCCAGTCAAATGAGGCGAGGGAAATTCGAGACAGCCCATGGTGGGACCCTTTTGCTCGACGAAATCGGGGACATGCCTATGGCCATGCAAGCAAAGTTACTGAGAGTATTGCAGGAAGGAGAACTGGAACGCGTGGGTTCTTCCGACACCATAAAAGTGGACGTGCGCGTACTCGCAGCTACCAACCAAGATCTACCATCATTTATCGAAAAAGGCCGTTTTCGCCAGGATTTGTATTACCGCATCAATGTCATCCCCATACAGGTTCCGACCTTGAGAGAGCGAAAATCAGACATTCCTGAACTGGCGGAGTTTTTTCTTGAAAAAGCATGCAGGGACAACAACAGGCATCCAAAGACTCTGACTCCAAACGCCATGGAGGCGCTCATGAAACACGACTTTCCCGGTAACGTCCGGGAGCTGAAAAACTCCATGGAGCGCCTGGCCATTTTGGTGAGGGATGAAAAAATACGAGCACGGGACGTACAACGCATTTTGAACCTCGGACCAGGTGGACCTGCTTCGTCCATGGAAAAAAGTGACTCCTTTTACAATCCGGAGAAACCTCTCAGGCAGATGATGGCCCAAGCGGAGAGTTCGTTCATACGCAGAGCGCTTCGTGACAGCAACTGGCATATCACCAACGCGGCAAAACGCCTGGGTCTCGAACGAAGTCACCTGTATAAAAAGATGAAAGCTCTCGGAATAAAACAGACTGGTTGACAACTGCAACAAAGGCTCTTGATAATGGGTGGTCGAGCGTACAAGATGGGACTGAAAAATGGGTAGATTAATTCAGAAGAAAATTGATGATGGTTATTTTCATGCCAATGGCATTGAAAGGAGATGAAACATGAAGACTATCACGGCGATTGGGCTGGCTTTATTGTTACTATCCCCCACCGCAATGGCTGCAAACCCCTTGGATGTTGTCATCAACGAGGTGGCCTGGATGGGCTCGGATGCCAGCTCTGGTGACGAATGGATAGAACTTTACAACAACACCGATGCCGCCATCGACCTTGCGGGATGGACTATCTTGGATGATGGTACTACAACCTACGCTCTTACCGGCACCATCGCAGCTCACGGCTACTTTCTCATCGAAAGGGACGAGACAGCCACCAGCGTGACAGCAGATCTCATAATAAGCAGCATAAGCCTGGGTAACACGGGCGACTCCCTCGAGCTAAAAGACGACAACGACAACTCCATAGATTTTCTGGATACCGCGTCCACCTCGGGAGGATGGTACGCAGGCACCAATAATTCCGGCGGAACGCAGGATGTCTCCATGGAAAGGCGTAACCCAGACGTTGCAGGCAATATTTCCACGAACTGGGGAGACAACGATGGTGTAACCGTAAACGGCACCGACTCTGCAGGTGTTGCACTGAACGCCACACCAGGGGCGCAAAACTCCATATACGGCACCTTTGCCGACAGAGCGGACATAACCCATGTGCACAATCTGTCCACTGATGAAGTGGACGTGTATTTTAGTGAAGCCGTAACAGCACCAAGCGCCGTGAACGTGGCCAATTACACGGTGAACGGTACCATTCACCCTGCCACCGCCACCCTGGATGCCACAGACGCGACTCTGGTGCATCTGGTGTTTACCAGTGGAGACCTGGCCGCAGAAACTCTCTATTCACTGGCCGCTGTTGGTGTTGAAAATTCCACTGGAGGAACATCCGATTCGACGGTCGAGTTCATAGGAGGCGTAGTAACCATCGCCTTTGCAAGGGCTGACTCTGATACTGATTATATCCCGGACATCCTGGAAAACTCGCCGGATGCTTTTGTAACTATCAGTGGCCTGGTAACGGCTGCAGGCACCCTGTCGTACCAGGAATCATACGTACAGGATCTCACAGCCGGTATCGCCATCTATGATGGTGCAACCACTGATATGCTCACAGAGGGAGACAGTATTACCATTTCAGGAAAATTGAGCCAATACAACGGTAAGGACGAGATCACCGAGACCATGGCCTTCGTGGTGTCCCAATCAAATCCGGTTACACCTATCATGCTCACCCTTGATGAATTGAATGCAACGGGCGCGGGCGAACTCTACGAAAGCATGCTGGTGGGGATCGTCCAGGTCTCAGACACGGGATCGGGTGACACTTGGCCCACTGAAGGAAACGATGCGAATATAGTGATCACCGATGATGCAGGAACAAACACTTTCACCATGCGAATAGACAAAGACACTGACCTGGATGGTTCTCCGGAGCCTGCCTATCCTGTAGATATTCAAGGTATCGTCAGCCAGTATGATAACTCCGATCCATATGACTCTGGCTACCAGATTTTCCCGAGAGGTCTTGGAGATATACAGCCCAACGGTGGATTCTGTACTACCCAGGATCAAACACAGTCCTGCTACTCGGGACCTGATGGCACACAGGTCAACGCCCCCTGCCAGGCAGGAACCCAGACATGTGACGGCACCTACTGGGGAGAGTGCGCAGGTGAAGTCATCCCATCGGCTGCTGACGATACGACTTGCGATGCCATAGACGACGACTGCGACGGTGAGACGGATGAGGACGTGGACCTGCAAAACGACGCGCACAATTGCGGCACATGCGGCAATGATTGCACTGATGATTATGCCAACGCCAACGGGATCTGTCAGGCAGGCGTTTGCGCCATGGGCGATTGCCTACCAGGCTTTGGCGACTGCGACACCGACGATTCCAACGGATGCGAACAAGCTCTTGGCACTGACACGAACTGCACGGCATGTGGCGATACCTGCGCTGACGATTTTGAAAACGCTGCAGGTTCATGTGTTGACAACGCCGGAACCTTTGAATGTCAGATGGGTGACTGCTTAGGAGCGTATGCTGATTGCGACTCAAACCCTGCCACCGGTTGTGAAGTGGAATTAGGTACCGCTGCCAATTGCTCGGCCTGCGGAGACGACTGTACAGACGATTTTGAAAACGCTGAAGGACTGTGCACGGCCAACGCATGCGTCATGGGCGATTGCTTAGCCGGCTTCGGCGACTGTGACACGAGCGGGGACTCTTGTGAGACTGCCCTTACATCTTCGGATAACTGCGGTGCATGCGGTAATGCATGCCAGGCGGACGAAAGCTGCCTGGAAGACGCTGGCTCGTGGTCATGCCAAGGCGGATGCGCGGACGCGGACGAAGACGGTTTTGCTGATGAAGCATGTGGAGGCACGGATTGTGACGACGCGGACAACTCGGTCTATCCCAATGCCACGGAACTCTGCGACGAAGTGGACAACGACTGCGATGGTGACACAGACGAAGACTTTACAGACAAGGGCACCCCATGCGACGGCGATGATGATGACCAGTGTGCCAACGGCACCATGACATGCAACGAGGCCGGCGATGGGCTTGAGTGTACCGGAGACACACCTGCGACAGAAGCCT
>CAYSLH010000222.1:0-2628 GCA_964431605.1 uncultured Myxococcales bacterium
AAAGACGCGAAAACATCCACAAGCTGAGATTTTCAAAACGGCTCCAGGTATTGATGAACTACTACACGGTCAACAAGACCCATGCGAATATTTTACGGGAATTGACCGAACACATGCTGTCCGGTTCGGAAGGAGATCACAGCGCTCATCTCACTACACTCATGCAGCGCTCGCTGGATATGACTTGCAGGGTGATGAGGAAAATTGAAAGAAAGACCAAAAGAGCTTCTGCCATTCACTCCATAGAAGCCGCCAGAGGGGCTGCAAAAAACGGGCTGCGTGCCATCACGATCATTCCCACTCTCCTCCATGACGTGCTTGAAGAAGAATTGGATACCTGGACAGAGACCCTGGTGAACAACGAGCTAAAGGATCCTGTTTATGGAGACTGCTGCGGGCTGAAGATGAAGCAGGTTCCGCCCCAGTTGCGTCATAAGATAATACAGAAACATATCGATGAATATAACGATCGTGCTTCGAGTATATTTTTCAAAATCGCTCTTACTCTTTATGATCATATTCGCTATTTCCCATCTCCTGCCAGGTATTATGAAAACCTTCATTCCATCATGCAAATAGTCGCAGCATTGTCACGACGCAGGGACATGAGCTACTACACCTATCTCAAGGAGCTACTCTACCCAAAGGCTGACGTTGCGCTCGATACCATGGAACGCAAAAGCCTCATAAAAGGGCTAAGTGATGAAATACCTTCTCCTGGACCCTTGCTTGACGAATACCTGCGCACGGTACATACGTTTTACGAAACGACCCTCGGTATGTATTCATCCAAGGACGAGGTTAGAAGAAACGCTTTCCGGGAGATGCTTGCAAAAATTTTGGACCGGTTGAACAACACCAGGGACATGGATAGGGATTTGGGCTTTTCCATTCCGAGTAGGTTGTATGGAACAGGATTCAAGAATATCTTTTTTCTTCAGGCCATGGAGGACAAGTTCAGAAAGCCCAGTTTCAACACGGAAGAGCGACGATTGATAGAAGTCAAATTTGTGAACAAACCCAAAATTGCGGCTCTATACCAATGCCTGGACGATCTACATTTTTTGGGAAAGGAGTTTTTAGGCCATGAAATGATCGATTTTCTTTTCAAGGAGATCGATCGTTACCGTGGGACAAACGCTTTCAGGCGCTTGACTCCTCCCGGTAAGGCTGGATACTTCAATGGCCTCATCTATATGTTCAACGAAATCACCCTGGGCAAAAAGTCCAACCTGGTTGAACTGGAAAAGCAACGAGACAAGCAGGCAGAAGTCCTGGTAGCTTTTAAGGCCGTTTTGGAATCCTTCCTGGTCTACCCATCCCTCGTAAGAGAAGAACAACAGACACGTGGTTTCAAAAAACTCAGCATGTCTTCGTATCGTCCTTACAGAATCGAGGGTATGGGTCCGGGACTGGAAAGAAGATCGACCGCCAGAAAAGAACAAGCAGTGGATTTACTGAATTTGAAGACCTTCAGCAGAGACATAATAGATTGATGGATAAACCAGGGGAAAATTACTCGACCCTTACGAGAATCAATACGACTCACGAGCTGACAAGGCATAAGGAAAGGTAAGATCGTAAGCATCGCCATCGAAGGAGGGAAACCTCCAATGCCTGATTTCCTTTATGAGACACTCCTCTAAATAAGTGCCATGGAACTTTTCAGGGTTGATGGCAACCTTTTTTATCCTTCCATTGGGTTTTACTCTTGCGGTAACCAATAACTTTCCCTTGATGGAAGGATCTCTTTTTAGTTGACGCTCGAAGCACTTTTTGACCTGCCGGGCATGGCGACGAATCACCATGTGAATCTGAACATCAGTCAGTCGCTCGTGACTGCCTATGTTTGCCTGAGCACGTGGGACCACTTCCGTCTTTCCATGATCACCAGCATCGTTGTTAGGGGATATTTGAGTTTTTGTACTAGGTAATTTCAGCATCTCTATGGCGGCAGATGTCGCGCCACGAGGCACCCTTGGCATGACTTCGCTTTTTTCACGGTCCTGGCTTTTATAAAAGGCAAGTAACTCTCGCTCTTGCTTAGTCTTACCATGAGAATGGGCAGGTGACACCACACCCTGGTTTTTCTGCCCTGTAGAAGAATTTGTCTTGTTCGGTTCAACCACCCATATGGAATCCCTGATTCGCTTCGCATCCTGCTCAGAGACATGCGCTTCGCCTGAAACGTTACCTTTGTCCTTTTCCTTTTTGCCGGAAGCGTACAATCCCGGCTTGATATTATTCGTAAACCATCCCTGGCTGAAAGCAAGAACCACTAAAAGACCTATGGTCAAGATAAAGGTCCCAATCACCAAAATACCAAGTCCCAGCTTTCGCTTGTGCGACCCGACGCCGGCCTGCACTGCGATGACTCGTGAAATTTCCCCCAACTTCTCCCTCTTTGCCACTACTGCCATTGGATCCGATTGCAAAAGCTCATACTCGTCATCGAGCGATTCCTGCATGAGCTCATCTGCTACTTCCTCTACAATAAAATCATCATCAATATCCCCTACGGGTGGTTTTGGCAGCTGTGGCTCAGGCTCTTGGGGTTCTTCATCTTCTATTGATATGGCAGCAACTATCCGGTCCGATTTCCGGTAATCTCTCTCTTTACGTTCTCTC
>CAYSLH010000222.1:2728-8749 GCA_964431605.1 uncultured Myxococcales bacterium
TCTCTTTGCGTTCTTTCTCTTTGCGCTCTTTTTCCTTCAGCTTGTCCTGTTCTCTTCTTTTCCGTGCTTTTTCTCGGCGTTTTTCTGCTTCCATGGAAGACGTTGGCAGGGTCAGGAAGCTTTTCAGTTCTGGAACCTGCTCTATGGGTATCCAATCGTCCAATCCATCACGCCAAACGAAATGCTCGGAAGTTATACTCCCATTCCTAATGCCCATCTCCACATCGAACAGAGTGAGTGGGCCTTGTTCATTCCCATCGAGACCGCAATACCAAACAGGCTCAAGAGCCTCATCCTTGAGATCTTCGCCCGGCTTTTGTGCTTGTTTTGATTTCTTTTTTTTCCTGGCAACAACGTCACGACTCTCATCATGCCGTAAATTTTTCTCTGTACTTAGCGCGTGAAACCCCGCCCCGCGTACAGCACCACTGGATTGGTCCCGGATCACCAAGAGATTATTACATCGTTTGCAGCGTACTTTGATGATCTTTCCGCGAACCTTATCATCCGCAATATTGTACTTTGCGTTGCACTTTTCACAGGTAAAACGCATGATAATTTATCGAACTACCTCCACGCAAACCTCGCTGAGTTTGATTACAACAGTTTCAAAAGCTGCGCACGGACTTTTTTCCGTTCCGGTTCGGGACTGCATCTCAATGCACGCTCCCACATCTCCACCGCCTTGTTCTTGAAACCTTTTTTCTGGTAAAGGATCGCAAGGGTGCGAAGCGGTGCAAATAAGTCCGGTTTCAGTTCAACTGTTTGTTCATATTCCCTCATTGCATCGAAAACAAGGTTCCTGGCCAAAAGCACATTCGCAAGAGCGTAATGAATATTTGCACTGAAAGGATCCAGTCCGCAAGCCTGCCTCAACGCCGCTTCTGCATCCTCGAAGCGTTTTTCACGGTAAAAGGACACTCCCTTTTGGTAAGCCTCATTGGCTTCATTGATTTTTTCCTGGTCGTCAGGAGGCGTCTCTTCGGAATCCAGAAGTTCCCTTACTCTCCTGACCAGCGGAACCAGGCGAAATGGCTTTTCAAAATAATCATCCGCACCATAAGCGTCCTTGGCGTCCAGGGCATAACGCCATCCCTTGTATACAGCGCTGATCATTATGACCGGGATATGACCGAAACGTTTTGAAGACTTAATTTTTCTGCAAATTTCGAACCCATGAATTTCCGGCAACATGGCATCTAGGAGCACGAGAGCTGGTGAGTGTGACTTGACCGCCTGAAGAGCCTCCAATCCCCGCGTCGCAGTCGCCACGCTAAAACCTTCTGCTTCCAGTGCTTTTTTTAACAAGTTGACGATATCAGGCTCGTCATCCACCACGAGGATCAAAGGACTTTGCTTTTCAGGCTCACCGCCTGCAACCATTTGTGCAAGAACCTGCTCATCGGTCGTAACATCGGTGGAAATCTCTATGTTGATCAACTCCTCGTCAGGTTCGATAACAATATCCGGTTCCGGCAGGTCCTTTGTCACAAATTCGATGTGTCCTGAGGGGGGAAAACCTCCATCCAAGTCAGCGACACGATCTCCCTTGTAGAACTCAGCCTTGGGGTCTCGTTTGTGCAAAGCATAAGCATCCCGGAGAACTTTCTTAAGGCGTGCGTCCAACACCACATATGGTTCTACCTTCTTTCCAGTCACAAAGCTGATCTCATCCACGACCGATTGGTCCAATGGATTGGACATAGCCAGGACAACCCTCTCCGGCTCCACGGACAGGGGCAAAACCCCTGCATCCAGGGCCACCTGCTCAGGCACCAGGTCCAGACTCTTTAGGTTGATCACCGTCCTTGCCAAGTCCACTGCCGGCACACCCAATTGCTCACCTAATGCCAACAACAATTCATCTTCGCCTGTGACTCCCATTTCCATCAGGTTCGAAGCTAAACGCCCTCCTTCCTTCTGCTGCCTGTCGAGGGCATCTCCAAGCTGGCGTTGGTCGATGGCTTTTTGCTCCAGCAAGATTTTTCCTATCTGCTTCTTCTCTTTCACGGCTCGGCCCTCCCTTGTCAGCGCCTGAGCAACAAAAAAATCCGTGGCAGGTTATCACTTAGGGCCCAGGCCTTGCAAGCGCCCCACAGAAATTCTTCCCGGATTTTCCAGTTCGACCGCCTCGGCCGATATCCAGGCATGCATCCATGTACACGCAATCATGACGTATGAACCTATCGGCAAGATCCGCTCATCGGTTAAGTAATCATGTATCAGACTTGGAATCTTCCATCAGAAACTTGTCCATGAGGTGGCTGGGCCTGACATGTTTCATGGCAGCCAACATGCTACGCCTTATTCTGGGATTCTTGGAGGCCAAGCGCGAGACCAGGTTCCGAACCATTTCTCTTTGGGGCTCTTTTTTGAAAGAAGTATGTGGGCAATCTAAGTCCACAGGCATAAAACCATACTCCCTCACCAGGCGAACCAATAGTTGAGACTCCACGTACACCAGCGGCCTGATTATCCTGTTTCGACCATCGTCAGAGCGCATGTTTACACCCATGGACTTCAATTGGCCTGTATAGAAAAGGTTCAAGAGCAAAGTCTCCACAAAGTCGTCCAGATGATGCCCCAGGGCAATCTTGTCGCAAGAGCGCTCTTGCGCAAGGTCATACAAAAACCCCCTCCGCAACCTGGAGCACAGGGCGCAGGGATTCGAACCTGGTCTAAGCTTTTGCTCCACCGTCTGCTTTATTTTCCGCTCGATCAACTCCACATCAAAGCCCTGTCGAGCCATCATCTTCATGGCCCGTATCGCGCCGTCCGGGTCCCACCCAGCATCAACCATGACAGGAATCAGATCGAAATCGAACTTGAACCTTCTCCTGTGCATATCGAGCATACGCATGAGAACAAATGAATCCTTGCCCCCAGAGATACCCACCAATATCCTGTCACCAGGCTCTATCATGTGGAAATCGCCAATGGCTCGTCCTACTCTTCGCATGACCAGGTGTTCCAAGTCGGAGCCTGGTTTACCCTTTCGGCTCGATCCCACCTTAAAAACTCCCCTTAGAGTTGCGCTTTTTTCGGATAAAATATCTCACGAGGGTATATGCAGAGACAGCCACCGCGAGCCACGCGCCGTTTATGGGATGGCCAAACAGCCTGTCGGATCCAATGATTCCAACAAATGGCTTGCCTGCGAAATAGTTCCAGGCGAACAGCCCAAGGGCGATCAAGGTCCAAATTACAAACGAAATCACCTCATACCTCCTTGATAAAAATCTGCTTCAAGCGGCACACAGGGTGTTGAGCCAAACCTCCCCATGGGATAAAGTCGACCTATCATGAACTGGACATACTTGACTACTGTATTTTCGATGGCTTTTACGGCAATAATCATGGGCTGTGCGCCTGCGTCTGCTGAATCCAGGGTTGCTCCAGGTGTAATATCAAAAAAACCAAAGATAGAAGCGGACACCAAGTCCAGCGCCATGGCCTATGACCATTACCTCAAGGCCAGATTATTCATGACCGAAGGGCGCCTGCGACAAGCGGTGGACGAGATGCGACATGCGTTGCTGTATGACCACACTTCGCCTTATCTCCATGTGGTTTTAGGAGAGCTTTATGCCAGCCAGGGGCTTTGGAAAAAAGCGGACAAAGAGGCCACCAAAGCCATGGACCTCAATAAAAACGACACTGACGCCCTTTTTCTAAAGGGCCAGGCTGCTATTCACATGGGTCAACGCGAAAAGGCCATTAGCTTTTTCGAAAGAGTCACAACTCTTTCTCCAAAGAAAATATCGGCCTATGCCACCTTGGCAAGCCTTTTCCTTTCCAGGAAGGAAAAGGACAAGGCGGTTGCCTTGCTCAAAAAGATGGTAGAAGCCAACCCGGACTCTGCGGAGGGATTCAGGAAACTGGGGGATCTTTTCTTTGAACAAGGTGATGAAAAAACCGCTGAGAAATACTACAGGCGGGTTCTTCAGCTTTCACCATCGGACATACGGACCACCCAGACCCTGGCAGGCATCCTGGAGCAACAGGGAAGGTATACCGAGGCGATCAAGGTCCTGGGAGAAGCCATGGCATCCAGCCCGGAAGACCCCTACATCATGGCATTTATGGCCAGGCTGTATCTAAAAAACGGTGACAATGAATCGGCATCTGCCTACATAGACCAGTTGCGCTCCTCCGACCCTTCCAATGCAAGTCTAATCGCCCGAACCTACGCCGAAATAAATCACCACACCCAAGCCATAGCAGAGCTTCAAAAGGTCCTAAAGGACTATCCCCAATCGTACAGGGAAAGACTGTTGCTGGCGATTTTATTCGAGGAGATAAAGCAGTGGGATAAGGCCATAAAGAATCTCGAGATGATTCCAGTCTCGTCTCCCCTTTATCCGGCTGCTCAAAACTCCATCGGATACTGCCTCATTCAAAAGGGCGAGCCGCAACAGGCCATGGTTGTTTTGGAAAATGCCTTGAAACTCTCTAACAACACCGACACCATTGGAAGAATCTACCTCAACATTTCGCAAGCCGCGTCTAAACAAAAAAAATTCAAGGAAGGGATCAAGCTCCTGGATCAGGCCATTGCCAAATACCCTGATCTTACTGATTTGTACTCGGCAAAAGCCAACCTGCTTTTCGAAGCAGGTCGGGGCATGGAGGGTGTCAAGGTATTGAAGTCGGTGCTCAAACGCTTTCCCACGAACATAAACCTGCTCTATGCGCTCGGCGCCTTGTACGAAAGAATGGGCAAGATAGAAAAAAGCATCGAGGTGATGCATCGATTGCTTGCGGTTGAGCCCAATAACTCCGCAGCCTTGAACTTCGTGGGATACACCATGGCTGATCAGGGCAAAAACTTAGACGAGGCAGAAAGGCTAATACGAAGAGCCCTGAGGTTGGACCCTGGAAGCGGGGCGATCACCGACTCGCTCGGATGGCTGTTGTACAAGCGAAAAAAATACAAGCAGGCCCTCGAGTACCTCATGCGGGCTGATCGAACCACAC
Source organism: uncultured Myxococcales bacterium (assembly GCA_964431605.1). Lineage (GTDB taxonomy): Bacteria > Myxococcota > B64-G9 > B64-G9 > B64-G9 > JALVPF01. The sequence continues at coordinate 7,706 of CAYSLH010000222.1, forward strand.
CGAATGAACCAGTAATAATAATGCACGTGGGAGACGCTTATGAAAAACTGGGCCAAAAAGACAAGGCCCTGGAATATTACCACCGGGCACTAAAAGCCCATCCAGAAAAGAAGGATAAAGAGGAAATACTAAAAAGGATCAAGAAACTGGAAAAACCCGCCAAGCGGTGATCCCTTACAAGCTGGAAACTTCATTTTCAACATTTACAGCCAATGGTTAAAAAACACCTTTTCTCTCCTTGATAATAAAGGCCATGGAAAACTATAGTTGCCCGGAGCCGCCAAATGATTTGCGGGAAAGAGTATATATGACCCTAAAAAATCACAACCAGCAAGACGAGGATAATTTGAACAAATATCATCATGTAGAGCCGCGGCACGCCGTGCCCCGACGGAAATCCATCCGCCTGCGAGGATATGATTATTCACAGGCAGGTGCGTATTTCGTGACTATCTGCACCCAAAACCGGGCCTGTTTATTCGGGGAAATCGTTGATGGGGAAATGAATTTGAATGAATACGGATGTATTGTTATGGACGAATGGATAAAAACGACGGAAATACGCAACGAAATTGAATTGGATGAATTTATCGTAATGCCAAACCATTTTCATGCAATCGTGGTTATCACCTGTAGGGGCACGGCGCGCCGTGCCCCTACAAAAGGCCGTGCCCCTACAATGGAACGATTTGGCAAACCCGTCGCAGGGTCGTTGCCTACAATTATCCGGGCGTTCAAATCCGCCGTCACAAAACGCATCAATGAGGCGCGGCGTTCATCTGGCACGAAATTATGGCAACGCAATTTTTGGGAACATATTGTTAGGAATGAAAATGAATTAAACAGAATTCGACAATACATTAAAAATAACCCGAAAATGTGGGCCATTGACAAATTGAATGCTGCCAGAGGCAACATGGTGATGGAATCCTCGGCACCCTATGGAAAACAACATATATGGATGGTATGAATATAATCCAGGTACGGCGCGCCGTGCCCCGACGGAAATCCATCCGCCTGCGAGGATATGATTATTCACAGGCA
>CAYSLH010000223.1:0-8746 GCA_964431605.1 uncultured Myxococcales bacterium
ACCAACTCTTCCAACTCCGCCGGTGGAGTAGTGCCCAGGTTTCCGGTTATGGCTAGGAAACGTTCCTTGTCTTCGTGGAACAAAAGGTCAGTGATCTTTTGCATCAGGGAAAGGTCTGCTCCAACTTTTATCAAGATGTGGTGGTAGTTGTCCGGGCTGATAACTCTGGCAGCAACGGAATCCGGCAGATCCAGGATGGATTCCTTTTCCACCATGATGCACCAACGCTCGAACAATAGGACGAGAAGTTCGAAATCAGCGCTGTTGGTCCATCTGAGAAAACGCTCAGGTCCACACTCCAGTATTATTTCCATCCAATGGTGTAGCTGTCGCATGTCCAGGTCTGTCTTGGCCCACATGTCCAGATCCAACAGATAAGCCAACTGATCGTCTGAACTCATTTCGATCAGGAACAGGGCATCCTGGTCTCCTATCTCCTTGACTGTGAGCGCAAAATCTTCCTCGGGTATGGACCTGACAAGCAGCTGCGGCCTGTCTGAGCGCAGTACCAACTCTTGGCGTCGAGGGCCTGGTTCCAAGGAAAGTACCAACTCCAACTGTTCATCGATGGAAAGGGTCTTCATTTTGCCGGTGGCCTCAGACGAGTCCAACTTCAGTATCTGTTCAGCGCTTGAGCGTATTTCCATGTTCGTGTTCATGGTAGAGAACAATGGGGCTTATGGGGCTGGTTGTCAACCGTGGCCAGTCATGGAAATCCTATCAGATTAATTGGATAGCGAAAGACCATGATTATTGAGATTGCGTATTACGGGTGTTTTGTTGATGGATTTTATTGGTAAATATGCACACTCTGTGCTGCTGTGGGCAGGAGGTTCATTCCCAGATAGGTAAAGGCGACTGCGCCGAATCCCACTAGGACCAATATGGCCAGCCTCTTGCCTCGCCATGCACTGAGGTAGTACAGATGGATATAGAGCCCAAAAACCAACCATGAAACCAGGGACCATGTCTCCTTGGGATCCCAGACCCAGTAATCTCCCCAAGCTTCTCTGGCCCAGAAAGCACCGAAGAGTAACCCTACGGTGAGCATGGCGAATCCGAACCTTACAGCGCCATCAAGCGATTGTTCCAAATCTACGATGCCACCTCGTATCAGATCCGCTCTTTTCGTTTGTATGGGCTTGGGCCTCAATAGATAGGCTATGGCAGCACCAAAGGCCACCACTAACGCGGCATATCCGAAAAAATAAACCACGACGTGGGGAATGAACCAGCCGCTCTGAAGAGCAGCGGGCAGATTGACTACATCTTTGTCGGTACGACTCCAGGCAAATATCATCACCCCCATGCAACCAAGTGCTGAGGGAAGGCCCAATACCCTCGCACGGTAAATAAACTCGACCATAAAGTAGACCACGGCAGTGCAGGCGGCAAGTAGCACCAGGGATTCATAGAGGGTCTTGAATGGAGGTTGACCCACAGTGGTCCAACGCTGGGCCATTTGGAATATGTTTATTGCCATGCCGACACCCAGAAATAACGGAGCGCCCATGCGCAGCCACCTGGAAGAAACAAACCACATGGCGCCATATAGTAAGGCGGACAATGCGTAAGGAACAATAGCGATAGTGGTTAGTAATTGGGCCGCGTATGTCATGGGATGCCTTTCAAGGGTATCTTTTTTCTTCGAATGAAAACCGGGCTGAACACAGCCATAAGCACTCCCAGAAGGTTCATGGAAAAACCCAGGTATACAAAAAACAGTCCTGAGTCCCGTGTTACTTGAAAGCCTGACCAGTCCGGGTCGTCAGGACGATAGTCAGCTTGGTAAAAATAGTATCCATTGTGTTCGAGGGGATAATTGACCTCTATTTTTTTTTGCTCTACCCGTTGGAGCTTGCCATCTTTGTTCTCCCACACAGACAGGGTAGAGACATAGTCTCTTACCATCTCTCCCTTGGTCGGAGTCAGCACGATTGCGTGGCCGTTTTTCAGTCGAATGGGTCTATTTATGGTCAGGTCTGCCGTGCCTGGCTTGTCCGTTCGCTTGATACGAACAAGAGGATTTGATTGCCTGTCTGAACGACTGAAGTCCTCCTGCTCCACGTTTGCACTTGGATAGAAGGCCAGAACCTTTACCTTTGCAATGCCCAATGTGAACTCTGAACCTTTTTCCAGAGGAAGTTCTTGTTGAATGGATCCTTGGCGAAGTTTCCAGAGGCGGCCTATTTCGCCCACAGCCACGGCTGACAAGGAAGATTGTGAGTCTGAACCTGTGACGTAACGGTATCTGACCCCTTTCAGGGGAGTTTCTTGGCCCTGGTGGTGAAAGTTCGGGAAGCGATCGAATAGCCAGGTGGTGGTATGCTTTTTTTCGTCTCCGTTTTGTTCTTTCCATACCTCTAACTGAACGGCTGGATTGTTGGGTTTCATGCTCCTCGTGTGCAACTGTCCGGTGGACGAGTCCACCACGAAGTCAGGTAAAAACCGCAATAGTTTCACCTTCACGTGTCCTGGTAGCTGTAGCTGTTTGCCCATCTGTATGGTGAAAGACTTATCGTCTACCTGTAACAAGTGTGGCCCAGATGGAGATGACTGAGTCTCCAACATGCTTCTTGCCTGTTTCTGATTCCAGCAAAATGCCAGGGCACTGCCTGCCATAACTTCCCTCATGGGCTTTGACCCGTCAAAAGCAAAGAGCCATTTATCCTGTAGACTGTTACCAGCCGCGATCTGCAGATGTATGGCTGCTGGTTGTTGCTCGGATGGAGCAGTGCGCCCCATCGCCCTGGTTATATTCAAACGCGTGGCATGGTCAGGCCAAAATCCTTTTATTTCTATGCCCAATGCCGCCAGGGCATCTTCATCAGGTGACCTGGGGTCTGTCTTGCACAAGACTTTTTCATCTCGACCTGTCATGTCCACAACCAAGAGGCTGTATTCCGGTTCGTACATGTCGAGGTGAAAATCATCGAGCCGAACGCTGAAGCCTAGAGGAACCTTGGCTGCGCTCCCGTCAGGCGTATCGATCAAAAAGTGATCCTTCATTTGACCCCTTCTTAGCTCGAGGCGGCCTTTCAGAACCCATACATTACCCATGGCAGCGCCTGCCAGCATCAACAAAAGGCCCAGGTGTGCTCCCACCGAACCTAGGTAACGGGCGGTCAGTCTTCTTTTTCGGCAAACTGTCAGGGCCAGTCCACCCGCTCCAACACAAAGCACAGCCACGAATCCCAGGGAGTGAAAGAGGTCGTTGAGAAAAAAAGCTTGGATGATGGAAGAAGATGAACCGTAATACCGGTCCATTACCTGCCTCGATTGACCCTGAAGTATCATGGTCCCAAGAGCCGCAAGAACGCTCAGGGCGATTATCACTGGAACGGCAAATGAGTTAGACGAGAGAAATCGTCTCCACGAGGCGTTCAGACCCATAGCAACAGTTGCTAAAAACACCAGCAACCCAAAAATGACAAACGCTATTCTCTGACCACCTGCTCCTGTTATTTCTCCACCCAAGATATGCTGCAGCACGATACCTGAGAAAAACAGTGTCGCTATAATTTTCCATGCCGTGCTCATTCGTGGAGAGTTGGACGTCGTGGGCTTTTTTTCCTGTGTAGTACTCTGAGATGTATGTGCCATTTTTCGTCCCATGGATCGATAATGGATAATTCGATTTATTTGGACTGTATGTTGTTTCTTGTTGGAGGTTGTGGTCAAGATTTTTATTTATTCTTTGTCGTATTGAGCCAGATTTCGGATGACCAGGCTGTATCTATTGTGTATAAAGAGTGCGGCAACTTGATTTGTGGAGATATCATGTTCGACAAAGATGCCATGCCTTTGGCCGTAGTGGGATGTGATTTCCGGGTGGCCCCGTCCCGTTACCGATCCGCATTGGTTATGGACGACCAGGACGTTCGTCGATTGGCATCGACTTTATCGGCTTATGGCACCGCTGATGGGTTTGTTGATCTCAATACCTGCAACCGGAATGAATGGATTGTTTCATCTACCGAACCGGCTTGGGCTGCGGAGTTACTCAGGGCACAGATGATCCTCCGAGCCGGTCCTGATGCCAGGGCCTGGTTGAAGCCTTATGTGTATGTGGGCCGGGCCGCGGCCCTGCATGTGTTCAGGGTGGCCATCGGGCAGGAATCTCTGGTCGTGGGCGAAAGACAGATCGCGGGGCAGCTCTATCATGCATTGGAACGCGCCAGGACCAGGGGAACGTCGTCTCGGGTGCTCAATGGATTGACCACGGCTGCCGGACGATTGGTTCGAATTGCCTTGAGACGAGGCTGTATAGGTGATTCTGCGGTGGGCGTTCACAGCCTGGCGTTCTCTGTACTCAAAGACTGGCTGAAAGAAAACACAAAGAGCAGGGCTAGGGTCGCTTTGGTCGGTTTGGGAAGGATTGGAAAGAGACTAATGGGAATGATGGAGGCTGAAAAGTCCATCGACCCTATCTTCGTAAACAGGACCATTGTCGCAGGTGGACCATCCAACGTACGTCCTCTCAGCAAGCTTTCAGAGATTCTACATCATGTGGATGCTGTACTGGTGGCCACGGGAGCACCTTTTCCCGTTGTGGATAGGGCCTGCCTGGATAGTATTTCCAGAACATCTCCTCTGTTGTTCATAGACATTGGTATCCCAGAACAGGTTGCAAGGGGCCAACTCCCCTCCATGGTAGAGGTCTCCGGACTAGATGAGCTGATAGGGCATTACAAGAAGAATATTGGTTCGCCACGCAAAGGAGTCAACGAGGAGATTGAGGATCTTCTCAACAAGGCCATGGAGGAGTATCAGGTATACTGCTGTGAACCTGCTTTCGGTGAAATATTGGATACTGTACAGAGGCACCACAAACAACTTGTCCGTGATGAGATACCCAGAATTATCAGGCAGAGACTCGATTATCTCTCTGCAAGCGACAGCGCGCTGTTGGAACAGGACCTGAGATCCATTGTCCTCGAATATACGACGGAGGTTTTCAAAACCATACGTGAGGCATCCTTGAGGATGGTGAGCAATTCCAACGATGATGAATTTAAAGGTGGCATGGAGAATACAGACGGTGAATCACGAGGAACTTGCATGGAATGAAAACAATTCGTATAGGAACCAGGGGCTCTGCCTTGGCGCTGTGGCAGGCACAACATGTTGCTGACTTGCTGCAAGGTCCCAGTGTCATAAAGGTGGTCAAGACCAGCGGTGACAAGAATCCTGAAGTTGCTCTCGGTGAAAAAAATCCGGTGGGTTTTTTTACCAAGGAGATCGAGAAGGCGCTTTTGGAGTTCCGCATCGATGTAGCGGTACATTCGTTGAAAGACCTACCCATCCGGATGCATCCGGGTCTGGCGCTCGGGGCCGTAACCCCACGGGATGAAGCTGGAGACATATTGCTCATAAGGCCGGATGCCTTGGATAACAGAGAACTTCTTGCCTTGAAATCCCGGAAGATCATTGGCGCATCATCCCTGAGACGAAAAGCCCTTGTGGCTCATTTTCGTCCGGATCTCAAGGCAGTACCCATACGGGGGAACATCCATACGAGGATCGATAAATGTATCAGTGGGCAATACGATGCCCTTTTGCTGTCTCGAGCCGGGCCTGAGAGACTGGGGTTGGATGTGTCTCCTTTGCTGCCGTTCGATCTCAATCCATTGTGCTGGCCAGGCTCCCCTGGCCAGGCAACCATTGCTGTCCAGGTCCGGGTTGAGGATCAGCAGGCACTGAAAATGGTGAGAGAGCTGGATCATCCAGGTAGCAGGATGAGGGTAGAACTGGAGCGTTCGTTACATTCTGTATATGGGGGCGGGTGTCATACTCCGTTTGGTGCATACTCTTGGATGGAGCAGGATCGAATCTGCGTAGTCGTGGCGGCAGTGAACGAAAACTCGGAACTGAGCCTTGGCAGGTTCCAGGATTCGAATGTGAAAAATACCCTAAAGGCTGCAAAAGAGTGGATCGTCGGGGGATGTGAAAAATCGAATTTCCACCCACTCAGAGAGGGGACTTGGCTTTGTCGACCGGCCCAGCCGTGGTCCTGACCAGGGAAGCCGAGGACAACGAACCCCTGGCTCATGCCTTGGCGCTGCGCGGTGTCAAGGTATTGAACATACCATGCATGGCCACCCGTTACCTCGTACCGGATTACATACCAAAAGATTTCCATGCGGTGACCTTCTCCTCCCGGCGTGGTGTCCGTGGTCTTCGCAAGGCGGGGTTGTTGCAAAAGGTTATGGGCTCGTCGCCAAGGCCGCTTGTGGGCGTGGTGGGGAAATCCACAGGAGATGAGCTTCGGCAGGATGGCTTCGAACCTGATCTCCAAGCTGATCCAGCTAATGGAGAGGTCTTGGCACAGTTGTTGTTGGAGCGACTTGAAGCAGGAAAGGTAGTTCTTACCGTCAGGGGAAACCTGAGAGCCGGTAAAATGGATGCCATCTGTGAACGTGCAAACTTGGTGATTGTTCCCCTGGAGGTATACGAAAACCAGCAAGTACTGGTTCAGAAAATCCAGCCTTTTGCTGGGAGCGTGGCATTTGTTGCTTCTCCCTCAGCGGGAAGAAGACTTCTTCTTGCAAATCCATGGATGGTCGGAGCCAGGTTCGTAGTAATCGGCTCGACCACCGAAAAGGAGTTGAGGCTTCGGGGCGCGACCAGGCTGAGGAAAGTAGGTGCTGGTATGGATAAGTGGATAGAAGCCCTTTGCCAAGAGTACAAAGAGGCGATAAAAGAAGTGGGTAGGAACCATTAGCAGGGAGTTGTCATGAGTTGGAACATTGATAAATCAAAACAACTTTACAAACGTGCTTGTCAGCTGATGCCGGGTGGTGTGTCGAGCCCTGTCAGGGCTTTTCGTTCTGTTGGTACGACCCCATTGTATTTTCGTAGTGCCAAGGGTGCAAGGTTCGAGGATGTAGATGGCAACGAGTACATAGATTTTTGTATGTCATGGGGACCGCTGATTCTGGGGCATTCCCACCCGGAAGTATTAGAATCTGTACGCGAGGCTGCCCTGGATGGCCTTTCATACGGGGCTTGCTGTGAGGCCGAGATCCATCTGGCGGAACTGATCCTGGGAGCCATAGACGGCATGGACCAGGTAAGGTTCGTATCATCCGGCACAGAGGCGGTCATGACCGCCGTTCGTTTGGCCAGGGGGGTGACTGCCAGGCCAATGATTCTGAAGTTCGAGGGTGGTTACCATGGTCACAGCGATTCTATGTTGGTAAAGGCTGGAAGTGGCCTGGCTACCTTTGGAACATCTTCGTCAAAGGGTGTGCCGGAATCTTTTGCCGAACATACAGTGGTATGCTCTTTTGATGATGAACAGGCACTGGATGATGTGTTTTATCGGTTTGGGTCTGATCTTGCCGCAGCCATAGTCGAGCCTCTTCCAGCCAATAATGGCTTGCTGGAACAACGACCCGAGTGGCTTCATAAGCTCAGAGCGTTATGTGACAGGCATGGTGCTTTGTTGATCTTTGATGAGGTGATCTCAGGGTTCAGAACCAGGTTTGGAACCTATGGTGATGCCCTTGGAATAAAGCCTGACTTGCTAACCCTTGGTAAAATCATAGGCGGCGGCATGCCGGTGGGGGCAATAGTTGGCCCAAGCTCTTTGATGGAGGAGCTGGCTCCCTTGGGCTCTGTCTACCAAGCAGGGACCCTTTCAGGCAATCCCGTATCCCTTGCTGCCGGTATCAGTACTCTATCCATCTTGAAAGATGGAAGTGTATACCAACATCTGGAGCAGTTGGGCTCAAAACTCGATGAGGTCTTCGAATCGATAAAGAACGACGCGCCTGATTTTTCGTGGCGGAGGATTGGGTCCATCTTCTGGCTTTATCTTGCTGGGGGTCAGGTGCCCAGAGCTGCTTCATCAATAGATTCCATTGCCGTCGATCGCTTCAATCCCTTGCATTAGGGGCTGCTGGAAAAGGGATTGTACCTGCCGCCTTCAGCGTACGAGGTGATGTTTCTGTCCGACGCCCACACCGAACATGACGTTGAGAAGTTGGGCCATGAGATTGTTCGTTTGTTGAGTGGAGCCGCTACATGAGCACCAGGGCACTGTTGGTTGAGTCGGAGCAATTGGTAGCCGACATGATCCGGGTCAACCTGGAGAATCACGGCTTTGAGTTGGAGTGGGTCAAAAGCCAGGAGCAGGCCATCGAGCTGCTGAAAAACGGTTCGTTCGATCTCATGGTGGTAGGGGTGGACTTGGGCAACGATGCCGAACTGGATTTGGTGAAAGGGATTCGTCAGAGAAGTATGGATTCACCATTGGTGGTTCTGACTTCCGGAGGTGATGTAAAAAGGCGGGTGCGTACCCTGGAGTTGGGTGCTGATGACTATTTGTCTAAACCATTTGATATGGCCGAGTTCATGGCAAGGATTGACGCCACATTGAAACGACACGCCAACACTTGATGGAGGAAAAAATGTTCCCGGTTCACAGATCAAGACGATTGAGGCGAACAGCCGTGCTTCGTGACCTGGTCAGGGAGACTAGGCTATGTGCCGATGACTTCATTTATCCACTGTTCGTGCAGGAGACAGCAGCCAAACCGGAACCCATACATGCCATGCCGGGCCAATGGCGTCACACCATGGATTCGCTGAAGCGGGAAGTAGAGGCATCTGTGAAAGATGGAGTAAAGGCTGTATTGCTTTTTGGGATACCAGAGGAAAAGGACGATGTAGGTTCCCAAGCCTATGATGAGGACGGGATTGTGCAGCGTGCGGTCAGGGAATTGAAGAAGGAAGGTTTTCC